>JBFKMV010000005.1:0-57008 GCA_041629655.1 Candidatus Polarisedimenticolaceae bacterium
GCAGCGACAGCAGCGGCGTCAGCGTCGTTTCCAACGCCGAGCGGCTGTAATAGACGTGCGTCGGGTTCACGGCCAGCAGCGCCGCCGCCGTCAACCCGACCGTGCGGTCGAACAGTCGCGACCCCACGTAGAACGCCAGCAGCACGGTCAGCACGCCGCACAGCGCTCCGGCCGCCCGGGACGCGGCGATCGTCGGCCCCCCGATCGCCTGCACCGGCGCCAGCACGTACAGGAACAGCGCCGAGCGGTTCTCGCCGTAGGCCCGCATGTACAGCACCGGCCAGCGCCGGCCGTGCTGGTCCGCTCCCGTCTCGAGCAGGCAGTAGGCGTTCCAGACGTTCGAGACCTCGTCGACGCTGGCGCCGGGCGGAGAGCGGTCGAGCGCGACCAGGCGCGGCACGGCGGCGAGCAGCAGGATCACCGCCAGGATCGCCGGCACCGGCCGGAAGCCGCGGGCCGGACCGGGTTCCCCCCTCTCCATACGGCGATGCTACCCGACGGCCCCGGCGGGAGTCCATCGGCGGGTCGCGCTTCAGCTGCGCAGGATCAGGAACAGCAGGATCGCCAGCAACCCGGCGTAGATGTGCACCGCGATGACGAACACGAACGTGCCGAAGTTGGTCAGGTGCAGCTTGTTCGCGCCGAACCGCTCGATGCGGCCGCGGTGCTCCTCGCGCTCGACGGGGTCGGGAATCCGGGCGGGATCGCGCAGGCCGTGCAGCATGTGGCGGATCTGGCCCGTCTCGAAGGTCGTGATCTGCGCCAGCGGCCGCTCGTGGCGGTACGCGAGGTAGGCCTCGATCGCCTCGTCGCTCAAGCCCGGCTCCGCCACCCGTGCCAGCTCCTCGAGGTACTGCTCGTCGAGCTCGTGGCGCGTGGCGGCGTCGAGCGACTCCCAGCGCGGCTGCGGCTGGACCGGCATCCGGGCCTCCTGCGGAAAGCCTAGACCAACCGCGGCGCCGCTCCCATCCGACAACCGGACCATCCCCGTCCCCTCGGCAGGGATCCCGTCCGGCCTACTCGTAGACCATCCACAGCGGCCCGGGGAACAGCCACGACAGGCCCTCACGCAGCCGGTCGCGCCAGTTCTCCCAGTTGTGACCGTCGCGGGCCTCGACGTAGCGCAGCTCCATCCCGGTGTCCTGCAGCAACGGCACGATCGAGCGGTTCTCGTAGATCAGCGATTCGTACGTGCCGCAGCTGACGAACACCTTGTCGCTGGGCTTGCCGGGCTGGTCCCGGAACCGCTTCATCCACGCCGCCACCGGGTCGAAGGCCGGGCCGCGGCCGTGATCGCCGATGTCCGAGAACGCGAACGAGCCCGACTGCAGCAGCAGCCGCCCGTAGACTCCGGGGTGGCTCCAGGCCGTGAACAGCGCGGCGACCCCGCCGAAGCTGGCGCCCATCAGCGCCCGGGCCGCGGGCCGGTCGATCAGCGGGAACGTCCGCTCCAGCAGCGGCACCAGCTCCTCGGTCAGCCAGGCGGCGTGGCGCGGATCGGCGCCGTACTCGACCAACCGCTTCCGGGGGTGCGTCAACGCGGCGATCAGCGGCGGGATCTCGAGCCGGTGGATCAGGTTGTCCAGCACGGTCTGGAGCGCCGCGTAGCGCAGGAAGTCGCCGCCGTCGTGCACGATCAGCAACGGGTAGCGGCGGCGGCGGCGGAACCGCGCCGGCAGGTAGACCTGCACGCGGCGCTTGCCGTCGAGGTGGCGGCTCGTGACCGCCAGCTCCTCGATCGCTCCCGGGCGGGCTTCGGGGTCCGGCTCGGTCCACTCGGGCGTCTCGTAACCGGTGACCTGGCAGACCGAGTTGGCGCCGAACGGGTCGTGGGCCACCTTGGGGTTCAGCGGATCCATGACCCACTGGTGGTCCTCGCCGCGCACCACGTCGAACTTGTACTCGAACCGCGAGCCGGCGGGGATCTCGGTCGCGTAGTACCACAGGTCGGTGCCGTCGATGCGGGTCAGCGGCCGCGAGGACGGCAGCCCGAAGATGAAGTGGCGCAGGTGGACCTCGTCCGCCTCGCCGCGCCAGACGAACGTCACGCGGGTATCCTCGACGATCGGGAACTCGTGCTCGGCGAGGAACGCCTCGACCGCCGCGGCGTCGGGCGGATCGCCCTCGAGCAGCCGCCGGATCCCGGCGGTCACGAGCCCGCTCCCCGCCCCAGCGGGACCAGGCCGCCACGCGCGTGGAGCCGCAGCGTGCCGGGCGCCCCGACGCACCGGCCGTCGACCAGATCGACCCGCGCCCCGGGGTCGAGAGCCACGCAGGCCAGCGGCGCCGCGCGACGCGCCAGCAGCGCGACCCGCGACGGATCGTCGAGCCGCAGGCGCCGGCGGGCGTGCGGAAGCGGCAGCAGCCGCTTGACCAGCCCCAGCCCGGCGTCGAGCACCTCGGCGTTGCCGGGCCCCTGCGGCGGACTGTCGTGGAACAGCAGCACGCGCGGGGCCAGCGCCATCGCGCCGGCGGACCAGGCGACGATCGGCATGCGGCCCAGCAGCGGCACGAGGTCGAACAGCCGCAGCCGGTTCAGCAGCACCGCCACGTGACCGCCGGCGATCGCCAGCGCGCCGCAGCGCCCGAGGAGCTCCCCGAGCTCTTCGCGGCGCCGCGCCACCGCCGCGCGCTCGGTCGGCCGCCAGGTCTCGTCGAACTCCCGCTCCACGGCGGCCACGCGGTGCAGGTGCCCGGTGTCGAGCCCGCGCAGCACGCGGATCGCCGAGCGTCGCTCGGCCACCAGCAGCTCTGCGGGCTGGCCGAGCCGCATCAGCTCCCGCGCCGCGTCGAGCGCGTGGCCGAGGCGCAGGCGGTAGAGCTCCTGCATCTGCTGGAGGCGGTCCTGGCGGCGGCGCAGCGCGTCGGCGAGCGGGCGGTCCTCGCTCAAGGCCGCCTCGGCCCGCGCGTAGAGCTGCAGGTTGAGGGTCGGCCGGCCGAGGTGCTGCTGCAGCTCCTCGACCTCCTCCTCGCGCTCCTGCCAGCCCGCGGTGACCAGCGCCACGGTCCCCTCGGCACCGAGGGCGTCGAGCGCCTCGACGACGGTCGGCTGGAACCGCTGCGGGCCCAGCAGGACGATCGGGCGTGGTTCGGTCGCTGTGGCCATCCGTCTCCCGGCGGGTCCCCCCGCGGCACCGAGCGCATAAGATCGTAGACCGTCGAACCGGGCGCAAGGGGCGCTCGGCTCCGGATCCCCGAAAAGAGACCGCCACGATCGTTTTTCCGGGGGCTGCGCCTCCCTTGCGGAAACGGTACCCCTTCAGTACTATTTGGACGGGAGGTGCGCCGTGATCCGGATCACGCGAGAGACCGACTACGGGATCCTGCTGCTGGCCGAGCTGTCCAGCGAGGGCGAACGGGCTTACCCGGCCCGCGAGATCGCCGAGCGGGTCGGGCTGTCCCAGCCGATGGCGAGCAAGATCCTGAAGGGGCTGGCCCGGGCGGGGCTGCTGGAATCCAATCGCGGCGCCAAGGGCGGCTACAGCCTGTCCCGTCCGCTGAACGAGATCTCGATCGGCGACGTGATCCGCGGTCTCGAGGGGCCCGTCGGGCTGGTGGAGTGCGTGACGCGGCCGGGTCAGTGCGAGCACGAGACGAGCTGTCCGTCACGGGTGAACTGGCAGCGGATCAGCGGCGCGATCCTGCAAGCGCTGGACAGCGTCGCGGTGGCGGAGCTGGTCGATACGACTCCCCCGCCGCTGATCGAGATCGGCGAGCGCACGGTGCGCGGAATTTCCAAAGCCTGCGGATAAAAGCGGAGACCCGACACGATGAAGACCACGACCCACACCGTCGAGGAGCTGGCCAACCGGGAGTACAAGTACGGCTTCGTGACGGACATCGAGGCCGACGCGATCCCGGCGGGCCTGAACGAAGACGTCGTGCGGCTGATCTCGGCCAAGAAGGAAGAGCCCGAGTTCATGCTGGAGTGGCGGCTCAAGGCCTTCCGGCACTGGCTCGAGATGCGTGAGCCGCGCTGGGCCAACGTCGAGTTCCCGCCGATCGACTACCAGTCGATCGTCTACTACTCGGCGCCCAAGCAGCGCGGGGACGGCCCGCAGAGCCTCGACGAGGTCGACCCGGAGCTGCTCAGGACCTACGAGAAGCTCGGCATCCCGCTGCAGGAGCAGAAGCTGCTGGCGGGGGTCGCCGTGGACGCCGTGTTCGACAGCGTCTCGGTGGCCACGACGTTCAAGGACAAGCTGGCCGAGCTGGGCATCGTGTTCTGCTCGTTCTCGGAAGCGGTCAAGCACCACCCCGAGCTGGTTCGGAAGTACCTCGGCACGGTCGTGCCCTACACCGACAACTTCTACGCCACGCTCAACTCGGCGGTGTTCAGCGACGGCTCGTTCGTCTACGTGCCCAAGGGCGTGCGCTGCCCGATGGAGCTGTCGACGTACTTCCGCATCAACGCCGCCAACACCGGCCAGTTCGAGCGCACGCTGATCGTCGCCGACGAGGGCGCCTACGTCAGCTACCTCGAGGGCTGTACGGCCCCGATGCGCGACGAGAACCAGCTCCACGCCGCGGTGGTCGAGCTGGTGGCGCTGGACGACGCGCAGATCAAGTACTCGACCGTGCAGAACTGGTATCCCGGCGACAAGGACGGCAAGGGCGGGATCTACAACTTCGTCACCAAGCGCGGCAAGTGCGCCGGCCGCAACTCGAAGATCTCCTGGACGCAAGTCGAGACGGGGTCGGCGATCACCTGGAAGTACCCCAGCTGCATCCTGCAGGGCGACAACTCGATCGGCGAGTTCTACTCGGTGGCGGTGACCAACAACCGGCAGCAGGCCGACACCGGCACCAAGATGATCCACATCGGCAAGAACACCAGGAGCACGATCGTCTCCAAGGGCATCTCGGCCGGCCGCAGCCAGAACACCTACCGCGGCATGGTCAAGATCCTCAAGGGCGCCCACAACGCCCGCAACTACTCGCAGTGCGACTCGATGCTGCTGGGCGACAGGTGCGGCGCGCACACCTTCCCGTACATCGACGTCGGCAACCCGACGGCCACGATGGAACACGAAGCCTCGACGGCCAAGATCGGCGAGGACCAGATCTTCTACTGCCAGCAACGCGGCATCTCGGCCGAGGACGCGGTCTCGATGATCGTCAACGGCTTCTGCAAGGAGGTGTTCCGCGAGCTGCCGATGGAGTTCGCGGTCGAGGCGCAGAAGCTGCTCGGCGTCAGCCTGGAAGGCAGCGTCGGCTGAACGGAACGGACAACCCCGATGCCGCCCCGGGCGGCCTGGAGTGACACTGATGGCATTGCTCGAGATCAAGGGCCTCGAGGCGAAGGTCGAGGACAAGACGATCCTGCGCGGCGTCGACCTGGCGGTGGACGCCGGTCAGGTCCACGCGATCATGGGACCCAACGGCTCCGGGAAGAGCACGCTGGCCGCGGTGCTGGCGGGCAAGGAGACCTTCGAGGTCAGCGCCGGATCGGCGACCTACGACGGCCGGGACCTGCTGGAGATGGATCCCGAGGACCGCGCGCGCGCGGGCGTGTTCATGGCCTTCCAGTACCCGGTCGAGATCCCGGGGGTGACCAACCTGTACTTCATGAAGGCGGCGGTCAACGCGATCCGCAAGCACCGCGGCGAGGAAGAGCTGGACGCGATGGACTTCCTCAAGCTGGTCCGCGAGCGGATCGGGGTCGTCAAGATGGACGAGAGCTTCCTGAACCGCAACGTCAACGAGGGGTTCTCGGGCGGCGAGAAGAAACGCAACGAGATCTTCCAGATGGCCGTGCTGGATCCGCGGCTGGCGATCCTCGACGAGACCGATTCCGGGCTCGACATCGACGCGCTCAAGATCGTCGCCGACGGCGTCAACGGCCTGCGCGACGACAAGCGCGCGATCGTCGTGATCACGCACTACCAGCGACTGCTCGAGTACATCGTGCCCGACCGCGTCCACGTGCTGCACGAGGGCCGGATCATCCGCTCCGGGGACCGCGAGCTGGCGCTGGAGCTGGAACGCAAGGGCTACAGCTGGATCGAGCCGACGGCCAGCACGGCCGCGCGGTCGTGACGGAGCGCGTGATGGCGGAGACGACCCAGGAGCGACCGCTGTCCGGTTTTGCCGGCGTTCAGCGCGAGCTGGCCGGGAGCGGGCCCGAATGGCTGCGCGCGGTCCGGCTGGCGGCGCTGCGTCGATTCGAGGAGCTCGGCTTCCCGACCAGCCGTCTCGAGCAGTGGAAGAACACCAACGTCGCCAGGCTCGCGGACACGCCGTGGGTCCCCGCCCCCCGGCGCGCGATCGACGCCCGGCGGCTCGAGCCACTCGGCGTCGCGGGGCTGGCGCCGCACCGCCTGGTGTTCGTGGACGGCCGGTTGTCCCGCGAGCTCTCCGCCGTCGACGGGCTGCCGCAGGGCGTGCGCGCGGGCAGCCTGCGCGCCGCGCTTCAGGCCTGCCCCGACGCGCTGGCGCCGCACCTGGCCAGCGGCGCGCCGTTCGAGGACGCGGCGTTCACCGCGCTCAACACGGCCTGCTTCGAGGACGGCGCGGCGATCCAGGTCGAGCCGAACGTCAAGCTCGACGCACCGCTGCTGGTGCTGCACCTGTCCAGCGGCGGCGACGCGCCGCAAGCGGCGCATCCGCGCACGCTGCTCGTCGCCGGCGACGGTTCGCGGGTCGCCCTGATCGAGCACTTCGCGGCGCTCGACGACGGCGTCTACTGGAACAACGCCGTCGGCGAGCTCGTCATCGGCGCCAACGCGGTGGTGCAGCACACCCGGCTCCAGGACGAGGGCGCCCGGGCGTTCCACGTCGGCGCGCTGCACGCGCGCCAGGGTCGCGACAGCAGCCTCACCGCGTACAACTTCGATCTCGGCGCGGTGCTGAGCCGATTGGACACCGTCGGCGTGCTGGACGGCGAGGGCGGCTGGTGCGAGCTGCTCGGCATGTACGTGACCCGCGACGGCCAGCACGTGGACAACCACTCGGTGCTCGACCACGCCAAGCCGCACTGCCAGAGCCGCGAGCTGTACAAGGGCATCCTGACCGGCGACTCGCGCGCCGTGTTCAACGGCCGGATCATCGTCCGCCGGGACGCGCAGAAGACCGACGCCAAGCAGTCGAACCCCAACCTGCTGCTGTCGGACCGCGCGCTGGTCCACACGCGGCCGCAGCTCGAGATCTATGCCGACGACGTCAAGTGCACCCACGGCGCGACGATCGGACGGCTCGACCCCGAGATGCTGTTTTACCTGAGAAGCCGCGGCATCGGCGCCCGCGAGGCGCACACGATGCTCGTGCACGGGTTCGCCCGCGAGGTGCTCGACCGCGTCGAGCACCCGTCGCTGCGGGAGCGGCTGGAACGCGAGGTCGCGGTCCGGCTCGGGACCGAGCCGGACCGGTAGGGGCAGACGCGATGAAGGGCACGCGGCACAGCTCGGCCCGGCCGGCCGCCCCGGCGTCGCTCGACGTGGCGCGGGTGCGCCGCGATTTCCCGCTGCTGGGGCGGCGCGTCCACGGCAAGCCGCTGGTGTACCTCGACAACGCCGCCACCACGCAGAAGCCCCGCCGGGTGCTCGAGGCGATCGACCGTTACTACACCACGGAGTGCTCCAACGTGCATCGCGGTCTGCACGAGCTGAGTGCGAACGCGACCGCCGAGTTCGAGCAGGCCCGCACCAAGATCCAGCGCCTGATCAACGCCCGCGCCCAGCGCGAGGTGATCTTCGTGCGCGGCACGACCGAGGCGATCAACCTCGTCGCGACCAGCTACGGCGGCGGTCACGTCGGTCCCGACGACGAGGTGCTGATCACCGCCATGGAACACCACTCGAACATCGTGCCCTGGCAGATGCTGTGCGAGCGCTCGGGGGCGCGGCTGCGCGTGGCGCCGATCAACGACCGCGGCGAGCTGCTGCTGGACGAGTTCGAGCAGCTGCTCGGCCCGCGGACCCGGATCGTCGCCGCCGTGCACGTGTCCAACGTGCTGGGGACCCGCAACCCGGTGCGGCGGATGGTCGAGCTGGCCCACGCGCGCGGCATCCCGGTGCTGCTCGACGGCGCGCAGGCGATGGCCCACGAGCGGGTCGACGTGCAGCAGCTCGAGTGCGACTTCTACGCCTTCTCGAGCCACAAGATGTTCGGCCCGACCGGTGTCGGCGTGCTGTACGGGCGCGCCGAGCTGCTGGAAGCGATGCCGCCCTACCAGGGCGGCGGAGACATGATCCGGACCGTGACCTTCGAGAAGACGACCTATAACGAGCTGCCGTTCCGGTTCGAGGCCGGAACGCCCAACATCGCCGGGGCGATCGGTCTCGGCGCGGCGATCGATTACCTGGAGTCGGTCGGCTACGACCAGATCGCGGCCTACGAGCGCGAGCTGCTGAGCCATGCCACGGCCACCCTGGGCGAGATCCCCGGGGTGCGGCTGATCGGCACCGCGCAGGACAAGGTCGCGGTGATCTCGTTCGTGATGGAGGGCATCCATCCCCACGACATCGCCACCGTGCTCGATCTCGAGGGAGTCGCGGTGCGCGCCGGGCACCACTGCTCGCAGCCGCTGATGGAGCGGTTCGGCGTGCCGGCCACGGCGCGGGCCTCGCTGGCCCTGTACAACACGATCGAGGAGATCGACGCGCTGGCGGCCGGACTGCACCGGGTGCGCGAGGTGTTCGCCTGATGTCCGAGCTGCGCGAGCTGTACCAGCAGGTGATCCTCGATCACACCAAGCGGCCGCGGAATCGCCGCGCGCTCGGAGAGGGCTCGCACCACGCCGAGGGACACAACCCGCTGTGCGGCGACCGGGTCACGGTCTACGTCGAGCTGGACGCCGAGCGGATCAAGGATCTCGCGTTCGAGGGCTCGGGCTGCGCGATCTCCACCGCTTCGGCGTCGATGATGACCGAGCGCCTGAACGGCCTGACGGTCGACGAAGCGGACGCCGTGTTCGAGGCGTTCCACGATCTGGTGACGGGTTCCGGCGACCCCGCGGCCCACGAGCAGCGGCTGGACAAGCTGGTGGTGTTCGCCGGCGTGCGCGAGTTTCCGGTGCGGGTCAAGTGCGCCACACTGGCCTGGCACACGCTGCGCGCGGCGCTGCAGGACCGGCAAGAAACCGTGACGACGGAGTGAGGTGGAGCATGGATCCGGAACGAGAGGCGACTTCCGCTTCCGGCGCCGCGGGCACCGCGGACGGCGCCGCGGCGACGAGCATCCGCGAGCAGGTGATCGAGGCCCTGCGCGCGGTCTACGACCCCGAGATCCCCGTCAACATCTACGAGCTCGGCCTGATCTACCGCATCGACGTGGACGCCGCGGGCAAGGTCGACGTCGAGATGACGCTGACCTCCCCCGCCTGCCCCGTGGCCGGCTCGCTCCCCGGCGAGGTCGAGGCCAAGGTGCGCGGCGTACCCGGGGTGACCGAGGCGCGGATCGAGCTGGTCTGGGATCCGCCGTGGGACAAGGACATGATGTCCGAGGCGGCGAAGCTCCAGCTGGGGTTCTTCTAGCCGCCTAGCGGGGCCGCTGGAACATCGTGAACCCGGCCACGCGGCGGAAGCCGAGCTTCTCCGCGGCGCGCAGCGAGGCGGTGTTGGACTGCAACGCCCCCCACAGCGGCAGTTTGCCGCGGGCGTGCATCCGCCGCGCCACGTGCATGAAGCAACGGCCGGCCAGGCCGCGGCCGCGAAACGGCTCCAGCGTGTCGACCGACACGTCCCACCAGATCGGGGTGACGACTCCCGGATAGCAGAACGCCACCGGCCGGCCGGCCTCGAACCACGCCGCGACCGGCGTCCAGGCCAGCGCCGTCGTCAGCTCCCCGCGCAGCGGCTCGGGCAACCCCGCGGCCTCCAGTCGATCGGCGGAGTCGATCCAGCCCAGCGCGGGCTCGGCGGCGTCGTCGGGCCGCCACGACCGGGGCAGCGTGTGCACGTGGGCCGGCTCGGGCCGCCACTCGGGGAGGATACGCGCCACGTGGTCGTGGGACTCGGCCTGTGCCAGCACCTCGAGTCCGGGGGCGCGGTCCGCGATGGACAGCTCGATCCACGCCGCCGCCGGCCGCCCGACGACCATCGCGAGCGGAAAGTCGGTCGACCGCACGACGTAGTCGGACGAGGCGTCCCCGGCGGGCAGCACGCGGCAGCGGCCCGAGAGCAGGATCCCCCGCACGTCGATCCAGCGCGGCTCGTCGGGCAGGCGCTCCGCCAGCGCGCGATGGCTCATGCCCCGGCCCCGCCGCTTCCGCGGCCCCGCCGCGCCAGCAGCGCGCCGTAGATCGCGACGTTGAGCACCACCACCAGCGCGCCGAGCACGATCTGCGTGGTCCGGGTCAGCCCCGCGGGGTAGATCAGCGGGACGAGGTAATGCGCGATGAAGCCGCCCTCGTAGCCCTCGCCGCCCGCAAACACCCTGAGCCGCTTCTCCAGCGGCGTCAGCGGACAGACCCAGTCGCCGAACGAGATCATCGCCCCCCACAGCGCGGCCGGCACGTGCAGCCACGCCACGCGGCGCCAGCGCAACGCCAGCAACCCGCCCGTCGCGACGAACAGCACGAACAGGCCGTGGATCACGACGACGAAGTCGGCGGCCAACCGGTACAGCACGTCTCACCCGATCGAGGCGCCCGGCGTCTCAGTAGCGGTACAGCGCCGCGCCCCAGCTCAGCCCGCTGCCCAGCGCGACGAAGCAGACCAGGTCGCCCGGCTTCAGGTCCCGCGCGCGGCGCGCCTCGTGGAACGCCATCGGCAGCGTGGCCGCGGTGGTGTTCCCGTACTGCTGGATGTTGTTGTAGACCTTGTCGTCGGGCAGGCCGAGCTTCTTCTGCACCGCCTCGTTGATGCGCAGGTTGGCCTGGTGCATGATCACCAGCCGCACGTCGGCCAGCGTGTACCCGTTGCGCTCGAGGATCGCCTCGACGGCCTCGGGCATCTTGGTCACCGCCACGCGGAACACCTCGCGCCCCTGCACGATCGGCACCGTCGAGCCGTCCTCGTACATCCGCGGCTGGAAGTAATGCCGGTACGCGCTGCCGCCGGCCGGGACCCACATCTTGTCCCAGTACTCGCCGTCGGAGTGGACCATCACGTCCTCGATGCCGCCGTCGCCGCGCTCCTCGGCGCCGATCACGAACGCCCCGGCGCCGTCGCCGAACAACACCAGCCGGTCGCGGAACCGCGTGTTCCATTCGAACTCTTCCCGCGAAACCGGCCCGTCGCTGTCACCGAGGATCACGTCCCAGGAGCGGAACGGCATCAGGCCCGCGTGCACCTCGGCGCCGATCACCAGCACGTTGGCGTACTGCCGCGACCGGATCAGGGCGTCGGCGAGCTGCAGCCCCCACAGGAATCCCGCGCACTGCTGGCGAATGTCCAGGCACGGCACCCCCCGGACGCCCAGCTTGCGCTGGAACACCGGACCGGCGCCGGGAAAGTAGTAGTCCGGGGTCATCGTGGCGAAGACCACGTAGTCGAGGCCCTGCTTGTCCAGGCCCGCGTCGGCGAGCGCCGCCTCGGCGGCGGGCACCGCCACGTCGCTCGTCGCCTGGCCGATCGCGGTGAAGCGGCGGGTCTTGATCCCGGTGCGGTGGACGATCCACTCGTCACTGGTGTCCATCAGCCGGGACAACCGCTCGTTGTCCACGACCGTGGGCGGGACGTACATCCCGGTGCCCCTGATGACGGCGCGCATGTCGGCCCCCGAGTTCGCCGAATTCTCCGCGACCGTGCGGATCGTTGTCAAATCCGCGCGGGGGGTCTTGACACGGCTCGGCCGGTGCTCTTAGGGTAAGGCGCTCATCGACAGGTCGGGTTCGCACCGCCGGGGGGGAGAGCATGCCGGGTCCTCGAACCGCCTTCGACGCCATTCCTGCGCGCGCACGCGCCGTCCTCGTGGCCCTGGGGCTGCTGCTGGCGATCGCGCCCGCGGCCGCCGAACGGCCGCAGGTCCACGCGATCGTCGGCGCGCACATCGTCACGGCGCCCGGGCAGGAGATCGACACGGGCACGATCGTGATCCGCGACGGGCTGATCGAGGCCGTCGGCGCCGCGGTGACGGTCCCCGCCGACGCGGTGGAGCTGGCCGGAGACGGATTGTGGATCTATCCGGGCTTCATCGACCCGGAGACCACGCTGGCCCAGCAGCAGGACTCCGCCGGCGATCGCGGCGGTGCCGGGGGCGGCTCGCCGTTCGGCCGCGCGCCGGAACGGACCTCGCCGGGTGCCGTGCACCCGTTGGAGCTCGTGCGCCCCGAGACGCGGGCCAGCCAGACGTTGCTGCCGTTCGACGGCGACCGCAAGCGCGAGGCGGAGCGGTATCGCGAGCAGGGCATCACGGCCGTGTTGACCGCGCCCGAATCCGGGGTGTTCCGTGGCTCCGGGGCGGTGATCCTGCTGGCCGACGACACACCGGTCCCCGAGCTGATCCTGCGCGACGACGTGGCCCAGCACATCGGTTTCCAGCGCGGACGTTTCGGCCGCGGCTACCCGACCAGCCTGATGGGCGCCGTGGCGACGATCCGGCAGGTGCTGCTGGATGCGCAACGGCACGCCGAGTGGACCGCCCGCTACGCCAAGCACCCGCGCGGGATGACGCGCCCGGAGCACGTCGCGGCCTACGAGGCGCTGTCCGGGCTGGTGGCCGGCACGCAAGCCGCGGTGTTCCACGCCGAATCCCCCGCCGACGTGCTGCTGGCCCACCGCCTCGCCGAGCAGTTCGGGCTGCGCGCGGTGGTCGCCGGTTCGGGTCACGAGTGGGAGATCGCCGGGGCGGTCGCGGCGACCCGGCGCTCGCTGATCCTGCCGCTGGGATTCCCCGACAAGCCCGAGGTGGACGAGGTCGAGGAGGCGCTGAACGTCCCGCTCGAAACCCTGCGGCGTTACACGGGGGCCGCCGCGGGCCCCGGACGGCTGCACCAGGCCGGCGTGCCGTTCGCGTTCACCACGCGCGGGCTGAAGACGCTGTCCGATTTCCGCAAGCACCTGCGCAAGATCGTCGAGGCCGGGCTGCCGGAGAACGCGGCACTGGCGGCGCTGACCACCGTTCCGGCGCAGCTGCTGGGCATCGACGCGATGGCCGGCACCCTGGAGCGCGGCAAGATCGCCAACCTGGTCGTGCTCGACGGGCCGCTGCTCGGCGAGGAGAGCAACGTCAGGCACGTGTTCGTGGACGGCGTGCAGTACCGGATGAAGGAGAAGAAGCTACCCAAGGGCGCCGACCCCGACGCGGTCGTCGACCCGCGCGGCGAGTGGACGGTGCTGTTCGAGTTCGGCGCGCGCACGATGGAGCGCAAGTGGACCATCGGCGGCGAGCGCGGAGCCTACACGGGCACGGCGGAGACCCAGAGCGGCACCGTGTCGTTCGAGAGCGTCAAGCTCGAGGGCAACGTGCTGACGGTGATCTTTCCGGCGCGGGGGGGCCGCGGGCCCAGCGAGCTGACCGTGGTGATCCAGGGCGACTCGTTCGAGGGCTCGCTCGAGATGGGGCCGCGCAGCGCGCCGGTCAAGGGCACGCGGGTCGGCGGGCCGCAAGGGGGTGCGCGATGAGCGCGCGCAGGATCCGGTTCCGGGGATTCCGGGCGCCGCTCGGCGCGTGGGTGCTGCTGGCCCTGCTCCCGGCGGCGGCGGCGGCGGCGGAGCGCGAGGTCTGGGAGGCCGCGGACAAGCCCGCCGGCACGACGCTGTTCAAGGGCGCGACGGTCTGGACCCAGGGCTCCCAGGGAGTGCTGGAGAACGCCGACGTGCTGGTGCGCGACGGCAAGATCGCGCGCGTCGGCCGGGGGCTCGACGCCCCGCGGGGTGCCGTGGTCGTCGATGCCGCCGGCAAGCACCTCACGCCCGGCCTGATCGACTGCCACAGCCACACCGCGATCCGCGGCGGGGTCAACGAGGGCTCGAACAACGTCACGGCCGAGGTGCGGATCCAGGACGTCGTCGACCCCGACGACATCAACCTCTACCGGCAGCTCGCGGGCGGGCTGACGGCGGCGCACCTGCTGCACGGCTCGGCCAACTCGATCGGCGGACAGGACGCGGTGATCAAGCTGCGCTGGCACTCGACGCGGGACGCGCTGCTGGTCCCCGACGCCTGGCAGGGGATCAAGTTCGCGCTGGGCGAGAATCCCAAGCGCTCCAACTTCCGCAACCCCAACTTCCCGCAGCGCTACCCCAACACGCGGATGGGCGTCAACCAGTCGATCCGCGAGGCGTTCCTCGCCGCGCGGGACTACCGGCGCGAATGGGACGCCTACCGCAAGCTGCCGCGCGCCGAGCAGGAGCGCCGCGAGCCGCCGCGGCGGGACCTCCAGGCCGAGACGGTGCTGGAGATCCTCGAGGGCCAGCGCCGCATCCACAGCCACTCCTACCGCCAGGACGAGATCCTGGCGCTGCTGCGCCTGGCCGAGGAGTTCGGCGTGACCATCGCCACCTTCCAGCACGTGCTGGAGGGTTACAAGGTGGCCGACGAGCTGGCGGCCCACGGCGCCGGCGCCTCGACCTTCAGCGACTGGTGGGCCTACAAGCTCGAGGCCTACGACGCGATCCCGTACAACGGGGCGCTGATGCACGACCGCGGCGTCGTGGTCACGTTCAATTCCGACTCGTCGGAGCTGGCGCGCCGGATGAACCTCGAGGCGGCCAAGGCGGTCAAGTACGGCGGTGTGGACGAGCAAGCCGCGTTGAGCTTCGTCACGCTCAACGCCGCCAGGCAGGTCGGCATCGACCACCGCACGGGCTCGCTGGAACCGGGCAAGGACGCCGACCTGGTGGTCTGGTCGGGACACCCGCTGAGCGTCTACTCGATCGTCGAGCAGACCTGGGTCGACGGCGTGCGCGAGTTCGACCGCGCCCAGGACCTGGCGATGCGCGACGGCGTGGAGCAGGAGCGGGCCGCGCTGATCGAGCGCGTCAAGCAGGGTGACCAGCCGAAGGACTCCGCGGGGCAGGATGACCAGGAGCCGGAAGCCGGTGCCGACGAGGAAGGCGACGCCCTGCTGCAGGGCGAGCCGCTGTTCGCCCCCCGGCCGGTGGCCTACACCGACCGGCTGGCCTCGCTCGGCGGCGCGGTCTCGATCGTCGGCGCGACCGTCCACAGCATGCGCGGCGAGCCGATCGCGGGCGGCACGGTGTCGTTCCGCGACGGCCGGATCGTCGAGGTCGGGGCGGGGCTGCCTCCCCTGCCGGGCGCGCGGGTGATCGACGCCGCGGGCAAGCACGTCTACCCGGGCCTGATCGACGCCAACAGCGTGCTGGGGCTGACCGAGATCGGCTCGGTGGCGGGCAGCGTCGACATCAGCGAGATCGGCGACGTCAACCCCGAGGTCAACCCGGCGATCGCGATCAACCCCGATTCCGAGCTGATCCCGGTGACCCGCGCCAACGGGCTGACCCACGCGCTGGTCGTGCCCGACGGCGGGCTGGTGCGCGGCTCGTCGGCCCTGACGCGGCTGGACGGCTGGACCTGGGAGGACCTCGAGGCGTCGTCGCCGGTGGCGATGCACGTCAGCTGGCCGTCGTTCCGCATCCGCACCTTCTCGTTCTTCGGCCCGCCGCCGTCCCGCGAGGACCAGGAGAAACAGCGCGACGAACGGCTGGAGAAGATCAAGCAGGTCTTCGAGGACGCGCGGGCCTACCGCACGGCCAAGCAGGCCACGGGCCGGGGCGGCAAGCCGTTCGACGTCGATCCCAAGTTCGAGGCGATGCTGCCGGTGCTGGACGGCACCCTGCCGGTGATCGTCCACGCCAGCGAGATCCGGCAGATCCGGAGCGCCATCGAGTGGGCCGGCGAGGAGGGCCTGCGGCTGATCGTGGCCGGCGACGACGACCTGTGGCGCGCCGCGGAGCTGCTCGCGGCGCGCAACGTGCCGGTGCTGTTGACCAGCGTGCTGTCGCTGCCCTCGCGGCGCGACGAGCCGTACGACACGGCGTACACCAACGCCGCGAAGCTCCACCGGGCCGGCGTGCGATTCGCGTTCGCCGGCGGCGGGAGCGGGTTCGGGGCCGCCAACGCCCGGAACCTGCCCTACCACGCCGCGATGGCGGTGGCGTTCGGCTTGCCGCGGGACGAGGCGTTGCGCGCGCTGACCCTGTACCCGGCGGAGATCCTCGGGCTCGACGCGGCGCTCGGATCGATCGAGCCGGGCAAGTCGGCGAGCCTGTTCATCGCCGACGGCGACCCGCTGGAGATCCGCACCAACGTCGAACGGGTGTTCGTGGACGGCCGCGAGCACGACCCGCGGGACAACCGGCACCACCGGCTGTACGAGCGCTACGCCAATCGGCCCAAGCCGGACTAGCCGCGCCCCGGCGTCGCCGACGAGGGGCCCACGGCGACCCGGACAGTCGGACCATCCGGGCCGCCGCGGCGGTCGGCCATTCCGTCGTTCCCGGGTCGAGCATTCTCGCTCGTGACGGACTTGCCGGGAATCTGACACCACCCGACGGCTTCGCGCGTCATGCAAACGCATCAGCAAGCGGACCGGCCCGGTCCGCAGGCCGCCCTGCTTGCTTTTCGGGCGCCGTTCGCATACAGAACAGCCGTCGGCCCGACCGCGGCGACCCGCGGGGGAACGCCAGCATGGACGCCTACCTCTACCAGTATCTCGTCGGCGGGACGGTCTTCGCGGCCGGCATGATCGTGGCCTGGCGGACCGGCCAGCTGGGCCTGCAGGCGGGTCGGCCCCGGCGACGCCTGCTGGTGCTGCTGGGCGGCCTGGCCTTCTTCGCGACGCTCCAGGCCGGACTGCTGTTGCTCGACGCGGTGCTGTCGTGAGCGAGGCCGCCGGGGTCGGCCTGCTCGACGGTCTGGTGATCGCCGTCTACTTCGTCGCGATCGTCGGCTTCGGCGCGGCGCTGGGCCGGTTCACCACCACGACCCGCGATTTCTTCCTCGCCGGCCAGCGCTTTCCGGCCGTGCTGGTGGCGTTCTCCTGCGTCGCGACCGTCGTCGGGTCGTACTCGTTCGTGAAGTACTCCGCGGCCGGCTACCAGTACGGCCTCTCCAGCTCCCAGACCTACCTCAACGACTGGTTCTGGATGCCGCTGTTCCTGTTCGGGTGGCTGCCGATCCTGTACGCGGCGCGCATCCTGTCCGTCCCGGAGTATTTCCACCGCCGCTTCGACCGGCGCACCGGCGTGGCGGCGACCGCGGTGCTGTTGCTGTACCTCGTCGGCTACATCGGGATCAACCTGTTCACGATCGGCCGCGCGCTGGAGGCGCTGTTCGGTGTCGACCTGTTCGTGATGGCCCTGGTGGTCACGGCGCTGTGCATGGTCTACGAATGGACCGGCGGGCAGACCTCGGTGATCTTCACCGACCTGTTCCAGGGCGGGCTGCTGCTGGTCGCGGGACTGCTGATCGCGGGGCTCGGACTGTGGCATCTCGGCGGGTTCGGCGAGTTCGCGCGGCTGCTGCCCGCAGGGCAGCTGCGGCCGCTGGCCGACTTCAACGACTCGTCCCGCTTCAACTTCGTCGGCATCTTCTGGCAGGACGGGCTGGCCGGGGGCGTCGCGTTCTACTTCATGAACCAGGGCATGCTGATGCGGTTCATGTCGGCGCGCTCGGTGGCGCACGGCCGGCGCGCCGCGGCGCTGGTGCTGATCGTGCTGATGCCGCTGGCCGCGATCGCGGTCTCGGGGGCGGGCTGGATCGGCTCGGCGATGACGGCCGCGGGCGAGTTGCCCGCGGACACCGCACCCGACGAGGTGTTCGTGCGGGTGACGCGGATGCTTGCCGTCCCCGGCGTGTTCGGGATCGTGATGGCGGCGCTGCTGGCGGCGTTGATGTCGACCGCGGACACGTTGATCAACGCGTCGTCGGCGCTGCTGGTCAACGACGTCTACCGGCCGTTCATCCGCCGCGGCCGCAGCGAGCGACACTACCTGGCCGCCGCACGCTGGACCTCGCTGCTGGCGGCGGCCGCCGGCCTGAGTTTGGTGCCGTTGTACGACAGCTTCGGCACGATCTACGAGGCCCACGGAGCCTTCACCGCCGCGATCACCCCGCCGATGGCGGTGGCGCTGTTGCTGGCGTTCCTGTGGCGCCGCTTCACTCCGGCGGCGGCCCTGGCGACGCTGGTCGGAGGCACGGCACTGATGTTCGTGTCGGTGCGCTTCCCCGCGCTGGTGGAGCCGTTCGCGCACGGCGTGCCGCCCGACGGCGGCTACAAGTACATCCGTGCCTGCTACGGGGTGGCGGTGTCGCTGGCGATCGCGCTCGCCGTGACCCCGTTCACGCGCCCGCGCGAGGCGAGCGAGATCGAGGGGCTGACGGTCTGGACGCTGCCGGGCTGGCTGGTGCGCCGCGTCGGGCGCGCCCGCGAACGCGGGGTCCGCCTCCGCGCGCGGGCCCGGACGCTGGACGGGCCCGAGGAGGCGCGGGCCGTGGCGCAGTGCGGCGAAACGTCCGAGCCCCCGCTGGTCCTGCATCCGGCGGCGATGGCGATGCTCGACGCGGGCGCCGGGGAGACGGTCTTCGTCAACGACCGCCGCTGGTGGCTCGGCGGTCTGCGCTCGGCACGCTGCACGCTGACGCCGGTCGAGGGCGCCGGCCGCGCGATGCAGGCACACGAGCCGGTGCTGCTCGGCCTGCCGGAGCGGATGATGCAGCGCAACGGCTGGCGCGACGGGCAGCCGGTCACCGTCGAGGTGCTCGATTGAAGCTCGAGCTGGCCAGCCTCGCCCCGTACCTCGGCGCGACGCCGTGCCGATGCGGCCGCTGCCGGCCGGTCGGCACCGAGCGCGTTCGCGTGGGGCCCGACCTCGCCGACGCCTTGCGCGAGGAGCTGGCGGACCGGCCCGCGCTGTTGTTCGGCGACCCGCGCACGCTGGCCGCCTGCGGCACGCGGCTGGCCGTGGAGCTTGACGTCGCCGGAGCGGATACGCGCACGGTCGACCTGGAGGCGACCGGTCATCCGCTCCACGCCGACGACGCGGCCGTCGCCCGGGCCGCGCGGGCGCTGGAAGCCGCCGCTCCCGGCACGGTGCCGGTGGCGGTCGGCAGCGGCACCGTCAACGACGTGGTCAAGGCCGCCTCGCACGACGCCGGCCGCCGCTACGTGGCCGTGGCCACCGCGCCGTCGATGAACGGCTACACCTCCGCGATCGCAGCGATCACCCGGGCCCGGCTCAAGGAGACCGTTCCGTCGCTGCCGCCGGTGTCGGTGCTCGCCGACCCCGCCGTGCTGGCCGCGAGCCCACCGCGGATGCGCGCCGCAGGTCTGGCCGACCTGCTGTCCAAGCCGGTCTCGTCCGCCGACTGGCGGCTCGGCGCGTTGTTGTGGGGCGAGCCGTTCTGCCCGACGCCGGTCGAGATCGCCGGGCGGGCCGTCGATCGGGCGGTCGCGGCCGCACCGCGGCTCGCCGCCGGCGACGTTCCCGCGGCGCTCGCGCTGTTCGAGGCGCTGCTGCTGTCGGGGATCGCGATGGCCGTCGCCGGAAGCTCGTCCCCGGCCTCGGGCGGAGAGCACCTGATCAGCCACTTCCTGGACATGGACGCGCCGCACGCGCCGGGCGGCCCGCGCACGCCGGCGCTGCACGGCGAGCAGGTCGGCGTCGCCACCCGCGTCACCACGAGGCTCTACGCGGCCCTGCTGAACCGTGAAGCCGGCGCCATCGACTGGGACCGCGCCGGGCGGTCGGCGGCCGCCGCGCGCGACGTCCCCGGGATCCTCGAGCGGCACGCGCCGTGGCTGCCCGCCGCGCTGCGCGAGCGCTTCCACGAGCAGGGCGCGCGCAAGCTGGAGCGGCTGGGAGCCCCGGCGGAGCGCGTGCGGCGGATCCGCGAGCGCTGGGACGCGGTGCGCGAGGCGCTGGCGCCCGACGTCGCCGCTGCCGAACGGTACGTCGAGGTGCTGCCGTCGTTCGGACCGCCGCTGACCGCGGCCGCGCTCGGCGTCGGCGGCGGCGAGTTCCGCGCCGCCTACCGGCTGGCGCGCTGGGTCCGCGACCGCTACACGGTGCTGGACCTGGCCGGCGATCTGGGACTTCTGGAATCGCTCGAGCACGAGGCGCTCGGGGAGGTCGTGTGAGCGCGCGCGGGCGCGCCGCGGCGCTGTCCGCCGCGCTGGTCGTCGTGACGGCGCTGGCCTACCTGCCCGCGGTGAGCGCGGGCGGGTTCGTCTGGGACGACGACGACTACGTGACCGACAACCGCACGCTCCACGAGCCCGGCGGGCTGGCGGCGATCTGGACCTCGCCCGGCGCCACGCCGCAGTACTACCCGCTCACCTTCACCACGTTCTGGATCGAGTACCGGCTGTGGGGGCTCGAGCCGGCTGGTTACCACGCGGTCAACGTCGCGCTCCACGCGACGGCTGCGGTGCTGCTGTTCCTGCTGCTGCGCGCGCTGGGCGTTCCGGGCGCGTGGCTCGGCGCGGCGCTGTTCGCGCTGCACCCGGTGCACGTGGAGTCGGTGGCCTGGATCACCGAGCGCAAGAACGTGCTGTCGGGGGCGCTGTACCTGGGCTCGCTGGTCTGCTGGGTGCGCTACTTCCGGCTCGACGCCGGCCAGCGGCCGGCCCCGCGGGAGGTGTGCGACCACCGCAGCCCGTGGCTCGCCGCGGCCGGCGCGCTGCTGTACGTCGGCGCGCTGCTGTCCAAGACCGTGACCTCCACGTTGCCGCTGACGCTGGCCCTGCTGTTCTGGTGGCGGCGGCGCCGCCCGCGACCGACCCAGATCGCGCTGCTGCTGGCGATGCTGGCCGGCGGCGCGCTGCTGGGCAGCCTGACCTCGCTGCTGGAGCGCGTGCAGGTCGGGGCCGTCGGCGAGGAGTGGTCGCTCGACGCCGTCGAGCGCGCGATGGTCGCCGGACGCGCCTGGTGGTTCTACCTGGGCAAGCTCGCGCTGCCCGCCGGGCTGAGCTTCGTCTACCCGCGCTGGACGGTCGCGGCCGGGGACCCGGCTGCGCTGGCGTGGCCGCTGTCGGCCGCGCTCGCGCTCGGCGCGCTGTGGGCGCTGCGCGGACGGCTGGGACGTGGGCCGCTGGTGGCGCTGCTCCACTACTCGGTCGCGCTGGCGCCGGCGCTCGGGTTCTTCGACGTCTACCCGATGCGTTTTTCCTGGGTCGCCGACCACTTCCAGTACCTGGCCAGCGCGGGACCGCTGGCGCTGACCGCGGCCGCGGCGGCCCGGTTGGCGCGCCGCTGGCCGCGACCGCTCGCGCTCGGGGGCGTGGCGCTGCTGCTGCTCGCGCTCGCCGTGCCGACCTGGCAGCGTGCCGGGATCTACCGCGACGCCGAGACGCTGTGGCGCGAGACCCTCGAGCGCAACCCCGACGCCTGGCTCGCGCACCACAACCTGGGCTCGATCCTGCTCGAGCGTGGGGAAAGCGACGAGGCCGAGCGGCACCTGCGGCGCGTGATCGAGCTGCGCCCGTCGCACGTCCCGTCGCGGATGAACCTGGGCGTGATGCTGCTGCGCGAGGCGACGCTGCTCGCGGCGCGGGGTGAGAGCGGGCAGGCCGCGCAGCGCCTGGCCGAGGCCGAGACCCTGCTGGCGCGGGCGCTCGAGCTCGACCCGCTGGACTTCAACACCCACGCCAACCTCGGCGACGTGCGGCTGCGGCGCGGCGACGTGCGCGGCGCCGAGCGCGCCTACCTCGACGCGGTGCGGCTGCGGCCGCGCCACCCGCACGCCCGCGCCGGGCTGGGGCGGATCCGGCTCGCCGAGGGTCGTTACGCCGAGGCCGTGGAGCAGTTCGAGATCGCGCTGCGCTCGTTCCCCGACGAGCCCGAGGCGCTGTTCAACCTGGCCACCGCGGAGGCGCTGGCGGGACGCACGGCGGAAGCGCTCGCGCACTACACCGCGGTGCTCGACCTGGAGCCGGACCACATCGAGGCGCGTCTCAGCCGCGGGACGCTGCTCGCGCAGCTAGGCCGGCTCGACGACGCCGAGCGTGACCTGATCCAGGTGCTGCGGCTGGACCCCGACAACCCGATGGCGCGCCGCAACCTGGCAGTGGTGCGTGAGCTGCGCGAGGAGCCGTAGCCCCTGAGGTACTCAGATCGCGGCATCTGGGGAGGAAAGCCGGCGGGGTCAATCCTCCGAACTCAGCCTGAGCATGACGAGACCGGATCCGCAGTACGCATCGAGTTGCACGCTATGGCCGGCATAGAGTCCCTCAACCACGCACGTCCACTCCTTCCCGTCCCGACCCCGTTCTTGCATTCGGCAGCCAGGTAGCGCGGTTTCCAGCTCGCGCAGCAGAAGCTCGGGAGGTGCGTCGAACGCGAGGACGGTGAAAGTGATCTCCGCGATCACGCCTACCCTGGAATCCCACTCTACGAGTCCCGGGAAGAGGCCTTCGCGCGGGGAGTACACCTCGCTCATGTCGCTGTAGTGCTGTACACCGTCGGTCACGATCTTGCCCGCGAGCACCACCTCGGCGTCATCTCCGATGCACGGATGAACGGTGCAGTTGATGACCCCGGCGATCAGGTCCGCGAGTTGCCCGGGTCTCGTCCGCTCGTTGGTCGTGGCGAGCATTGGATGACCGAGCGGGCAAATCGCCAACACGAGAGCGACCCGGCCGAGTTGATGATGCAAACGCGACACGCGCAACCTCGGGTGCGGGTGGAAGCGGGCTTCGTGTCCAGCTCCAATGGGAGAATAACCTGCTGGGCCGTCGGGAGCGTGCCGGCAGATGAGAAACGGCTGCAACCTCACCGCAGCCTCTCGCGAAACAGAAAACGGGCCGCAGGACCCGTGGAGATTCGGATCCCGCGGCCCGTCGGGGTGGGGAGGCAGGCGGGGCGTCACGGAAGCTGGACCTCGGTTTTCTCCGGGTCCGCCACCGCGCTCGCGGCGACCGTGGTGGATTCCGGCGCGCCAGCGTCCTGCGGAGTGACGCCGTCGAGCCGGGCCAGGTTCGCCGTGGCGCGCGCGTGGGAGGCGTCGACCTCGACCGCGGCCCGGTAGGCCACGACGGCTTCGGCCAGGCGGCCCGTGCGCTCGAGCGCCATGCCGAGGTTGTTGTGCACGAAGGCCACCTCGGGCGCCAGCTCCGCGGCTCGGGCCAGCACGTCGACGGCCTCGTCGGCGCGGTCCTGCTCGAGCAGCGTCAGCCCGTACAGGTTGTGCACGTAGCCGTTGTCGGGGTCGATCTCGATGCTGGCGGCCAGCGCCTCCATCGCCTCGTCGAACCGCCCGGCGTTGCGCAGCGAGCGTCCCTCGAGGAACAGCGCTTCCGCGTCGCGCGGATCGATCGTCACGGCCGCCCGGGCCGCCTCCAGCGCCTCGTCGAACCGCCCGCGGTCGTTCTCGATCCGCGACAGGTTGACGAAGGACTTGATCCAGCCCGGGTCGAGCTCGGTGGCCAGCTTCATCGACGCCGACGCCTCGTCGAGCTCGCCCGACTTCCACTGCGCGAGGCCCAGCATGTAGTGGGTCCAGGCGCGGCCGGGACGGGCCTCGGCCTCGGCCCGGAAGTAGATCGCCGACCTGTCGAACTCGCGCGCGCGGTAGGTTTCGAGACCCCGCGCCACGAGGTCCGCGCCGGGCTCGATCTCGAACGCCGGGGCGGTCTCCTCGACCGCGGGCGCCGCGACATCGGCCGCGATCGTCACCGTGCTGCTCGACCCCAGGTCGCGCGGCGGGATCGACGCCGGCAGCACGTCGGACTGCGTGGTCACCGCCGCGGGGGCGCGCTCGGCCTTCGCCGCGCGGGCGTCCCGGTCGGCGTTGCAGCTCGCCAAGAGCGCGATGCCGACGGCGCCCAGCGTCACGAGCGCCGCGGCGGACAGCAACATCTTCTTGTCCTCGCTCATCGTTCGCTCCGTTCGCCGGTGCCGCGGCGCCGCCGTCCATCGCGCGTGCCGCTCCAGCCTTCCGGCGTCTCGTTCACGCCCCTCGGTAGGGCGAGAGCGGTGCCAGGAGCGCGCGGCGGAACGCCTTGGACGAGAAGTCTTTTCGTTCTATGGAGTTGCGAAGCGGTCCGGGCCGCGCGGGGAGCACGGCGCGGACGGGGCTAGCGTGTCAGCGGTGCCACGCTTCGTGTTCAGGGGCGCTCGATGTCCAGCGCCTTGAGCTTCTTGTACAGGTGGCTGCGCTCGAGCCCCAGCTCGCGCGCCGAGGCGGCCATCTTCCAGTCGTTGCGCTCGAGCACGCGCAGGATCACCTGCCGCTCCAGGGCCGTCATGGTCTCCCGCAGCGTCCCGCCGTCGGCCACGTCCGTCGCGGCGGCGGCGGGGCTTCCGGCCTGGGGCAGCGCCTCGTCCACGGCGGCGGCGTCGACGCGCTCGCCCGGCGTCAGGATCACCAGTCGCTCGACCAGGTTCCGGAGCTCGCGCACGTTGCCGGGGTAGCCGTGCCGGGCCAGGCGGGCCAGCCCCTCGGGGTCGATCGTCTTGCGGCGCAGGTTGTTGCCGCGGCAGGTCAGGGTCAGGAAGTGCTCGACCAGCTCGGGGATGTCCTCGCGCCGCTCGCGCAGCGGCGGCGCGGTGATCGTGACCACCTGCAGCCGGTAGTAGAGGTCCTCGCGGAACTCGCCCGCACGCACGGCGCCGGCCAGGTCGCGGTTGGTCGCCGCGATCACGCGCACGTCGACCTTGACCTCGCGGTCCGAGCCGACGGGCTCGATCTCCCCCGACTCCAGCGCGCGCAGCAGCTTGGGCTGGAGCCCCTGCGGGATCTCGCCCACCTCGTCCAGGAACAGCGTGCCGCCGTGGGCGCGCACGAACTTGCCCCGCCGACGCGCGGTGGCCCCGGTGAACGCGCCGCGCTCGTGCCCGAACAGCTCGGATTCGAACAGCTCGCGCGGGATCGCGGCGCAGTTGACCTGGACGAACGGCCCCTCGCCGCGCGGCGAGTGCCGGTGCAGCGCGTGGGCGATCAGCTCCTTGCCGGTTCCGTTCTCGCCCAGGATCAAGACGCGCGCCTCGGTCGGGGCGACGCGCCGGATCCGTTCGTAGAGCTCGCGCATCGCGGGGGAGGAGCCGATCATGTCGTAGCGGCCGCGGGTCGCGTCGCGCAGCTCGCGGTTCTCCTCCTCCAGGTTCGCCTGTCGCAGCGCGTTGCGCGCGGTGACCAGGATCTTCTCGGCGTGCGGCGGCTTCTCGACGAAGTCGAACGCGCCGAGCCGGGTCGCCTCGATCGCGGATTCGATCGAGCCGTGCGCGGTCAGGATCATCACCGGCGCCTCGTGGCCGCGGCGGCGCATCTCGCGCAGCGTCTCGAGACCGTCCATGTGCGGCATCTGCAGATCGAGCAGCACCAGGTCGACGCCGCCGTCCTCCAGCACGCCGAGGGCCTGGCGGCCGTCACCGGCGATCTCGACCTCCCAGCCCTCGAGCCGGAACGTGGTGCCCAGGCTCTGCCGGATGTTCTTCTCGTCGTCCACGATCAAGACGCGCGTCATCGGTCACTCTCCACTCGCCGCGACGGCCGGGGCCGCCGCGGACCGTAAGGGGAAACGTAGCGTCACCACGGCGCCGCCGCCCGGGCGGTTCTCGGCGGACAGGGAGCCGCCGTGCCCGCCGACGATCCGCCACGCGATCGCCATCCCGAGCCCGGTGCCCGACGGCTTGGTCGTGAAGTACGGCTCCAGGGCGCGGTCCAGGGCCTCGGGCGAGAAGCCCGGACCGCCGTCCGAGACCCGGATCGCGACCCCGGCGGGCCCGTCCGCCGCGGTCTCGACCTCCAGCACCCCGCCGCTCTCGCCCATCGCCTCGACGGCGTTCTGCACCACGTTCTTCACCGCCTGCCCCATCAGGCCCTCGTCGATCGTGCACGGCGGGAGCCCGCCGCCCGTGCGGCGCAGCTCGATGCCGGGCTCCGCCGCGTAGAGGCCCACGATCGAGTCCACCAGGCGGTCCACGTCCGTCGGACGGGGCCGCGGCTCGGGCAACCGGGCGAACTCGGAGAACTCCGTCACCATCCGGCGCAGCTGCTCGACCTCCTCGAGGATCGTGCGCGCGCCCTCCTCGAACAGCGTGTCGAATTCCTCGGGCGCGCGGCGCCGCGCCGTGAGCAGGTTCTCGACGGTCAAGCGGATCGGGGCCAGCGGGTTCTTGATCTCGTGCGCCACCCGGCGCGCCACCTCGCGCCAGGCGGCGACGCGCTCGGCGGCCAGGGCGCGATGTTGCTGCTCGGCCAGCGAGCGGTGGAGTCGCGAGAACGACTCGACCAGCTCGTCCAGCTCGTGCTCGGGCTGACGCGGGAACGTGTAGTCCGCCTCGCCGCGCGCGATCGCGTCCACCGAGCGCACCAGCTCGCCCACCGGGCGCGTGATGCGGCCGGCGATCCACACCCCGGCCAGCGCCGCGCCCAGGGCCGTGAGCCCGCCGAGGAGCAGGAAGCTCCAGCGCAACCGGCGGACCAGCGCCTCGAGCCCCTCGCGGTCCGCGACGAGCACCAGCGTCGCGGGCGCCGGACCGGCCGGTCCGCCGAGGGGAATCGCGAACCCCACCCACGCTCCGCCGTCGCGGCCGCGAAGGCGCAGCGGCCCCTCCGCGGTCCGTCCGGCGGCGAGCGACGCGCGCAGCGACGCCGGGTCGAGCTCCGGCCCGCGCCCGCCCGCCGCGAGCGGGTTCCCCGGCCCGTCGACCAGCACGGCGGCCTCGGTGCCGGCCAGCGTGTCCAGGAACCGGTCGCCGATGGTGAAGCCGCCGTGGAGCTGCAAGCCGCGAGCGCCGGCGCCGATCCGGCGGGTCACGGTCAACGCCGTCGTCTCGTCGCTGCGGCCGACGATGCGGCGGACCAGCGCCTCGCCGGCGGGCGTGGTGGAGACCACCGGATCGTCGTGACCGGCCTGCTCCTCCCAGTGCCCCGAGGACAGGATCCGGCCGCCGTCGTCCAAAAACTCCAGCACGTCGAGACCGGTCGCGCGCATCATCCGGCCGGCGGCCGCGCGCACGCCGGCGTCGATCCGACCGGTCAACAGCTTCTCCAGCAGATCGGTCTCGCGCGTGCGCAGCGTCTCCTCGATCCCGGCCAGCCGCCGGTCCACGTCCTGCGCGCGAGCGTCCAGCTCGCGGTCGGTCGCGCGGAGCAGCTGGTCGAGCCGCTGCTCGAGCTGTTGCTCGAAGGTGCGCTCCACGAGCACCAGCGCGACCAGCGCCGGGATCGCCGCGCCGAGCCCGGCCAGCAGGAACAGCCCCAGCGCCAGACGCGCCCGCAGGCGCAGCCGCGTCGTCGCGCGCGGAGCGGCACCCGGGGCGCTCACGGAAGCCACCCGGCGCGGTCCAGCGCGAGACCCGCGACCGCGCGCTCGTCGTCGAGTCCCACCAGCCCGGGCCGCGTGAGCAGCCAGGCCTCGATGCGCAGCAACGGAAACAGCCGGTGGTCCTCCGCCAGCACCGCTTCGGCCTGCCGGGCGGCGGCGGCGCGCGAGTCCGCATCGAGCGGGTCGGTTCCCGCGGAGGCCGCCGCGATCGCGTCCAGCGCGTCCGTGGCGGCCGCGCCCAGCGGCAACAGCGTCTCGGCCAGGCCCAGCAGGGCGTCGGGGGATCCGGGCTCGTGCGCCAGCAGCGCCAGCGCGGTCTCCCCCGCTCCGAGGGCGAGCCGGTACGCCGCACCTGCCGCCGGCCGCGGCTCGATCCGCGTCCCGACGGCCAGCAGGTCGGCGCGCAACCGCGAGGCGATCCTCCCGGCGTGCGGGTCGTCGGGGTCGTACAGCAGCGCGAGCCGCTCGGGGAGCCGCGGCCTCACGCTCCGCGGGTCGGCGGGGGCCTCCGGCGACGGGAGCGGCTGCGCCGGATCGACCAGCGACCCGATTCCGGCGGCGCCGTCGGAGACGATGCGCGACAGCGCTCCGCGATCGATCGCGGCCACCAGTCCGGCCCGCACGGCGGGGCCCTCCAACGCGGGAGCTGCGGGGTCGATCCACAGCGCGTACCGGCGATCCCAGCGCGGAAGCCGGACGGCGACCGTCCCGTCGTCCGTCGCGTTGCCGGCTCGATCGGGCCGGCCGTGGATCAACGCGGCGTCGACCTCGCCGATGCGCAGCAGCAACGCCGGGTCGTCACCCGGACGTCCCCGCCACTCGACGGCGTCCAGTCGCGGCGCAGCGGCGGCGTGCGGGTTGCGCTCCCACGTGGTCCCGGACGGCGATCGCCGGAACGCCGCCGGGCTCGCACCCGACGCGTCGGTGATGGCCAGCGCCGGGTGTGCGAGCCGCTCCGGGAGGTCGGCCACCGCGTGCTCGAGCAGCAGTCGCAGCTCGTCCTCCTCGATCACCTCGAAGCCCGACACGTCGCGACACTCCCCGGCCGCGTAACAGCGCGCCCCGGCCACCGCCGCGAGCAGCCACGTCGCCGGGGAGCACGGACGCCGCAGCGCCTCGCGCCACGACCGCGCCACGTCGGCGGCCCCGACCGGAAAACCGTCGGGGTAGCGGGCGGCGGGATCCATGCGGAACGACCAGGTCGTGCCGCCCCCGCTCCAGGAAACGGCGACGCCGGCACGGATGCCGTCGGGACCCGGCCGGGTCAACGTCTCCGCGGTACCCCGGAACGTCCAGGGCGGCATCCCGCCGCAGGCGTCGCCGGGATCCGTCGCCGCCCGGGTGACGAACACCCGCGCGACCCCGCCACCGGCGGGCTCCTGCTCCCGCGGGGCCTCGCTCGCCTCCCGCGCGGGGTCGGGGCGGGCCGGGGGCGCGACGTCCCCGGGGGGCGGCGAGACGGGCGGCGCCGCGGCCACGGCCGGCGGTGGCGTGCCGGATGGTTGCCGCACCGGCGGCACCACGGGCGCACGCTGGGCGGCACAACCGACGTAAACCACTGAAAAAAAGAGGAATATCCAGGCCGGCCGCATCTCGTGTCAAACGTAACACGCGCCCTTGGCGGAGGCAAACCGTCCGGCTACGGCTCTTGCCGTGCCGCGCGATTCGCCCTTACGATGCACCCAGGGGGAGCTACGATGGCCGAGCCGGCGGTGCTGCACAAGTTCAACATCCGCGACATCTCGATCAAGTGCGGCCACTGCGAGACCTACCAGACCCTGACCGGCTTCGAGCCCGGCGACGGCTTCAACGCCTACACCTTCGAG
Source organism: Candidatus Polarisedimenticolaceae bacterium (assembly GCA_041629655.1). Classification (GTDB taxonomy): domain Bacteria; phylum Acidobacteriota; class Polarisedimenticolia; order Polarisedimenticolales; family Polarisedimenticolaceae; genus JBFKMV01. The sequence continues at coordinate 28,942 of JBFKMV010000005.1, forward strand.
TGCGAGAACGATCGCTGTGACCCGAAGGTCACGCGCACCCTGCTCGAGGTCCCGGTGGTGCTGGACATCTTCCACCAGAAGCACCCCGACTGCGGGGGGACGGGCGATTGACCGGGCCGGGCGGCAGCGGGGAGAGCCGCTTCCTTGGCTCCAGCGAGGCCGCGGCCCGTGTCCGCAAGCTGGTCGCCAAGGCGGCCCGGGTCGACTCGACCGTGCTGATCACCGGCGAGAGCGGGGTCGGCAAGGAGCTGGTGGCCCGCGAGATCCACGCGCTGTCGGAGCGGCGCAACGGTCCGTTCATCCCGATCAACTGCGCGGCGATCGCCGAGCAGCTGATCGAGTCGGAGCTGTTCGGCCACGAGGCCGGCGCGTTCACCGACGCGCGGGAGGCGCGGCGCGGCGCGTTCGAGCTGGCGGCCGGCGGCGCGCTGTTCCTCGACGAGGTCGGCGACCTCAGCCCGGCGGCGCAGCCCAAGCTGCTGCGCGCGATCGAGACCGGCGAGATCGTGCGCGTCGGGGGCGAGAAGATCCGCGAGGTGGACCTGCGCATCATCGGGGCCACCAACCAGGACCTGCACTCGATGAGCCGGGACGGCCGCTTCCGCGCCGACCTGTACTTCCGGTTGTGCGTGCTCCAGATCCACGTCCCGCCGCTCAGGCAGCGGGCCGAGGACATCCCCGAGCTGGCGGAGTTCTTCGCCGCCCGGATCGCGCAGACCAGCAACCGTCCGTTCACCGAGATCAGCCGCGCGGCGCTGGCGCACCTGCAGGACTACAGCTGGCCCGGAAACGTGCGCGAGCTGCGCGCGTTGATCGAGCGGGCGCTGGCGATGAGCTCGGGGATGATCCTCGACGAGTCGTGCTTCACGCTCGAGCCGTCCTCGGGCCAGATCCCGATCCGCGACCTGCTGGGGAGCGAGTGGAAGGAGGCCAAGCGGGCCTTCGAGACCGCCTACGCCCGCGACCTGCTCAAGCGGCACGACGGCAACGTGCAAAAAGCCGCCCGCGCCGCAGGCCTGGCGCCGAGAAGCCTGTACAAGATGCTTCATCGACTCGGCCTGCGGCGGGACCCGGGTCCTTCCTGATCCCGGCGCGCGAACGATCCCTTCGGGGGGGCAAAGGGGAGGGATGTCAGTTCGCGCGCGCGACCACGAGGACCACAGCTTCGTTCCGTTCCACCTCTTCGTCGTGCCGTGTCCGGCCATCGTCATCGTTGCGGGCCAGCCCCGTCCCGCCGGCGGCGGGCGCGGCCACCCGGTAGCTCACCATCTGCCCGTCCTCTTGCCAGGCGTACCCGATCAGCCGCAGCGCTCCCCGCGCCGTGCGCTGGAACAGGATGTAGGGCCGCTCGACGACGGCGTCCTCGCCGGTCCCGCGGCGGCTGCGCAGCAGCCCCGCCGTCGCGCCGTCGACCGAGGTCTCGTGCAGACCCGAAACCGGTGAATAGACGCGGGTCAGGCAGATCCGGAGCGACCCCGCGTCGTGCGTCGAGCCGTCGGGCAGCACGACGGGAGCCGGGACGTCGGCCGTCAGGCAATCTCCGACCGATTGCGCCGAGACCGTGCCGGTCGCCAGCAACAGCCCTGCCAGAGCGGCGACCCCGATGATGTGTCGGCGGTTGCGTTCCACGGTGTTCATCGTTCGAGCCTCCTCCCCCGACTGCCCGGGAGCCCGACCCCGGTTCGGCTCCCGATCCTCGCCCGGGTCTACAGCAGGAACCGTTCCAGCTCCGGGGGGACGGTATTGCGGAGCTTTTTCGGGTCGCTTGTGAACCGCCGGGCAGATCTCCGGGAACCACGGTTCAGCACGCGGCGTGAAACCTATCCGGGACCGCATGCGTTCCTAGCCATGTGACCCGGTGGCGCTGTCGCCACGTCGAACAAGGAGGACAGGCGATGCTGCGCAGGCTCATCCTGGCGACTTTGATCACCACCCTGGCGCTGAGCGGCGCCGCCGCGGCGAGCGATGGCCGCTGGATCCACGTGCGGGTACTGGAGGACGGCGGCGAGGAATCGGTCCGCGTCAACCTGCCGCTCTCGATGGTGGCGAACCTGCTGCCGTTGATCGATGCGGACGAGTTCCATCGCGGGATCGTGCACATCGACGACCCCGACTTCCGCCGGCTGGACCTGCGCGGGATGGTCGAGGAGCTCAAGAACGCCCCCGACGCGGAGTTCGTGACCGTGAAGGACCGCGGGGACTCCGTGCGGGTCTCCAAAGCGGGCGGGTTCCTGCTGGTGCAGGTCGACGAGGACGACGGGCAGCGCGTCCGCGTCCGCGTGCCGATGCAGGTGGCCGACGCGCTGCTGTCCGGGCCGTCCGATCAGCTGGACCTCGTGGCCGCCGTGCGGGCGCTCGGCGAGCACGGCATGGACGGCGACCTGGTGACCGTCGAGGACGGCGACACCAGCGTGCGGGTCTGGATCGACTACGACGAGCAGGGTCCGTGAGCCGGGAGGTCACGATGTCGCGACGCGCGCGTTGGTTGATCGGAACGCTGCTGGTGCTGCTGCTGGCGACCGCGACCAGCGTCGGCGCCGCCAGCGTGGTCGCCTACCGCGCCGGGTCCGTCGCCGTGGCGGTCGCTCCGTCCGACGGGCCGGCCGTCTCGCTGCGGGTGCCGGCGGTGCTGGTGGATCTCGCGGTGGCCCTGGTGCCGGCGCGCCTGCTGCGCGACGAGCTGCACGGCGTCCACGAGCTGCGGCCGTTCACCCCGCTGCTGCGAGCGGCGGCGCGCGAGCTCGAACGCTGCCCAGACGCGACGCTGGTCGAGGTGCGCGACCGCGGCGATACGGTCGTGGTCGAGAAGACCGGCGACGCGTTGATCGTCCGCGTCGACACCGGCGACGAGCGGGTCAGGATCGCCGTGCCGGTCCGCACGCTCGATCGCGTGGCCCGGAAGCTCCAGAGCGCGGTGGCGGCCGGCGTCTAGGCCCGGCACGTGGCCCCGCCCGGCGCCGGGGCCTATCTTCTCCGGATGCGATCCCCGTTGCTTCGTCTCGTCGCGACGGCCTGCTCGGCGGGGCTGGCCCTCGCGCTCTCCGGCGGGCCCGCGGACGCCGCGGACGGGCCCACGGCCCGCGAGCGCTGGAAGGCCTACGAGGCGTCGATGCGCGCCGGCGACGCGGCGCGCCGGACCGGCGACGCCGCCCGGGCCGAGTCGAGCTACCGCGAGGCGATCGAGCACTCCCGCGCATTCGGAGAGCGCAACCTGCGCTTCGGCCGGGCGGTCGAGGCGCTGGCCGATCTGTACCGCGAGGCGGGACGGCTGGACGAGGCCGAGACGCGCTACGTCGAGGCGATCGCGGTCTGGGAACGGCTGCTGGGTCCCGGGCAGCCGCACGTGGCGACCAGCCTGCACAACCTCGCCGTGGTGCACCTGGAACGGAACGAGCCGGCCCGCGCCCGGCCGCTGCTGGAGCGCGCGATCGCGATCTGGGAGGCGACCCGGGGCCCCGACAGCCTGGAGCTGGCCGCCTCGCTCGAGGCGCTGGCGGTGCTGCTCCAGCGCGACGGACGCCGTGACGACGCGCGCCCGCTGCTGGAGCGCGTGGAGCGGATCCGCGACCGGCAAACCGGCGGCGCCGGCGGCTGACGCCCGCTCCGGGTCAGGTCCCGGCGCGCAGCACCACCGGTAGCTCGACGCGCTCCGCGCCGATCCGGAACACGATCGCCCCCGGGCCGGTCACGTCGTGGGGCGTCCAGCTGACCCGGATCCGCAGGTGGCGCGGGCCCGCGGGTTCCAGGAGCACGACGAGATCGTCGGGGCGGGACTCGACCACCAGGTCCGCCCGGTCGAGATCGCGGCGGACGGTCGCGAGCAGCTCCGCGGTCCAGGTGGCCGCCGCGGCGTCGGGAACCAGCTCCAGGGTGCCCACCGAGAGGTTCACCGGAGGTCGAACCACGGTCCACAACGGAACCACCACCTCGGGCTCGCGCGGCAGACCCGTCTTGAACAGGATCTCGTGACGCGTGGCGCCGTAGACCTCCGTCGGCCGGAGACGGACGTGCAGCACCCAGTCGCCGGGCCGCGCGGGCCCGATCGTCCCGCCGAACGAGCGGCGCTCGGTCAGCCGCTCGGCGCGCACCTCGACCCACGGGACCGTGACGCGGACGTCCGAGACGGCCAGCTCGCCGCGCTCGGAGAAGTCCTTGCGCACCACGAACACGCCTTCGGGCGAGCCGGTCGGCCCGACGTTGGACAGCTTCAGCTCCCGCGGAGCGAACTCGACGCTGCCCAGGATCACGGCGCGCAGGTTGAGCAGTGCGGGGCCCGCGGCGTCGTTGCTCGAGATCCGGATCGGCCGGTTCAGCTCGCCGCTGAACTTCTCGCTGTCCACGGTGGCACGGAGCACGCTCGAGCCGCCGGGCGGGATGCGCGGGTCGTACGACACCACGGTGCAGCCGCACCCGGTCTCGACCTCGCGGATCACCAGCGGCGCGGTGCCGTCGTTGTGCAGGACGAACTCGGCCTCGCGGTACTCACCGCGGATCACCAGGCCGAGATCGACGTCGGCGGGCTCGACGCGGAGACGGGGTTGCGCCGCGGCCGGCTGCGCCAGGGCAGCCAGCCCGGCCATCAGCAGTCCGGCCACGATCCTGCGCATCGCTACCCCCCGCCCCCGTCGAGCCCGACCGGGGCGTTTAGCCGTCGACGGTGATCGCCGAGGTGTCGAACATCCAGTTGCCGCCGACCGGCTGGAACGAGCCCAGCGGGACGTCCAGCGTGATCACGGTGTCGCCCGCCTCGCCCACGCTGAAGCTGGTCATGATCTGGAACGCCAGGCCCCCGGGCAGCGCGAGCTGCGCCGGCGGATCGCCGTTCGAGAACGTCAGCGCCACCGCGGATACCGTCAGGCGCAGACCGACGTAGTCTCCCATCGGGAGCGCGTCGCTGGCCAGCGTCACCTCGTTGCCGTTGATCAACGTGGCGAGGTCGACCGGCTGGCCGAGCATCATGCCGCCGACGTCGTGCAGCGTCCCGTCCGCGGCGATGGCCTGGACCGACTCGAAGGTCACGTTGGCGGACTCGATGTCGTCGGCCGTGGCGTCGTGGACGTTGACCGTCAGCGTGCCGAAACCGGCGGGAAGGCTGCTCGTCGGATCGTCGGCCGAGTCGGAGCAGCCGGCGATCATGGCGATGCCGAGCGTCAAGACGATCAGCAAGCTCTTCAGTCTCTTCATGCGATGGCCTCCTGGAAGGGGTCCCCCGGCTCGACGGGAACCGGCCCCCCCTGCGGGACGCAACGTCCGTGCCGCTGCCGGTCTCCTCGCCGTGGCCGGATTTGCGGTGTTTCCGCCGCCTGCGCCCGGGCAGGATCTACCCCCGACCCACCCAGAGTTACACGCCCCACGCGCCCGCGCCACCCGGACCAAGCAACGATCAGCGGCGGCTGGTTCCGATCTTGCAATCAGAGCTTGTGTCCCGGCACCGATCCCTGGGAGAATCGGAGCGGGTCGAAACGCGGCAGGCCCCGGCAGGCCGGTATTCCAGCGGAGGTGACCGACACCGTGCGAGCCCCCCTCGGCTTCCTCGCGACCTGTGCGCTGATTTCGTTACCGTGGTTCGCCCTTCAGGGATGTAACCGCGCCGACGCTCCGACCCCGGCGGAGACCCGTTCGGCCGCCGCGCTGCCGGCCCTGCACCAGCCGGCGCCCCCGCCCGTCCCGGCGCGGCCCGCGTTGCGTCACGAGCGCCGGACCCTCGGCTCGGGCGAGACGCTCGACGGCGCGCTCGGCGAGCTGGGCCTGGCCCCGCCGGACCGCGCCGGTCTGATCGCCTCGATCCGCGAGTGGATCGACCCGCGGCGGCTTCCGCGCGGGACGGGGCTGTCGGTGGCGCGCCGCGCCGGCAAGGATGCCGTCGAGTCGGTGGGCTGCCGGACGGAGCAGGGTCGGTTCGTGCGCGCGCACCGCGAGGCGGACGGCGGGTGGCGCGGCGAGCTGGTCGCCCTGCCGGTCGAGGTCGAGATCGATTCGGTCGGCGGCGTGATCCGGGCCTCGGTCGCCCAGGCGCTGTCGGGCGTCACCAACGGACCGCGGCTCACCACCGCCTTCGCGGACATCTTCCAGTGGGACATCGACCTGCTCGTCGACCCGCGGCCGGGTGACGAGCTCCGGCTGGTCTACGAGGTGATGCGTCTCGGCGCGGTTCCCGCCGACCTGCCGCCCCTGGGACCGGACGGGCCGGCGGGCCGGGGGGATCTGCTCGGCGTCGGCCGCGTGCTGGCGGCGCGGTACGACGGGAGCCAGGTCTCCTCCGCCGCGTACTGGGTCGAGAACCCGGCGGGCCGCTCCGGCTACTACGACGACGACGGCCAGCCGCTGCAGAAGACGTTCCTCAAGAGCCCGCTCAACTACACGCGGATCAGCAGCGGCTTCTCGCGCGCGCGCCGGCACCCCATCACGCGCAGGGTGGTCCCGCACCACGGCGTGGACTTCGTCGCGCCCCACGGCTCTCCGGTGGTCGCCACGGCCGACGGCCGCGTGAAGCGCGCGGAGTGGCAGGGCGCCCTCGGCCGGGCGGTCACGCTCCGCCACGGCAACGGTTACGAGACGATCTACGGGCACCTCAGCCGCTACGCCAAGGGGATCCGGCCGGGTGTCGAGGTGCGGCAGAACCAGTTGATCGGGTACGTCGGGGCGACCGGGCGGGCGACCGGAACGCACCTGCACTACACGCTCAAGCACCACGGCCGCGCGCTGGACCCGCTGCGATTCAAGAGCCCGCCGGCGGACCCGCTGGATTCGGGCGACCTCGCCGAGCTGGCCCGCGTGCGCACGCGGTGGCAGCCTGCGCTGGCCGGGGTCCGGCTCAGCGATCCGGGCATGACCCTCGCCGAGGGGAGTCCGGCCGACCCCCCCGGCCCGGCGGACTGGGGCGGCTGAGCCGCGGAGCGCGGTCCTAGCCCGCGGGCTCCTCGAGCAGCTGCCGGCAGGCGCGCTCCAGGGACCGTGCCGAGACGGCGCCGGTGTGCGAGGCGCGGACGCGGCCCCGGCGGTCGATCAGCCACGAGTGCGGGATCGCCCCGGGCAACGCGAACGTTCCCGTCGTCGGTCCCGTCGCGACGACCACCGGATAATCCACCTCCCAGCGCTCCACCAGGGCCGCCACCTCGTCCCGCTCCAGGCGGTCCACGTTCAACCCCAGCACGACGAGGCCGTCGGCCGCGAAGCGCTCGTGGAGGTCGCGCAATACGGGAATCTCGCGGCGGCACGGCCCGCACCAGCTGGCCCAGACGTTGACCAGCACCACCCGGCCGTCGTAGTCGGCGAGCTGCACCGCACGTCCCGACAGATCCTCGAGCGGCAGCGGGCTCGCGTCGGGCGACTCCTCCGCGGCGTCGAGCCGGATGCGCGTTGCGTAGTCGTGCCAGACCAGGAACGCGGCTCCGGCGAGGCCGACCCACAACAGCGCGCGCGTGAAGCCACGGCTGCGCCGCTTCTCCGGCCCGCTCACGCCCATAGCAGCTCCAGCACCCATGCGTAGACCGGGTTGAACAGGAACGGGAACAGTCGCCAGGCCACGATCAGTCCCGCCAGCGCGCCGAGCGGAACGTTGAGCAGCCACTCGCGCCAACGCCGCAGCGCGGGGAACAACCCGCTCAGCACCGACGAGCCGTCCATCGGCGGCAACGGGATCAGGTTGAACAGGAACAGCACCAGGTTCAGCGCCAGGGTGACCGACAGCAGCCGCCCCAGCCCGTCGAACCCGGGCGCCGCGTCGGCGGCGGTGACGATCCGGTCCAGCGGCCAGAACGTGCCCGGCATCCACGTCCCCCGCGCGAGACCGACCTTCAACACGACGAACGCGACGACCGCCAGCAGCAGGTTCGCCGCCGGGCCGGCGGCCGCCATCGCCGCCGCGCGCCGCGGGTGACGGTCCTCCCAGCGCGGGTCGTACGGCGCGCTGGCCCAGCCGATCATCCAGCCGCCCTGCATCAGCAGGTAGCTGATCGCGGGCACCAGGATCGTCCCGAACGGCTCCCGACGGACGTGCGGCAGCGGGTTGAGGCTGACCTGCCCGCCGAGGTACGCGGTCGGATCGCCTCCGCGAAGCGCGGCGAAGGCGTGGGCCGCCTCGTGCACGGTCAGCGAGAGCAGGAACACCGCGTACCAGATCGGCAGCAGGATGAGGACTTCCTGGCTCAGTGCGGCCTCCCGGTGGAATTCGGTCCCGCCACGATACCGCAGTGCCGGAAAGGCGCGCAAAACGTCCGGACGGACCTATATTGGACCCGGAGACGGAGCGGATCGACGTGGCCGGCAAGGACGGAAGCGAGGACGTTTTGACGGCGGCCGCCGGGCGGACGGTCGACGGCGCGGAGCTGAAGCGCCGCATCGCCCATGCCCCGGCGGCGTTCCTCACCGGCTCGCTCGACAACCCGGCGCTCGACGAGTCGTGCCTCGTGTTGCTGCTGCGAAACCGCGAAGTGGCGCCGCCGCTGCTGGAGCGGATCTCCCGCGACCCGCGCTGGGCCCGGCTTTACGAGGTCAGGAAGGGGCTGGTGAGGCACCCGCGAGCCCCGCTCCAGCTCGCGCGGCGGCTGGTGCACCACCTGCGCTGGCGCGATCTCGCCGAGGTCGCGGCGGAAGCTCCCGTCCACCCCGCGGTTCGCCGCCAGGCCGAGGAGCTGCTGAAGGTCCGCATGGCCGAGCTGGCGCTGGGCGAGCGGATCAGCCTGGCGCGGATCGCCAGCCGCGGACTGATCCAGGCCTTGCGGCACTCCGCGGAGGGACCGGTGCTGGAGGCGCTGCTGGGAAACTCGCGCCTGGTGGAGCTCGACGCGGTCACGATCGCCCGCGGCGAGAAGGCGCCGGCGGCGGTGCTGCGCAAGCTGGCGGCGCACCCCACGTGGGGGCGGCGCCACGCCGTGCGGCTGGCCCTGGTGACCAACCCGCGGGCCCCGGTGGCGGTCGCGCTCGGCGTGCTGCGGCGCCTTTCGCGTCAGGATCTGCGCCGCCTTGCGAAGGACAGCCGGGTACCCAAGATTGTCCGGGTGGGGGCCGACCGGCGGCTCGAGGGCCGCGCGGCAGGTCCTGCGCGCCTCGCGTAGGCCGGTGTCATTATAATAATTGCTCGGGGTCCGGCCTCCCCACGCCGATCCCGACGTGCTCGTGGAGGCCCCGGGCAAGCAACGTCCGTCCGTGGGGCCGAGGTCGAGACCGGGTCGATGTCCACCTTCGGAGAAGATCTCAAGCGCGAGCGGGAGCTACGCAAGATCTCGCTGCGCGAGGTTTCCGAGGCGACCAAGATCAGCCTGCGCTTTCTCGACGCGCTCGAGCGAAACGAGTTCAGCGACCTGCCGGGCGGGGTGTTCAACAAGGGCTACGTGCGCGCCTACGCGCAGTACATCGGCGTCGACCCCGAGGCGATGGTCAACTCCTACTTGCTGGAAGAACGGTCGCAGATCGACCGGGGGGTCCCCAGCGACGTCGAACTGCTGCGGGGCTCGCCCGGCGCGGGCCCGCCGAAGCTGGCCGAGGGCGACGCCAGCGGCCACGCCCGGCTGCTTTCCCCGGCCCACCTGCTGCTGGCCGCCGCGGTCCTGGCGATCGCGCTGGCCGGGCTGGGCTACCTGTGGTTCGTCCGCGGAACCGCAGCCGAGGAAACGGTGCCGGCCGGCTCCGCCGCCGGCGAGGCGACGCACCGGCGGGCCGCCACCCCGGCGCCCGTTCCGCCGGCGGCCGGCGCGCCGATCGTGCGCGAGGAGCCGCCGGCCGGCGACGTCGAGCCCGCTCCCGCGGACGGGGTGGCAACGGATCCGGACGGGGGTGGACGCTCGTGAGCGTGACGCCGGAATCGCCGGGCGCGATGATGCTGCGCCGGATCCTCGCCGGAGAAGCTCCGCTCAACTTGCGCTCCGCCGCGGCGCGCGGCGCGCTGCCCTTGCCGCGCACGGACCTGGTGCGGATCTGGGTCGCGCTGCTGGACGATGCGGAGGAACGCGTCCGGCGCGACGCCGAGACGAGCCTGGCCGAGCTGGACGACGACGACGTGCGCACGGTGCTCGCGGACGAGAGCTGTGCCGCTGACGTGCTGGCGCACTTCGCCGCGCGCTCGGCACGCGACGAGAAGACGGCCGCCGTCATCGCGTTCCACCGCAACGTGCCCGACGCGGCGCTCGAGCTGTTCGCGGCGCAGGGCAACTCCGCCGTGATCGCGCTGGTTTTGACCAACGAGGAACGGCTGGCGACCCAGCCGGCGCTGCTGGAACGGTTGACCCTCAATCCGGCGCTGCGCGCCGACCAGCGCGGCCGGATCCTGGAGCTTCTGGCCCGCTCGGCGCGCCTCGCCGGCGACGCGGCGGACGACGCCGCGGGCAAGGTCCCGGCGGACGACGCCGCCGAGGCGGCGCGCCTGCTCGACGTCGACGTCGGCGAACTGTTCGCGGCCAGCGAGATCATGGGCGCCGAGGAATTCGAGCAGGCCGAGGACCCGGTGATCCGCAGCGCCTACCAGCGCATCATCACGCTCAGCCCGGCGCAGAAGGCGATCCTGGCGATGAAGGGCGGGCGCGAGGAGCGGATGATCCTGGTGCGCGACACCAACAAGGTGGTGTCGCTGGCCGCGATCAAGAACCCGCGGATCTCCGACAACGAGATCGAGGCCATCTCGAAGATGCGCAACGTCTCGGACGAGGTGCTGCGCGTGCTGGGCACCAACCGGGAGTGGGTGCGCAGCTACCCGGTCGTGCTCAACCTGGTCCGCAATCCGCGCACACCGCCGGGCATCTCGACCAACTTCATCGCCAGGTTGCAGAATCGGGACCTCAAGAATCTGCTTCGGGACCACAACGTTCCCGAGGTCGTGCGTAAGATGGCCAAGCGCGTGTTCGACACGCGCACGCAGAGCCAGAACCGTCTCGGGGCCCGCAAGCGTGGTTAGGGGGCCGAGGTAGCGCATGCGATTGCTGAAAGAGATCCGGACGCTGATGGGCAACTACCACGTCAAGTCCGGGATGTATCACTACTACCGCAGCGAGTTCGCCCCGGCGGTGGAGTTCTTCCGCAAGGCACTGCGCGATCCGGCGCTGACCGAGAGCGACCGTCGCACCGCCCGCTACTACCTCACCATGACCTTCATGACCTCGGCCGAGCGGAAGGTCGGCAAGGGCGAAGTGGAAGAGGCGATCGCCGATTTCCAGCGCGCGGTCGAGGTCAGCCCGACCTACCCCGACATCCGGTACCGGCTGGGACGGACGCTGGAGCGGCTGGGCCGCCACGAGGAGGCGATCGAGCAGTACCGGCAGGCCACGGCCTGCCAGCGCGACTACCTCGACGCGCAGGTGGCCCTGGCGTTCTGCCTGCTCGCCTCGCGCCGCCAGGACGAGGCGGTTGCCGCCATGCAACGCGCGCTGGAGCTCAAGATCCAGCGGATCCGGACCCCCTTCGACAGGGGGCTGGAGCGGCTCCGCGAGGGTGCCTGGACCGAGGCGGGCGATTTCTTCCACACCGCCTTCCTGAGCGAGCCGCAGCGCTTCGAGGAGGAGTTCCAGGCGGCTCTCGACAAGCTCAAGGCCGAGGACTACGAGCAGGCCCTCGAGCACCTGGACCAGGGGCTGTCCCTCAACCCGCGGTATCCGGACATTCACAATTACCGCGGGATCGCCCTGTGCGAGCTGGGACGCGTCGACGAGGGCGTCGAAGCCTTCCGCGAGGCCACTTCGCTGAATCCGAGCTATCTGGTACCCTGGCTCAACCTGGCCTTCGCTCTGGTTCGCGCCGGACGGTTGAAGGATGCCGAACGGGAGCTGGAGGCGATCCTGAAGAAGGACCCGACCGAGCCCACGGCACTGGCAAAGCTGGAGGAGTTGCAGACCGGGCGCGCCCCGGAACGTCGGCGTTCCACTGCGCGCGGAGCCTCGTCATGAATGCCAAGGCATACGGCCTGACCGACGTCGGGCGGCGGCGCGAAGCCAACGAGGACGAGTTCCTGCTCGACGACGGTCTCGGTCTGTACGCCGTGGCCGACGGCATGGGAGGCCATGCGGCGGGCGAGGTCGCGTCGCACCTGGCGATCTCGACGCTTCGCGAATCGCTGACCTCCAGCGGGTGGGAGGGTGCCGAGACCGAGACCGACGTCGCGCGGGCCCAGGAGGCCCTGCGGCAGGCCGTCGACGAGGCCAACCGCAAGATCTGCGAGACGGTGATGTCGCGCGAGGAGTGGCGCGGCATGGGCACCACCGTGGTGATCCTGCTGGCCTGCGGCGAGCGCGCGCTGATCGGCCACGTGGGCGACAGCCGCGCGTACCTGCTGCGCAACGGAGACTTCCGGCGCTTGACCAGCGACCATTCCTGGGTCAACGAGCAGGTCAAGATGGGGCTGTTGACCGACGACGACGCGCAACGCCACCCGATGCGCAACATCGTCACCCGCGCCCTGGGCAACCGTCTCGACGTCGCGCTGGAGCTGAACAACGAGACGTTCCGCGGCGGTGACGTGTTCCTGCTCTGCTCCGACGGGCTGAACTCGATGCTCAGCGACGAGGAGATCCGGACCACGCTCGAGGCGAACCCCGATCCCCGGGACGCCTGCCGGGCCCTGGTCGATGCCGCCAACGCCCGGGGCGGCGAGGACAACACCACGGTCATCGTGCTCAAGGTGAACGGGAACCCGCGAACCTAAACCGCCGCCTGACAACGAGTTCGCTTGACGCCGGCAGCGACTCCCCTTATATTCACCGGGTTCGACCTCCATCGGGGGAGCGGGTATGGGTCTGTCCTCTGCGCTGAAACGGGCCGCCGGGCTCACGCTGACGCTGGCGCTGGGTGCCGGTGCCGGGAGCGTGCGCGCCGCGGAGCGCGAGGACTTTCCGTCCGTGCGACCGGCGACCCGCGAGCAGGCCGTCGCGGTCCTGTCCGGCGGCGGCGCCGGGCTGAGCTCGCTGACCCCCCTGATCCTGTCCAACTGGCAAAGCGCCGACGCGCCTCCGGCCATCCGGCGCGCGCTGGGAGTGCTGGCGCGGGCCGAGACCCTGCCGCGCGAGCGGCGCGCGAGCCTGCCGGACGGGTCGGTCCTGCGCTACACGACGTCCCGCGGGTCCTTCGACCGGATCGACGGGACCGACCTCGACCGCGACGGCCGTCCCGATCTGTTGCAGGTCGCGGCGGTGGCGTTCGCCGACGCGCAGCAGCTGCTCGTCGGGCAGCTCGGGCTGACGCCGCCGGATCCGCTGGACGTGCTCTTGGTGCGGGTCGGTCGCGAGCTGGACGGTTATCTCGTTCCCGCCACGGCACCGTCGGGGCGGACGCGGATCGTGCTCGAGGCGTCGGAGGGAATCGCCTCGGACGCCGGGCTGCGCCGCGCCGCGATCCGGCAGTACGCGTTCGCCGTCGCGCTGGCCACGGGGCCCGCGATGCCGCCCGCGTGGGCCGAGGCCCTGGCCACCTGGTCCGCGATGCGGTTGACCGGCGGGCCGCACGCCGAGACCGCCCGGCTGCTGTCCGAGCGACTGACCCGCTTCGCCGAGGGCCTGGAAACCGAGAGCCTCGACCTCGCGGCGGGCAACGCGCTGTGGCTCGCCTTCCTCGACGAGGCCTACGGCCCGAGCGCCGTGCGCCTCACCGTCGAGGAGCTGGCGGCTGGAGCTCCGGCCCGCGCGGCCCTGGACGACGGGCTGCGCCGTGGCGCGGGCACGTCGCTGCCGTCGGCCCTGCGCGACTTCCAGCTCTGGGGCGTGCTGGTCGGGGACCGCTCCGATCGCCGGCACTTCAGCTTCGCGGAGCGACTCGAGCCGCCGCAGTTCCCCACCGAGGCCGAGGGTCTTCCCGCGCTGGCGGTCCAGACCGCCCCGCCGGTGGCGCCGCTGGGCGGAACGCTGGTGCGGCTGCGGCCGGATGCGGCCGAGGGCGGGCTGCGGGTGTACTTCGAGGGCGAGTTCACGACGACCTGGGAGGTCGACCTGCTGCTGGTCGGCACCCGGGGCACGCTGCGCCGCCTTCCGCTGCCGGTCGGCCCCGAGGGACGCGGCGAGGTCACGGTGCCGTTGCGGGGCATGGCCGAGACCCTGTTGCTGATCCGGAACCTGGGTCCCGATGCGGATCCGCGGCGGTTCAGCTGGGCCGCCGATCTCGAACGGGGCTACCCGTACGAGCTCAACGCGCTGGACGCGACCGGACGCCGCGGCGGTACGGCGGGGACGCTGATCTCCTGGGAGACGCGCTCGGAACGGAACCTGGTGGGTTTCAACGTCTTGCGCTACCCGGACGGCGGCGGCTCCCCCGTGCGCGTCAATCCGGTCTGGATCCCGGCCGTGGGCGGTGAGAGCGAGCTGACCTCGTACCAGTTCCTCGACACCGGCGCCGATCCGGGCCGGACCCACGTCTACCGCATCCAGGGCATCACCCTCGAGGGCCTCCCCAGCCTCTCCGACCCCGTCCTGTCCCGCTAGACCCCGCGCGGCCCGGCTGTAGAATGCTCTCTTTTTCTCGGGAGGCGGCGGGGTGAGTCACGTCAGTCCGGAGCAGGCATTTCGCGACGCGATCCGGCGCGCCGCCCGGGAAGCGCTCGATCTCGAGCCCGAGCAGGTCGCACTGAGCTGGCCGCCCGGCGCCGAGCTGGGCGACCTGGCCACGCCGGTGTGCTTCGAGCTGGCCCGCGTCGCGCGCCGCCCGCCGCGCGAGCTGGCGGCGAAGATCGTCGAGGCGTTCCGACCCGGCGGCGGCGTCGCGCGGGTCGAGGTCGCCGGCGGCGGATACATCAACGCGTTCCTCGACCGCAACGCGTTCCTCCAGGTCTGGCTGCGCGAGGATCCCGCCGCGCTGCCCGAGCCCGCGGGGCCGAAGCGGATCGTCGAGCACACCAACATCAACCCCAACAAGGCGGCCCACATCGGCCACCTCCGCAACGCCGTGCTGGGCGACACGCTGGTGCGCTTCCTGCGCTACCTCGGCCACCCCGTGGAGGTGCAGAACTACATCGACGACACCGGCGTCCAGGTGGCCGACCTGGTGGTCGGCTTCCGCGTGCTGCGCGGCGAGGAGCTGCCCGAGCTGCTCGCGCGCTACTCGGAGAACGAGCTCGCGAAACGCGGCGAACGCTTCGACTACATCGCGTGGGATCTCTACGCCGAGGTGACCCGCTTCTACGCCGAGGACCCGGAGCGCAAGCGGCACCGCGCCGAGACGCTCCATGCCATGGAGCAGGGCGGCAACCCCGTCGCCGAGCTGGCGGCGCACGTCGCGCACCGCATGGTCGGCCACCATCTGGGGACGATGCACCGGATCGGCGTGCGCTACGACCTGCTGCCGCACGAGAGCCACATCCTGCGCCTGGAGTTCTGGGACAGCGCGTTCGAGCGGCTCCAGCGCTCCGGCGCGTTCGTCGAGCAGCGCGAGGGCAAGAACGCCGGCTGCTGGGTGATGAACCTGCCCGGCGTCGACAAGGGCAGCGGCGAGGACCAGAAGGTGATCGTGCGCTCGGACGGCACGGTGACCTACGTGGGCAAGGACATCGCGTACCAGCTGTGGAAGTTCGGCCTGCTCGGCCGCGACTTCGGCTACCGGAGCTTCGACTGGTCCCCGCGCCTGCCGCTGTACGAGCTGTGGGCGTCGACCGCGGAGGGCGGCGAGTCGGGTCACCCGGCGTTCGGCTCCGGCACCGTGGTGTACAACGTGATCGACACCCGCCAGTCGTACCTGCAACGCGTGGTGGCGCTGGCGCTGCGCAGCCTGGGACACGAGGAGCAGGCGGACCGCTCGATCCACTTCAACTACGAGATGGTCGCGTTGACGCCGCAGGCGGCGCAGGCGATGTTCCCGGACCTCGAGCTGAGCGAGCAGGAGCTGTCCAAGCCGCACCTGGAGATGTCCGGCCGCAAGGGGCTCGGCGTGCGCGCCGACGACCTGATCGACACGCTGCTCGACCGCGCCGGCGCCGAGGTCGCCAAGCGCAACCCGGACATGCCCGAGGCCACGGTCCACGAGACGGCAAGGCAGATTGCCGTCGGCGCGCTGCGCTACTACATGCTGCGCTTCTCCAAGAACCGCGTGGTGGCGTTCGATCTCGACGCGGCACTGGCGTTCGAGGGCGAGACCGGCCCGTACCTCCAGTACTCGGTGGTGCGCGCGCGCAACATCCTGGGCAAGCTGGGCGAGCTGCACGGCGAGGCGGAGACGGACGCCGGCGGGCTCGCCGACGCGGTGGCGCTCGACGCGCTGGCCGACGACAGCGTGGCCGAGCACTGGAGCCTCGCGCTCCAGCAGCTCCGCGTGGCCTCGGTGGTCGAGCAGGCCGTCGAGACGCTGGAGCTGGCCACGGTCGCCAAGCACGCCTATCAGGCCGCCCAGACGTTCAACTCCTTCTACCATCGTTTCCCGGTGGCCCAGGAGCAGGACGCGGCGGTGCGGCGGACCCGTGCCGCGCTGGTGCGGCTGTTCCACGACCGGATGGTCGCGCTGCTCGGGTTGATGGGCATCGAGGTTCCCGACCGGATGTGAGCGGCGGCGCCGGAACCCGGATGATAGAATCGGTAACTCAATGAAAACACGACTCCTCGTCGCCTTGCTCGCCCTCGCGACCGGGGTATCCACCGCCAGCGCCGCCCCGCCGATCCTGCCCTTCGAGGACGTGCGGCCGGGGATGCGCGGCACCGGCAAGACCGTGTTCGAGGGCACCCGGGTCGAGACGTTCGACGTCGAGATCGTGGGACTGCTGCCCAACATCGGACCGGACCAGAACCTGATCCTGGGCCGCTGCTCCGGCGGTCCGCTGGCCGATACCGGCGTCCTGGCCGGCATGAGCGGCAGCCCCGTGTTCGTCGACGGCAAGCTGGTCGGGGCCGTCGCGTACTCCTGGGGTTTCGCCAAGGAAGCGATCGCCGGGATCACGCCGATCGAGGAGATGCTGGCCGTCGCCAGCGCCTCCGGTCCCCCGCCCGCGGGTCCGCGCGCGGGCGCGGGGCTCACGCCGGACGACCTGGGGCGGCTGTACCGTCCCGAGCACCTGCCCGCGTTCCTGGGCGTCGAGTTGCCGGCGCGGCTGGGCGCGCCCACCGTCGCCCCGCCGCTCCAGGTGCCGTTGACGGTCTCGGGACTCGGCGCGGGCGGCTTCGCCCAGCTCGTCCCGCTGCTGTCCGGCGCCGGGTTCCGCCCCGTGCAGGGCGCCGGGGCCGGCCGCGCCGCCGAGCCGTCGCCCACGCTCGAGCCCGGCTCGGCGATGGGGCTCAAGCTGGCCCGGGGCGACGTCGACCTCACCGCGACGGGCACCGTGACCTGGGTCGACGGCGGCCGCGTGCTGGCGTTCGGCCATCCGTTGTTCGGCCTGGGGCGGGTCGACCTGCCGCTGACCGGCGCGCGGGTCGAGCTGCTGCTGGCCAGCCTCCAGCAGTCGGCGCGGCTGGCCACGCCGCTGTCCGAGGTCGGGGCGGTGCGCGAGGACCGCCGCGCGGGAGTGCTGGGCGCCCTGGAGGTCAAGCCGCGGATGCTGCCCGTGCGCGTCCAGCTCGCCGATCAGCGCGGCCAGCAGCACGACTACTCGTTCGACATCGCCGACGATCCGCTGCTGTCGCCCCTGCTGTTGTTCGCGTCGCTGAACGGCATCCTGGCCAGCCGCGAGCGTTCCTTCGGCAGCGCCACGCTGCGGCTGCGCGAGGGCTCGGTGATCAAGATGGTCGGCCAGGACGACGTGCTGCTGGACAACCTGTTCGCCGGTCCCACGGCGTTCGAGTACTCCACCGGCATCTCGGCCTACATCCTGTACCTGTTGATGAACAACGCCTGGCAACCGCCGGAGATCGCGGGCGTCAACATCCTGGTCGAGTACGGGGACGCGCCGCTGACCGGCCGGATCCAGCGCGTGACGCTCGACCGCTACCGGGTGCGTCCCGGCGAGAGCGTGCGGGCCAGCGTGCTGGTCAGCCCGTACCGCGGGCCCGAGCGCGTGCTGACCCGCGAGATCGCGATTCCCCAGGACGCGCCCCCGGGACGCCTCTCGATCCACGTCGGCGGCGCGCTGGCGGTCAGCCGCGCCGACCGGGCCGCGGAGCCGCTGCTGCCCAACGACCTGGCGCAGTTCATCTGGCTGATCAACAACCTGCGCCGCAACGACCGGATCTACATCGTGGCCTACGCCGAGGACTCGGGCGTGCTGCTGAGCGGGGCGCGCCTGCCCAACCTGCCGCCCTCGGTGGCCAGCGTGCTGACGCGCCCGCGAACGCTGGGCAACCTCTCGGTGGTCAGCCGCCGCGGCATCCTCGAGGAGGAGATCGCGACCGACTTCGCGGTGGAGGGGCTGGCGCGGATCCAGCTCGAGGTGCTCGAGCCGTGAGCGCGCGCCGGCTCCGCAACGCCGCCCTGGCGATCGCCGTGGCGCTGGGCGCCGCGATCCCCGCCGCGGCCGTCGAGACGCGCCTCCACGCCGAGGACGGCGGCAGCCTGGCCCGCGGCGACGCCGACCGCATCGCGGTGACGCGCGCCGGGAGGCTGTTCCTGGCGCCGCGCCTGTCGCGCCTCAGCGGCGCGACCTGGGACGACGCTCCGGCGCACGTGTGGTCGATGGCGGCCACCGCCTCGGGAAGCCTGTACCTCGGCACCGGGCCCGAGGGCCGGGTGCTCGAGATCACGCCCTCGGGCCGGATCCGCCAGGTCTACCGGGTCGAGGAGCCGATGGTCACCGCGCTGGCCGTGCTCGGCGACGGCACGCTGCTCGCCGGCACCGCGCCCGAGGGCCGGATCTACCGGATCGCCCCCGACGGGCGCGGCGCGGTGTGGGCCGAGACCGAGACGCGCTACGTGTGGTCGCTGGCCGCGGGGCCGAACGGCAACGTCTACGCCGGGACCGGCGAGGAGGGTCTGATCCTCGAGATCGATCGCAAGGGAAACGCGTCGGCGTTCTTCGATACCGAGGAGCCGCACGTCGTCTCGCTGGCGCTGCACCCCGACGGCGGCCTGCTGGCCGGCGGCTCGGGCCGGGGCCTGCTGTACCGCATCGATGACGAGGGCAACGGCCTGGTGATCCACGACGACGAGCTGCCCGAGGTGACGGCGATCGCGGTGCAGCCGGACCGCAGCATCGTGCTGGCGCTGCTGGCGCCGCCCCCGGCCGACCCCCGTCGGCCGCTGGTGCGGATCCAGCTGCCCCAGGGAGCCCGCGGCCCCGGCGGCGACGGCGTCAGCGAGCTGGACGACGACCGCACGGCGATCGTGGAGGGCTCGATCGAGGGGCTGCCGATGCCGTCCGACGCGCCCTCCGCCGCGGTGCGCGGGCGCGTGGTCCGGGTCTCCGCGGACGAGCACGAGGTCGACGAGCTGTGGCGCTCGAGCTCCGAGGCGCCGTTCGCGCTGGGGCGCGACGCCGCCGGGCGGGTGCTGTTCGGCACCGGCGAGCCGGCCCGCGTGTACCGCGTCGAGCGGGACGGCGACGTGGCGCGGCTGGTCACGCTGCGCGAGGCCCAGGTGACCACGATGGTCGACGCCGGCGGCTGGATCGGGCTGGCCACCAGCAACCCCGCGGCGACCTACCGGCTGGACGGCGTCCCCGCGGAGTCCGGCGTCTTCGTCTCGCGCCCGATCGACGCGGGCGCGCCCGCCCGCTGGGGCACGATCCGCTGGCACGAGGAGGGCGACCCCGCCCGCGTCGAGCTGTACACGCGGACCGGCAACAGCGAGGTCCCGGACGGGACGTGGTCGGGCTGGAGCCCGGCGCTGACGGCCCCCGCGGGGAGCCCCGTGGTCAATCCGGACGGGCGGTTCCTGCAGTGGCGGGCCAGGATCCTCGGCCGCGACCGGCAGGAGAATCCCGCATCCCGGATCGAGGTCAGCTACGCGCCGCACAACCGCGCGCCGCGGATCCTCGGCTTTCGCCTGGACTCGCCGCTCGCGGCGGTGGCCGAGCAGGCCCGCTTCCGCTTCAGCACCACCGACCCCGACGGCGATCCGGTGGTCGTCGAGGTCCGGTACCGGCCCGCGGCGGGCGGGGAGTGGCTGCGGGCGATCGATTCCGACCCGGTGAAGCCCTACGACGACGGCCCGGCCTCGTGGAAGGACGGCCGCATCACGTGGGACACCTCCGCGATTCCGGAGGGTCGCTACGAGATCCGCGCCTTCGCCTCCGATCATCCGGCCAACCATCCCGGCGAGGGCCGGCGGACCCTGGCCGACGAGCGGCTGCTGGTGGCGATCGACCGCACCCCGCCGACGGTCGCCGTGACCCGCGCCGCCGACGGCACGCTCGAGGTCGTGGCGAAGGACGCCCAGTCCGCCGTGCGGCAGGTGGAGCTGGTCCGCGAGGAGCGCGCCCGCTTCACGGCGCGGCCGATGGACGGCGTCGCCGACGGGGCCGAGGAGCGCTTCCGCATCGCCGCCGGCGACGTTCCGGGCGACGGCTGGAGCGTGCGCGTCACCGATGCCGCGGGCAACACCGCCGAGGAGCCCCTCTCGCCCTGAAGATCCCCTAGACTAGAGGGCGCCCTGGCAGCACCGTCGCTGCCCGCGCCGCCGCTCGACGGCCTGGGGGAGTTCCGACCGATGCGTCTCCGCGCGACCCGATCACCGTCGACCGCGACCGCCGCCGCGACGCTCGCGCTGCTGGTCCTCGTCTGCGCCGCGTGCAAGGCGCCCGTCGAGGACCGCGCGGCGACCAACACCCTGCAGGCGCAGCTGAGCAGCGCGCCGGACTCGCTGACCATCGTCGGGACCGGCGACAGCGTCTCGCACCAGGTCGGTCGGCTGCTCTCGGACAGCCTGGTGCACTACGACGAGCACCTCGACCTGATCCCCGGGCTCGCCGAGTCGTGGGAGCTTTCCGACGACCGCCGCACCGTCACGTTCCGCCTGCGGCGCGGCGTGCGCTGGCACGACGGGGCCCCCTTCACAGCGCGGGACGTCGCGTTCACCGTGGCCCGGATCAAGCAGCCCGAGACCCTCGCGCGTTCGTACGCGCCCCCGCTCGACCGCGTCGACCGCGTCGTCGTCGAGGACGACCACACGCTCCGCGCGCACTACAGCGAGCCCACTCCGGACTACCTCGCCGCGTGGTGGTTCCCGATCATCCCCGAGCACGCGGCGGGCGGTGACGAGCCGTTCCTGACCGGCCCCTTCTCGCGGCAGCCGATCGGCTGCGGGCCGTTCCGGTTCGTGTCCTACGAGGCCGACCAGCGGATCGAGCTCGAGGCCAACCCGGACTACTGGGACGGCGCTCCGGCCCTGGACCGGCTGGTGCTGCGGGTGCTCCCGGACCGCCGCACGGCCTTCCAGGCGCTGCTCCAGGGCGAGCTGGACCTGATCACGGCCACGCCGGACCTGTACAGCGAGGCGGCCGGCGCTCCGGGGATCGCGCGCTTTTCGTACTACCGGCTTTCGGTGTGGTTTCTGGGCTGGCGCGAGGACGGCTCGAACCCGTTCTTCGGCGACGCACGGATCCGGCGCGCGATGGTGCTGAGCCTCGACCGCGAGGGCTTCGCGGAGAAGCTGATGGCGGGGCTGGCCCGCCCGGCGGCGACCAGCTACCACCCCGACTCGCACTGGACCGACCGCGCGCTGCGCCCGCTGCCTCACGACCCGGAGGCGGCGCGGCGGCTGCTCGCCGAGGCCGGCTTCGTCGACCGCGACGGCGACGGATGGCTCGAGCGCGGCGATACGCCGTTCGCGTTCACGCTGACGGTGCGCATCGGCGGCTCGCGCGACGTGGTGGACCGCCTGGCGGCGTGGATCCAGGAGTCGCTGCGGGAGATCGGGGTGCGGATGGAGATCGAGACGCTGGAGGCCAACGCGTTCGCGGAGCGCCGCAACCAGGGCGACTTCCAGGCGATCATGACCGGCCTGTCGTTCGACGCGATCCCGGACCAGTACGAGCTCTACCACTCCACGATGACCTTCGACGGCGGCGGCTTCAACTACGGCGCGTTCGCGGACCCCGAGGTGGACCGGCTGCTCGAGCTGGGCCGCAGCACCTTCGACGACGAGGCGCGTCACGAGATCTACCGCAGCCTGCAGGCACGCCTGCTGGAGCAGCAGCCGATCTCGGCGCTGTTCCACTTCCCCTCGCCGGTGCTGCACGACGCGCGGCTGCGCGGCATCCGCGGCTCGCCGCTGGACCACTGGCGGGTCAAGCCCGGTCCGGCGGCGTGGCACTGGGCCGGGACGGACGGAGAGTAACGTTGCTGCGACGGCTCGTGCGCCGCTGCGCCACCGCCGTGCTGACCCTGCTGCTGGTCACGTTGCTGGTGTTCGGGCTGACCCATCTCGTGCCCGGCGATCCGCTCACCGGTGAGTCGGCCGATCCCGGCGTCCGCCCGTTGACGCGCGACCGGCTGGAGCAGCTGCGGACCCTGTACCGCCTCGACCGGCCGGTCCCGGTGCAGTACGGCCTGTGGCTCGGGGACCTGCTGCGCGGGGACCTCGGAACCTCGTTCAGCGACGGGCGGCCGGTGCTGGAGAAGATGACCGAGCGGCTCGGCGTGACGCTGCTGCTGAACGCGCTGTCGCTCGGTTTGATGGTGCTGCTGGCGGTGCCGCTGGGGACGCTGGCCGCGTTGCGGCCGGGCTCGCGGCTCGACCGCTGGACCGGTGGGCTGACCTATGCGCTGTACGCGCTGCCGGTGTTCTGGGCCGGGCTGCTGCTGCAGATCGCGTTCTCGGTGCGGCTCGGCTGGCTGCCGCTGTTCGGGTTGGCCTCGGAGGGGGCGGCCGGGCTGGGAGCCGCGGCGCGGCTGGCCGACCGGGCGGCGCACCTGGTGCTGCCGGTGATCTGTCTCGGTTACGGGGGGCTGGCCTACCTCTCGCGCTTCGTGCGCGCCAACCTGCTCGACAACGCGTTGATCGAGAGCGGGCGCGCGGCGCGGGCGCGGGGGCTGAGCGAGCTGGCGGTGCTGGTGCGACACGGGTTCGCCCAGGCGGCGGTGCCGATGCTGACCCTGGCGGGATTCCTGTTGCCGGCGCTGGTGGGCGGCTCGGTGATCGTCGAGACGATCTTCGCCATCCCCGGTCTCGGGATGCTGTTCGTCGAGGCGGTGCTCGACCGGGACATCCCGGTGCTGATGGGCGTGACGCTGCTCGGATCGTCGGCGACGCTGGCCGGCATCCTGGCGGCGGACCTGCTGTACGCGGTCGCCGACCCGCGCGTTCGGAGGGGCGAGGTTGCGTGAGTCTGCGCTGCCCCGCGGTCTCGCGGCCGGCCTCTGGCTGATGGGGGGGCTGGTGGTGGCCGCCGTGACGGCCCCCCTGCTGGCGACCGACCTGCCGTGGATCGAGCGCGGGCCGGACGGGCTCGGCTCCCCGGCGCTCCGCGGCTACCTCGGGCTCGGTCCGGACCGGGCCGGCGGGGTCGCCGAGCGCGTCGTGCTGCGGGCCCCGATCCCCTACCACCCCGCGCGGCAGGACTTCGACGCGCACCTCGAGGCGCCCTCCGGACGGCACTGGCTCGGCACGGACGGCCTGGGGCGCGACCTCGCGGCCCGGACGCTCCACGGCGCCCGCGTGTCGCTGGTGGTGGGGCTGCTGGCCGCGCTGCTGGCGCTGGCCGTGGGCCTGCCGCTCGGGGCGCTGGCCGGCTACGCCGGGGGCTGGTGGGACGCCGCCGTGTCGCGACTGGTCGAGACGATGCTGTGCTTCCCGACCCTGCTGCTGGCGCTGGCGATCCTGGCCACGGGCTGGCAGGCGTGGCTGCCCGACGTGCTGCGGATCGGCCTCGTGCTCGGCCTGACCGGCTGGATCCCCGTCACCCGCTACCTGCGGGCGGAGTTCCTCAAGCTGCGGGGCTCGGACCTGCTGGCGGCCGCGCGCGCCACCGGGGCCGGGCACCTCAGGATCGTGCTGCGGCACCTGCTGCCGTCGGCGCTGGCGCCGGTGCTGGTGACCGCCGCGTTCGCTGTCGCCGGCGCGATCGTGCTCGAGGCGGCGCTGTCGTTTTTGGGTCTGGGGGTGGCCGAGCCGACGGCGACCTGGGGCCGCCTGCTGCGCGAGGCTCGCGACCACGTGGACCGCGCGTGGTGGCTGGCGCTGTTCCCGGGCATCGCGCTGTTCCTGACCGTGCTGACGTGCAACCTGATCGGCGAGGGCGTCCGCGACCTGCTCGACCCGCGGAGCCGGCGGTGAGCGCGGCGGTCCCGCGGAACCGCCGCGACCGCAGGCCGGTCCAGGCCGCCGCGGTGCTGGCGGTGCTCACGCTGGCCGTGCTGATCGCGTCGCGCAGCCTGGTCCTGCCGTGGGTCATCGACGGCCCCTCGATGCGGCCCGCCCTGGAGCCCGGGGACCGCGTGCTCGTGGACCTGTGGACCTACCGCCAGCGGGCGCCGCGGCCCGGCGAGGTGGCATTGTTCTTCGGGCCCGGTGGGATGCCGATGGTCAAGCGGGTGGCGGTGGCGCTGCCGCCCGAGGCCCGGGGCGCGGGCCCCGGCACCTTCTGGATGCTCGGTGACAACCCGGCGGGCAGCACCGACTCGCGCCAGTTCGGGGCCGTGGAGCGGGCGCGGGTCCGCGGCCGGGTCCTCGTCCGCTACTGGCCGCCGGGGCGGGCCGGTCCGCTTCGGGGTCGACGCTGACTTAGTGGAATTTTAGCTTTTATTGACTGTAGGGATCAGGGGGTTCAGACTGCCCGTCCGA
The DNA here is from genome assembly GCA_041629655.1 of Candidatus Polarisedimenticolaceae bacterium. Taxonomy (GTDB): domain Bacteria; phylum Acidobacteriota; class Polarisedimenticolia; order Polarisedimenticolales; family Polarisedimenticolaceae; genus JBFKMV01. The sequence goes on from JBFKMV010000005.1 coordinate 53,482, forward strand.
TAGCCCTCGAGGTCCAGCGCGACGAACCGGAACCCCGCTCCGCGCACCGCCTCCACCACGCGCGCACGCAGGCCGCGGTCGAGCAGGCGGTCCAGGTCCCCGGGATCGACCTCGATCCGCGCCACGTCCCCGTGATGGCGGACACGCAGCCGCTCCAGGCCCAGCCCGCGCAGCGCGGCCTCGGCCCGCTCGACCTGCGAGAGCCGCTCCGGCGTCACCGCGGTCCCCACGGGGAGCCGTGAGGCGAGGCAGGCCGCGGCCGGCCGGTCCGCGACCGGCAGGGCCATCCCCGCGGCGAGCTCGCGCACGTCTTGCTTGGTGATCCGGGCCTCCAGCAGCGGGGCCAGGACCCGCCGTTCGGCGGCCGCCCGCATGCCCGGGCGAAAGTCCCCCGCGTCGTCCAGGATCGCCCCGTAAGCCAGCGCCGCCAGCCCGTCGCGCCGCGCCAGCCCCGCCAGGACCTCAAAAAGCTCGGAACGGCAGTGATAACAGCGATCCCCGGCATTGGCGCGGTACGCCGGCCGTTCCAGCTCGCGGGTCTCGACGATCCGGTGCCGGGCGCCCAGCGCCACGGCGACCCGGCTGGCGGCCTCGAGGTCGGCCGCGGGCAGGGAGGCAGAGCGCCCGGTCGCGGCCAGGACGCGCCGCGGCCCCAGGGCCTCGAGGGCGAGGGCCAGCAGGACGGCACTGTCCACCCCGCCCGACAGCGCCACCAGGACACTGCCGGCGTCGCGCAGCGGCCGGAGCGCGAGGTCGCGCTTGTTTTCGAGCTCGCTGCGGACGTTCAAACCGCACCTTCCCGCCGTCGCCCGGGAGCGGTCTGCCCGCCCCCGGCGCGACCGTCCGGCCAGCCGTGGCAAGGCGTCGCGAGAGCATGGAAAAACGGTGCGATTCGCATCTGATTTGTGCCGGTGGCTGCGGTCGTCGGGACCGCTAGGGAATCCTGCTTCCGCCTTGACAACCCCTGGGCCTCACCGTACATAACCGCGGACCCTTTGGGGGGATTGTGCGTTTTGCTGTTCATACAGTCCGTTTCCGTTCTACCACATCATCACCGCAGGAGGAGGGTATGCGTCGTCGTTTCTTGAAGGGCTTTAATGCCCTGGGGCTGATCGCGCTAGCCGCGAGCCTCGTCCTTCTTCCACTCTCCGGTGCGCTCGCAGCGCCCATGCCCGAGGCGGTCGTCGACGACTCGCCGAACGGGGGTGTGACCCTGCAGCAGAAGCCGGAGAACAAGCTCATCCGTCCGGCCTACGCCAGGTCGGATTACGCCTGGCCGTTTGCGAGCGGACCCCACTACGGGGACCAGTCGGGAGGGCAACCCGGCTCGGTGAAGCTCCCGGTCGGCACGTTCAACCTCGTCGGCGACCAGATCTTCATTCCGGCCGAGCTCACGACCGCGAACAAGCTCGGTCAGCTGGGCGCGCAGTACTTCATCCTGCAGGTCACCGACGAGAGCTTCAAGAACGGCACCTTCGAGGCGCTGACCGAGACGATCCGGGCCGAGGGCGGGGCGTTGATGCAGACGCTGCCCGGCGGCTTCCTCGTCCGGCTGAACCTCGCCGGGATGGCCGCCGTGCAGAACAGCGGCATCCTGCGCAGCGTCACGCCGTACCACCCGGCGTTCAAGCTCGACCCGTCGATCGGCCGTGCCCCGCACGTCGACCGCGACAAGGCGGTCTCGTCGATCTACGACCTCGAGGTCTACGTCTTCGAGGGTGAGGATCCGAACGTCGTGGCGCAGGCGATCGCCGGCCTCGGCGGCAACGTCACCGCGGTGTGGCTCAACGCCGTGCGCGTCGAGGCCAACCGCGACCTGCTGCCCGCCATCGCGGCGCTCGAGCCGGTCTCGATGGTCCACGAGCACATGCCCGTGTACCCGAACAGCAGCCAGGAGACCGGCCAGACCATGGAGCAGGGCGGCGCCTCCTCGGGCCCCAACGGCATCCAGCCCTACACCCAGGCCGGCATCCACGGCGGCGGCGACACCACCGCCGCGGCGCAGGTGCTGATGGTCCTCGATACCGGCATCTCCACCGACGCCAAGGACTTCTCGCACACCGGGACCACGTACAAGAGCCCGTTGGGCAGCGTGGCGACCGGCGCCGGCCCGGACCACCGCAAGGTGCTGGTCTACGAGAGCACCAACCAGTTCGGCGGCATCGGCGACCTGCGGTCCTGCGACGCGCTGGCCAGCGGCGGCCGCACCCACGGCCACATCGTTTCCGGCACCGCGATGGGTAACGCGACCAAGGTCGACGTGGCCCAGTACGGCGCGGGGATCCAGGCCATCGACAGCACCGGCCAGAAGTGGGCGCTGGACGGCGTGGCCTACCGCGCCAAGCTGGTGTTCTACGACGGCACGGTCGGGCCCCCGACGCTGGCCTGCGACGACGAGGCCATCTCGGCCGGCCAGCTCTACGGCGGCGTCGGCACGGGCTCGCTCGGCGAGTCCTACACCGACCACGGCGCGCGCCTGGCCAACTTCTCCTTCGGCGCGAGCACCAACGTCTACAGCGGCCAGGCCAGCCAGATCGACAACTTCCTGGCCGGCAACCGCGACGCGATGGTGTTCATCTCCGCCGGTAACCAGGGCGCCGACGACGACGGCGACGGCCGCCGCGACGAGGGCACGCTGGGCGCTCCGGCGACCGCCAAGAGCGCGCTGGCCATCGGCGCCACCGGTAACGTGAACCCCGGCGGCGGGGACGAGGACGACATCCCGTTCTTCTCCAGCGCCGGTCCCGCGGATCCGGGTGGCGGCGAGCGCATCGCGCCCCAGCTGATGGCGCCCGGCACCGACTTCGGCGGCAACGAGGGGCTCGACAGCGAGTACGGGTGCCGGTCGTTGGACAACACCCAGGACGACCCGGTCGAGTGCGACATCGATCCCCAGGGGAACGGTCGCCCGGTCGAGGGCTTGTCGGGCACCAGCTTCGCCTCCCCGGCGGCGATGGGCGCGGCCGCGCTGGTCCGCGACTACTTCGCCCAGGGCTTCTACCCCGACGGCACCAAGAACAACCCGAGCAACGCCAGCGACCGTGTGAGCACGATCTCCGGCGCGCTGCTCAAGTCGGTCCTGATCGCCTCGGCCGACTGGGTCGGCGAGGGGAACGCGCTGCCCGTGGCGAGCGCCGCGGCGCAGTACCGCTTCAACAACTACCAGGGCTACGGCCGGATCCAGCTCGACAACGCGCTGCCGCTGGCCACGTGGGCCAGCTCGCCGATCGGCCTGATCGTGACCGACGGTGACACGCCCGGCGCCGGCCGGCAGGACATCACCGGCGACGCCGACTTCAACGGCTCGATCGCCCACGGTCAGACGGACCAGGGCACCTTCGAGGTCTGCGACACGAGCAGCGAGCTGCGCGTGGCGCTGTCCTGGATCGAGGGCTCCGGCTCGTCGCTGGTGAACAACCTCGACCTGGAGCTGGTCGCTCCGAGCGGCAAGGTCTACTTCGGCAACTACTTCACCGACGACAACGACCGCGACCGCGTGCTCGACGCCGGTGAGGACTGCGCGCCGA
>JBFKMV010000006.1:0-56796 GCA_041629655.1 Candidatus Polarisedimenticolaceae bacterium
GCGACCGTCCGCGACTCGGCGGCCGTGGCCACGACCACGGCGACCACGTGGAACGACCCGAACCCGAACCAGTTCCCCGGCCTGACCTGCTACGTGGTCAAGCCCCAGTAGATTTCCGGGAACTTCCCGGCTCCAGCAGTGTCCGTAGCCTCGAACCGCGCGCCACATCCCTGTTGCGGTGCGGGTCGGGTTCCGGGTTTGTCCCGGACCCGGCCGGAGACCATGTTTCCCGATGACCTCGGGCTACGCGCGCCCTGCTGGAGAACGCCATGTCACGCCACCCCCGCGACCCTGGATTCCGCACCCTGATCGGCCTGCTGCTGGGCCTGCTGTTCGCGATCGCCGCCGCGGCGCCGCCGGCCTTCGCCCGCAGCGTGAAGGAGCCGGAGCCGCTGCCCCGGCTGGACAAGACCGGCGTCGTGGTCCCGTGGGAGGACTTCCGCAAGCTGATCGAGGAGATCCGGAAGGTCGACCCGCCGGTCAAGCCTCCCCCGCCCCCGGTCGACTTCGCGTTGTCGAGCTGCGCCGCGACCGCGACGGTGGACGGCGAGCAGCAGCAGGTGCAGGTGCGGCTCGTGTTCTCGATCCAGGTGCTCGAGGAGGAGCAGTGGGTCGAGGTACCGGTGCTCGCCGCGGGCGTGGCGTTGTCGAGCTTCACCATCGACGGCCGGCCCGCCGACGTCTACACCCGGAACAACTCCCACAACGTGGCGCTGCGCGGTGCGGGCCGCCACGAGCTGGTCGTGGAGTACCTCGTGCCGGTCAGCGACAGCCGCGGCTCGCGGACGACCCGGCTGCGCTTTCCCCAGGCGCCGGTGATCACGCTCGACCTGACCGTGCCGCATCCCGGACTCGACTTCCATCTCGGCGCCGCGGTGGCGCGCTCGATCGAGCGCGGCAGCCGCAGCACCCGCGTGCGCGCGGCGTTCCAGCAGGCGCAGGACGCTTCGGTGACCTGGTTCAAGCAGGTGGCGCTGGACGAGAAGGAGACCAAGATCTTCGGCGAGCTGCACACGTTGCTGTCGGTCGGCGAGGGGGTGCTGCGCGGCACCACCAACGCCCTGTTCACGGTCCACGGCAAGGGCACCGACGAGTTCCGGATCGCCCTGCCGGACGGCGTCACGGTGCTCGACGTCAGCGCGCAGGGGATCCGCGACTGGTCGGCCGATCCAGACGAGGACACGAAGGGCAAGGTGCTGACGGTGCGTCTGAATTACCTGGCCCAGGGCCCGTACTCGTTCCAGATCTCGTTCGAGCTGCCGCTCGCGGGCAGCACCGCCGAGGCGCGGGTGCCGGACTTCACGATCCTCGACGTGCTGCGGGACAAGGGCTTCATCGCGGTCGCCGCTGCGACCAACGTCGAGATCAACCCGGCGGGCGAGCTCGAGAACGCGACGCCCGTCGATCCGGCCGAACTGCCGGCGGGCCTGACCGGCAGCGCCGCGCAGCCGATCCTGTACGGGTTCAAGTACCTGCGGCATCCGGTGCGCGTGGCGTTGAGCGTGGTCAAGCACGACGACCTGGAGGTCAAGCGCACGATCGTCGAGTCGGCGCACCTGTTCACCTACCTCAGCCCGGAGGGCAAGCGGCTGACCTCGGCGCGCTACCGCGTCAAGAACAACCGCAAGCAGTACCTCGAGGTGATGCTGCCCGAGGGCGGCGAGGGTTGGGGCGCCTACCTGGAAGGCCGGCCGGTCAAGGCCGCGCGCAACGGCGAGGGCAAGATCCTGATCCCGCTCAAGAAGACCGCGCTCGGCCCGGCGGGCGAGCTTCAGGCCTTCGACGTCGAGCTGGTGTACTACGAGAGCCGGCCCGCGCGGCTGTGGGGCCGGCACCGTTTCGCGGGTCCGGTGCTCGACGTGGACGCGATGGAGGTGCAGTGGCACGTGTTCCTGCCGCGCGACCGGCGCTATCACGGCTTCGACGGCAACCTGCACCCGGACGTGGAGCTCAACCGCATCCTCTATCTGGGCACCGCGGCCTACAACCTGGAGAGCAACGACGACCTGTCGCTGCTGCGCGCCGAGCAGCGCGCGGGCCACACCGTGATCACCGACGGCAAAAACGAGCTGAAGCTGGGCGACGCGAGGCTCGAGGTCGGCCGCGACGCGGCGGAGCTGGGCGCCAAGGACCTCGAGCGCCTGCGCGCGATCGGCTACGTCGGGGGCGACGACCCGGTGCCGGCGGAGCAGGCGCCGCTCCTCGAGGGCGGCGAGCGCGAGCGGCGCAACAAGCTCGAGAGCGAGCTCCAGCAGCTCAAAAAGCGCCAGGTCGGGAAAGAGGAGCGCGCCGACCGCGACTTCGAGCCTCAGGCCCAGAGCAACGTGGCCGGATTTGCCGGCGACTACTTCAGTCACGGCGGCGGCAAGGCGCGCGGCGTGCTGCCGGTGCGGTTCGCGATCCCGGTGGACGGGCTGCGGATGTCGTTCACCGGCCGGATCCTGACCGCGACCGAGGAGCCGGTGGTGACGATCGACTACCGGCCGTCACACTGGGTGCTGTCGGGAACGGCGGTGCTCGGGCTGGGGTTCGTGCTGGCGCTGGCGATCCTGCTCGCGGTCGGCTCGACCCGATCGATGCCGTTCAAGCTCGCGGTCGCGGTGCCCTGCGCGTTCGCGCTGGCGGGACTGTTCGTGATGTCCAACGGCAGTCGGCGCGCGCTGCTGCTCGGCGTGCTGCTGGCGCTGGCCGCCGCGGTCGTGGCCCGGTTGCTGAAGACCCGGCGAGCCGTCCCGCAGGCGGCGATGACGCTGCTGCTCGGCGTGCTGCTGGTGGGGCTGCTCTCCGCCGCCCCGGCCAACGCCAAGGAGGCGGTGGCGGTTGCCCCCGGCGCCGGCCCCCAGCTGCCGGACCTCGCCGGGACCGAGATCACGCTGTCCTGGAACGACTTCAGGAACCTGGTGGCGCGGATGCACGTCCCGCCGCCGGTGGACCCGGAACCGCCCGCGGCCGCGTTCCTGCGTTCCGCCGAGTACCGCGGACGACTGGAGCGCGGCATCTTGACGCTCGACGGCACGCTAACGCTGGAGGTGCTGAAGCGGGGCTGGGCCAAGGTGCCGCTGGGCTCCCAGGGCACGGTGATCGACTTCCAGGGCGGCGGCGCGCTGCTGAACCGGAACGGCGCGGGGCTGGAGGTGCTGGCGCAGGGTCCGGCGACCTACACGCTCAAGACCACCGTCGCGTTCGCCGCGACCGACCATCCGGGCGAGAACCGCCTGGCGCTGAAGCTGCCGGACGCGCCGCGAAACCTGATCGACCTGTCGTACGCCGCGGACTTCCGCGACGTCGCGGTCGAGTCGGGCCTGGCCTACAGCACCCGTGGCGGCCGGACCTACGTCTCGCTGACCAACGGCGCCTTCGCCATGAAGTACACGCTGCCGTTCCAGCAGGCCGAGGAGCAGGCCGGCGAGGAGATCGAGCTCGAGCCGCGCGTCCAGCTCAGCACGTACCAGCTGCTGAACCTCGGCGACGGCGTGCTGAGCGGCGTCCTGGTGCACGACTACCAGGTGCGCGTGGCCAAGCTGGCCCACTTCGACATCGACCTGCCCGACGGGATCGCGATCTTCGACTGCGTCGCGCCGGGCCTGGAGAACTGGAAGATCCTGCAGCGCGACGGCCAGCGCTACCTGCGGGTGAAGCTGCTGGCGCCCACCGACGGCGGCGTGCGCGTGGTGGTCTACTTCGAGGGCGCCTACGACCCGGACGAGGGCCGCGTCGGCGTGCCGCGCTTTCCGCCGCTGGACGTCGAGCGCGAGAGCGGCTTCGTGGCCGTGGCGGCCGAGGGCGCCGAGGTCGAGCTGGCGCTGTCGGGCAACCTGCTGCCGGCCGACGTGAGCGAGCTGCCCGTCGACGTGCGGGCTTACGGCGGCAACCTGATCGGTGCGTGCAAGTACTCCGGGCAGCCGGACGCGGCGTCGGTGACGGTGATCGAGCACGAGGACGCTCCGGTGCTGACGGCGATCGTGGAATCGCTCAACGCCACCGCGGCGCTGCTGGAGAACGGGACCGAGGCGACCTGGATCGACCTCGCGGTCAAGAACAACCGCAAGCAGTTCCTGCGCTTCACGGTGCCGGGCGAGGACGTCGAGGTGTGGTCGCTGCTGCTCGACGGCGAGCCCGCCAAGCCCAAGCGGACCGGTAACGAGATCCTGGTCCCGTTGCCCCGCGGCAACGGCGAGGTCGCCTCGCGGATCTCGCTGGTGCTGCTGCGCAAGGGCTCCCCGGTGCGCTCGTTCGGGCAGCTCACGCCCTACCTGCCGAGCTTCGACGTGCCGGTGTCCGAAGCGCTGTGGACGGTCTACCTGCCCGAGGGCCGCAAGTACGTGACTCGCGGAGACGACTTCCGGCCCGTCGTCGTGACGGACCCGCTGATGCCGCGCCGCGGCGTGGCGCTGGGCCAGCTGGGCCGCGTCGCCCGAAAGGTCGCCGCCCCGGAAGCGAGCGTCTACGCCGACGCGGTGTCCGAGGAGACCGCCGAGAGCCAGGTCCGCCAGGAAGCCGACATCCGCCAGCAAATGATGCAGAAGGGCAGCGCGCGCAAGGGTGCGCTACCGGTGCGGATCGCGATCCCCGGCGGCGTCGGTCGGCTGCCCCAGGTCACGGTCAGCCGGATGCTGATCGTCGGCGACGAGCCCAACACCTTCCCGATCCGCGTCTACCCGGGCTGGATCACCCCGGCGCTGATGTGGCTCCAGCTCCTGGCGCTGCTCGGCTCGGCGTTGCTGAGCGGGCTCTTGATGGCCGGCCTGCTGCCCCGGCGCCGGCTGCCGTGGGTCGTGCTGCTCGGATTCGTGGGGCTGCTGCCGTTCGGCGGGCTCGGCCCGGCCGGCGCGCTGCTGCTGCTGTCGGCGGGAGCGCTGGCGACGCGAATCGCGGTGGCGGTGTACCGGTACCTGGCGGGGCAGCAACCGCGGGCCGTCGAGATGTAGCGCGATGTACGGCTAGTAGTCGCAGACCTGCAGGCCGTACGAGTCGGCCTCCGTGGGGCAGGCGCAGCCGCCGTCCTCGTAGGCGCTCAGCGTCGGATGCTCGTGGTGCTCCTGCATACAGTTCAGGGTGATCGCCGCGTTCAGGTCGACCTCGGAGGGGAAGAACTCGTCCCGGTAATGGGCCAGGAAGTCCTGGACGTTGCGCCCGTCCTCGCCGTGCTCGTGGAACTCCAGGTTCCCGTGCGCCGGGCCGAACCGGCTCAGCGTCTTCAGTAGCCCGATCATCGACGTCGACATGTTCTCGTCGTCGCCGGTGCGGTCGTCGTAGAGATCCCAGAAGAACTGGGTCTCGCGGCCCTCGCCGCGCAGGCCGCGGCACGACGGCGGATCGCTCGGCCCGACGTAGCCGTAGAGGTCTTCGGCGTTCCGGTCCTCCACCGCGAAGTTGCCATAGGCGGGAGCCGGGTGGTCCTGGTCGTACCACGCCGCAACCGCGAAGAAGTTGGCCCAGCCCTCCGCGGTGGCGACCTTGTGCTCGGCTCCGGCCCACACGATCTCGGGCGTGCCGTCCTCTCCGTCACCGTCATGGTCCCAGGAGCCCGATTGTTTCCACGCCGTGCCGGGGCAGCCGTCCTGGAAGCTGCCGCCGAAGTCCATCCAGCGGTGCATGTAGGCGTGTCCCATCTCGTGAATCGGTCGGAACGGGTTCATCGAGCCCTTCGGGCCGTCCTTGAGACAGGCCCCCGTTCCGTTCCTGAGCGCGGTGTTGTTCGCGGGCGCTGGCTCCTTACAGTACCGCGGGTCGTCGGGACCCTCCCACACGGGCGTCGCCCCGGCCAGGTAGAAGTACAGCGGCGCCTCGCACTCGGCGTCGTGGTCCTTTCCGTTGGCGTCGAGCACGTCTCCGGCCTCGTCGCAGATCTCGGCGCCGGCGGCGACCGTGTTCCCCTTCGGCCGGTACGGCAGGTCGGGTTGGGTCAACGCTCGGAACGTGTGGACGGCCTCCATGTTGTAGCCGTAGTTCGAGCCGCTGTCGCCCGCGGCGCCGAACGGCTCGTTGTTGCCCGGGCCGCAATCGTGGTAGAACGGCGCGAAGATCGTCTCGGATTGCAGGGGACAGGAGAGATTCCAGTTGAGCCAGATCTCGCCCCCGTCCCAGGCGTTCTGGTAGATCGGGCTGCGGGTGTACTTGGTCCGGAGCCCGACCTGGTCGGGGCCGCATCCGTCGGCGCCCGGGTCGTCGCAGATGCTGCAATCGCCCAGGATGCAGTCGGTGTCACTCCAGTCGCTCTTCCAGACGTCGGCCTTGCGTGAATTGAGCCGTACGCAGACCTCCTCGACCGATCCGGGATAGTTCACGTCGGTCCCCGGAACGTGGATGTCCCTCACCGGACCGCTGCAGTACCAGGTGACGAGGTACAGGTCGAGCATCGTCTCCTGGAGGAACCGCTCGACCTCGATCGAGTAGTGACCTCCGTCCGCGGTGGTGGTGCAGCCCAGCAGCCGGTCGTCGTCGTCGCCCGTCGGGAAGCCCATCTCGAAGTCGGCGCCCAGACCCCCCTCGTGGTCGTAGGCGCAGACGAACAGCTCGGCGAGGCCGAGGTCGTACTGGTCGGTCAGCGGGATGCGTCCCCGGTCGACCGGGCCCGGACCGATCTGCGTGTCATTGCTCAGCCGGTAGTCCGGCTGGAAGGTCACGATCCCCTGGATCGTGCCGAAGACCGGCTTTGGCATCGGGGTGACCTCGTGGACCCACGGGCTGCCGGGGCCGCGTTTCGGCGCCAGCTGGTCCGGCGGGTCGCCGGCAAGGGCGACGCCGCCCAGTAACGCAGCGATCAGGATCCGCCTCGGGTTGTTCATGGCTGTTCCCTCCGGAAGCCGTCCTGTTAGGAAGGTCCGGCCCGGAAGGGAGACGTTACGGACGACCCTCGGCCCAGGCGATGGTGTACCAGAGGGCCGCGTCGGGCAGCCGGCGCCAGCGGCGGAACGCCGCCAGGGCCTCGTCGAAGCGAACCTCGTCGGTCAACCCGTGCTCGAGGATCCGGCTGCGCGCCCCCTCGATGATGCCGATGAAGTTGTCCATCAGCGGATCGAAGTCGGCGCTGCCCTGGCAGGCCCCGAAAAACAGGCAACGGTTGGCCACGGGCCGTGCGCCGGCCTCGTGGAGCAGCGACACCAGGCGGCGCCCGATGTAAGGGTCTCGTCCCTGGCGCTCGTAGGTCAGGTAGTAGGCCCGCCACAGCTCCTCGACGGCGGGCTCGGCGGGCGACAGCCGCAGCACCTCGTGGTCGTCGTCCTCCAGGATCACGCGGCCGCCGGGCCGCACCGCGCGCACCATCGAGTGCACCACCGCCAGCGGGACCCGCACGTGCTCGAGCAGGAACCGCGCGTGGACCACGTCGAAGCTGCCCCACTCGTCCGGCTCCAGCGGCAGGCTGACGGCATCGCCCTCGCGCAGCTCGAGCAGCGTCGCCTCGCCCTCCGCCTCGGCCTGCCGCCGTGCCTCGGCGAGCTGCTCCGCATCGCGCTCGATCCCCAGCACCCTGCCGCGCGGCCCGACGCGGCGCCTCATCAGTCGGGTCAGCTGCCCGAGGCCGGCGCCCACGTCGAGCACCCGGTCGCCCTCCCGCAGCGCCAGCGCCTCGAGCGACGACCGGTTGATCAGCGCGTTGAGCCGCGAGAGCCGGCGTTGCTCGTCGGGCCGCGTCCCGTGGAGGTAGTCCGAGTCGGAGGCTTCCACCCGATCATTGTCCTCCGGAGTCGGTTTGGCGGCAAGGATGCGCCTTGACCGTCTTCGAAGCGCTGGGCTAGTCTCGGCCGGTGAAGATCTTCTGGAGCTACGCGCAGCTCGACGACCAGAAACCCGCGCGCAAGGTCTCCAAGCTCCGCAGGGCGTTCGAGACCGCGCTCTCCCAGGCCCAGGGCAAGAAGTGCACGGTCTACTGCGACCAGGTCGACCTGAAGTGGGGCGTGGAGTGGAGAAAGGAGATCGAGCGCCTGGTCAAGAGCTCCGATGCTCTGGTCGCGGTGGTGACGCCGTCGTTCTTCAACAGCCGGATGTGCATGTTCGAGCTCGAGACGGCCGTGGACGCCAGGAAGAAGGTCCTGCCGATCTACTACCGGCGATGCAAGGAGCTGAAGAGCACCTTCAAGGAAGACGGCGTGGACGCCGAGATCAACAAGCGGCTGAACAAGGCCTCGTCGGTGCTGAAAGAAAGGCAGATGAAGGACTTTCGCGATCTGAAGAACGAGAAGCTCGATTCCAAGGAGGTGCAGGATTTTCTGGATGAGCTGGCGGACCAGGTCGGCTGAGCCGTCTACTTCCCCGAGAAGCAACGGCAGAGACGAAACCCTCGAGCGCCTGAAGACGCTGGGCTACGTGCAGTAAGCGGCCCGCCGTGTCCCGGCGGTGGGTTGACCCCGATCGAAGCGATGGGCTACGCTCGGCTCGATTTCCGAACTTCCCTGACTCGAGACTTCGATGCCCGAAGCACGATGCACCCGGTGCGGGTCCGTGCTGGCGCGGGGAGCCGCTCCGGGTAATCGCTGTCCACGGTGCCTGATCAAGCTCGGCCTCGTCCCGACGGGACAGGTCGACGACTTCGGCACGCTGCGGGATTCCTCGACTCCGACCAGCGACGATTCGGGGTTCGGCAGCCAGCCGCCCCCCGGGCCGACCGACGGCGAGGCGCGGTTCATTCCGGGCCAGACGCTGCTCGGACGCTATCGGATCGTCGCGCTGCTGGGGCGGGGCGGGATGGGAGAGGTTTATCGCGCGGACGACCTCCGACTCGGACAACCGGTGGCGTTGAAGTTCCTGCCCGAGGATCTCGAACGCCAGGGTGAGCTGCTGTCGCGGCTGCTCAACGAGGTGCGGATCGCGCGCTTGATCACGCATCCCAACGTGTGCCGTGTGTACGACATCGGCGAGGTCGCCGGGCAGGTATTCTTCTCGATGGAGTACGTCGACGGGGAGGACCTTTCGACGTTGCTGCGCCGCATCGGCCGGCTTCCTCGCGACAAGGCGGTCCAGATCGCGCGGCAGCTCTGTCAGGGACTGGCCGCGGCGCACCGGCGCGGGGTCCTGCATCGCGACGTCAAGCCGGCCAACGTGATGATCGACGGGCTGGGCCAGGTCCGGATCACGGACTTCGGCGTCTCGGCCGTGGGCGACAGCGTGCGCGGGCTGGCGGCGACCGCGGGCACCCCGGCCTATATGGCACCGGAGCAGCGGTCGCGTGGCGAGGCGACGGCCCGCAGCGACATCTACTCGCTGGGCCTGGTGCTGTACGAGCTGTTTACCGGCCGCCACCCCTGGCCCGGGACGCCGCCGCGCGAGCCCACGCGCGACGGAGCCACCACCTTGCCGGTTCCCCCATCGCGTCACGTACCCGGCCTGGACCCGACGCTGGATCGCGTGATCCTGCGCTGCCTCGATCCGGATCCCCGTCAACGGCCCGCCTCCCCGCTGGAGGTCGCCGCGGAGCTGCCCGGAAGCGATCCGCTGGCGGCCGCGCTCGCAGCGGGCGAAACCCCGTCGCCGGAACTCGTCGCGATCGCGGGTGGCACGGGCGCCCTGCCGCGCCGCGTCGCGTGGAGTGCCCTGCTCGCGGTGCTGCTTGGCGTGGGACTGATCGTTTCGTTTTCGCAGGGGACCCAGTTGAGCCGGCTTGTTCCGCTCGAGGTCTCCGCCGAGCTGCTGGGCGCGCGGGCGGTGGAGGTGGCGGCGGCGCTCGGCTATCGGGATGCGCCCCGCGACCGCGTCTACGGTTTCTCTTTCGACACGTCGTACCTCAGCTACATCGCCGATGGGGATGTCTCGCCGCGGCGCTGGCAGCGTTTGCGGGACACGCCTCCGTCGGCCATCGCTTTCTGGTTCCGGCAGAGCCCACGTCATCTGGTGCGCCTCGATCTCTCGTCGCGCCGCGTGACCTACGACGATCCGCCGCTGGACGTGCCGGGGATGCTGGGCGTGCATCTCGATCCCGTGGGGCGGCTGCGCGGGTTCGATGCCGTTCCGCCCGAGTTCGACACCGCGCCGGCCGCGGCGGTCGAACCCGACTGGAGCGTCCTGTTTGCCGAGGCCGGCCTGGACCTGGCCGCATTCGAGCCGGCAACGCCGACGTGGAACCCGCGGGTCTACGCCGATCAACGGCGAGCCTGGGCCGGAGACTACCCCGGACGCGCCGCAATTCCGATCCGCGTCGAGGCCGCCGCCCTTCACGGTCGCGTGGTCGGATTCCGGATCGTGGAGCCCTGGACCACGTCGGTCGTTGCCGGGGCGACGATGCCCAACCCGATGTTCCACACCGTCCGCAAGCGGTCGCCGAGCGTGTGGAGCGGCGCGTCGCAGGCCGCCTACACACTGGTGCTGCTCGGAGGGCTGATCGGCGGAACGCTGATCGCCCGGCGCAATCTCCGGGCCGGGCGGGGGCACCGTGAGGGCGCGACGAAACTGGCCGCCTACCTGTTCGTGACGGGGCTGCTGACCTGGGTGCTGGGCGAGCATCACGTCGCCGGCGCCGGCGAGCTCCAGATGGCGCTCCGTGCAGTCGCCGGGACGCTGTTCTGGTCGCTGGTCGCCTGGGTGTTCTACGTCGCGCTCGAGCCGTACCTCCGCAGCATCTGGCCGCGAACGATCGTGTCGTGGATCCGCGTGCTGGAAGGTCGTTTGCGGGACCCGCTGGTCGGGCGACACGTGCTGGCCGGCTGTGTCCTCGGGGCGGGGTTGGGACTGTTGCTCCAGCTCTACCAGCTCGCCCCCGAGTGGCTTGGAATGACCCCGCCCCGGCCCGACGGCATCAACTCACCTGCCAACGAGCTCGACGCGCTGCGAGGCCTGGCCCCGTCCCTCGCCGGACTGCTGACGATCCACTGCAAGCAGTTGTTCTACGGACTGCTCTACGCATGCGTGCTGTTGCTGCTGCGGCTGGCGGTGCGCCGCGATTGGCTGGCGGTGGTGCCGTTCCTGGTGCTGTCCGTGCTACTGGTCAATCCCGCTGCGGGGCACCCCCTGGTCGACCTGGGCGTCAGCACGGTGTTGGCCGCGCTGTGCCTGGTCGGCTTCTTCCGTTTCGGGCTGCTAACCGTGATCGTGGCGCTGAACCTGGCGTACCTGTCGGGCGGTCTCACGCTGACCTTCGACATGACGGCCTGGTATGCGCCGGGGTCCGCGATGGTCGTGACGAGCTTCGTCGGCCTGGCGGTCTACGGGTTCGTCATGGCGCTCGGCGGGAAGACGCCGATCCGCGACGTGGTGTTCGAGGAGTGACGCCGAGCTACGGTTCCGCGACCTTGACCTTGATCCAGTCCGCGACCTCGCGGGTCTCGGGATCCATGAACTTGACTTCGACGATCCGCCCCGGCTTGCAGTCCGCGGGGCCGCCGGTCAGGTTGGTCTTCTTCTGCTCCGAGCGATCGAGCCAGATCCGGGTCCGGTCCGTGATCCGGATCGAGTGCATGCCGCTGTCGGTCTTCATGGTCATCCGGCGTTCGTCGAGATTCACCGAATCGATCGGGCCGATGTAGGTGTGCTTGTACGACAGGCCGGGCGACTGGCCGATCGGGATGTAGCGCTCGGTCGCTTCCTGGGCCTGGACCGTCGCCGCGGCGGCGATCGCGGCCAGCGCGAGGATCACGGCCAGGCGGCGGAGCCTCTTGAACCTCTCCATCACGCACCTCCCGGGGACGACACCTCGATCATACGCGCCCGTGCCGCGCGGTGCTCCTCCATCGCCCGGCGCGCCAGCCGCCGCCGCGAGGAGGGCTTGGCGACCGCACTTTCGGTGAGGCTCCTCGCCTCGGTCAGCCGGGCCACGGCGTCGGGGTGCAGCCCGCCGCCGCGCAGGACGCGGATCGCGTCGTCGGTCTCGGCGAGGGCTCGTCGGAGCCGCTCGGCGATCTCGTCGCCGTCGAGCCGCGTCTTTTGCGTCAACGGCTCGAGCTGCGCCAACCCGATGCGGATGTTCTCCAGCGCGTTCAGCACGCGCAGGAACGCCGCCACCTCGACGACCTGGGTCGCGTCGAGCCGGATCCCGACACCGTTCGGGTCCAGGTTGGCCAGCACCTGCCCCGCGGGCGAGTTGTTGAACGAGTCGCCGTTGTAGAACGCCACCGCGCCCTCGATGGTCTCGATGGCGTTGTTGTGGAAGAACGGCCCGGTGTCGGCGGCCTCGACCAGCGGCGGCGTGTTGAACTCGCCGTTGCCGGGGCGTCCGAACCCGTCGTCCGGCGGTACGAGCTGCCCGGTCAGGTCCTGGGGCTGGTCGGGGAGGTCCTCGACGCCGGTGTTGAAGTTGGCGTTGCCGACGGGGTTGCCGCCGAGGACCGCGTTGGCGCCGGCGTTGGCGTGACAGATGTTGCACTTGCCCAGCGTGTCGTCGAGGAAGATTTCCTGGCCGCGCCGGGGCACGACGCCCCTGAGCGCGAGCGGCAGCGCCAGGTCGCGCTGCCGTCCCAGCGAGAGCTGGAACGCCTCGAGGGCGTCCAGCTCCTCGTCGGTGGGCAGCCGGAAGTCGACGCCCGCGACCCGGTTCAACGACCTGGTGAAGTGCTGGATCACCGCGCCGGTGGCGAACGAGCGCAGCGACCCGTCGCCCGGCGCGCCGTCGCCGGACCAGCCGGTGCGCGGGCCGCCCGCGCTGTCCACCGATACGGTCAGGCCCAGCGTATGCGGGACACCGCGCAGCGTGAACTTGTTCGGGAGGTCGTCGAAGCCGTCGAGGTTCTCGAGGATCAGGCCGAACTGGCGCATCAGCTCGGGCTTCTCGAAGTTCTCCGCCAGCTCGGGGACGAACTCGGCTACGAACAGCGGGTCGTCGTCGGGCAACGTGGCGATGAACGCGGGGTCGATGGTGAAGTCGTTCTCCATCGGGTGGCAGCTACCGCAGGTGCGGCCGTTGCCCTCGAACGTCTCGTTGAAGAACAGCTGCTTGCCCCGCGCACGCAGCAGGTCGCCGGGATCGGTCGGCGGCGGTGGCGGGCAGGCGGTCAACACGATCGCGCAGATGACGGTAATCAGCAGCGGAACGACGGGCGTGGTCCGGCCTTCCATGGCCTCCTCCTCTTCGGTTGCCGCAAGACTAGACCAACTCGGGGCCCGTGGCTATCGCGCGGGACCGCGCTCGAGCACCCGTTGCACCCGCCGCCCCGCGGCGACCTCGGGCGGCTCGCCCGCCCGCGCGGCCTCCTCGAACAGCTCGCGCAGCGAATCGCCGAGCCCGTCCACGCGCCGCTCCAGCTCCGTCTCGTCGGTCACGCCGAGGTGGATCGAGCCGAAGGCCAGCGCGCCGCCGGCGTTGGCGATGTAGTCGGGCGCGTAGAGGATTCCGCGCTCGTGCAGCAGGACCCCGTCCTCGGGCCGGTCGAGCTGGTTGTTGGCCGAGCCGGCGACGGCCGCGCAGCGGAGCCGCGGCACGGTCTCGCGGCTCAACGTGCCGCCCGTCGCGCACGGGACGTAGACGTCGCACGGCGTGTCGTAGACCGCCTCCGGCAGCACCGTCTCGCACTCGAAGCGGCGCGTCGCGTCGCGGAGGGACGCCTCCTCGACGTCGCTGACGATCACGCGCGCGCCCGCCTCGGCGAGCAGCCCTGCCAGCGGACCGCCGACGCGCCCGACGCCCTGCACCAGGAACGAGCGCTTCGACAGATCGGGCTCCCCGAAACGCCGCTGTACGGTGGCCCGGATCGCGGCCAGCACGCCGCGCGCCGTGAACGGTCCGGGGTCGCGCGCGACCCCGCGCTCGCGATCCACGCCGTGCACGGTGTCGGTGTGCTGGGCCACGACCAGCATGTCCGCCGGCGAGGTTCCCAGGTCCTCGCCGGTCGAGAACGCCCGGCCGAGCCAGCCCAGCGTCCGGCCGTAACGCCGCAGCAGGCTCTCGCGCTCGGGCTGCGACAGCTCCCGGCTCAGCGCCAGCACGGCCTTGCCGCCGCCGAACGGGAAGTCGAGCGCGGCCCACTTGTGGGTCATCCCCTCGGCCAGGCGCATCGCGTCCCGCAGCCCGTCCTCCGGGGTGGGGTAGATGCGGAGGCGCGTCCCGCCCGCCGGTGCCCCCAGCGTGTCGTCGTGGAGCGCGATCAGGATCCACGCCTCCGTCGCGCGGTCGTAGCGCGAGAGCACCCCCAGGCCTGGCCAGGCTTCGATCTGTTTCTTCATGCCGGTCCTCCGGGTGCGGGTCGACCCAGCATAGCGGCCCCGGCCGGGCCGCGAGGCGGCACCGTCAAGAATCCGATCCGGCGGACCGGCCGCCGCGTCGGCGGTCCGGCGGAAGGCCGGGCCGCGGCATCCCCGTCATCGTCCTAATCCCATTCTCATCAGTCGCTTAGGACAACCGCCACACCCCTGGTACGCCCGTTGCTCGAAGGCCCTGACGGAGGAACCGACCGGTGGACGGCAAGAAACCCGACGGACCGCGGGCGCGGCAACGGGGTGCGAACCCCCGCAGGCCGGGCGGACCGGCCCGACAGAACCGCGAGGCGCTCGAGACGCCGGCGAAGGCGGGGCCGCGGCCGGCGCCGGAACGCCCCGGCGCGGGCCCGACCGAGCAATTCGCCGGCTTCGAGTCGGTGCCGCTCGAGGTCTGGGTGCGCGTCGGCTCGGCGCAGTGCCGGCTGGGCGCGCTGGCCGCCCTGCGGCCCGGCGAGGTGCTGCGTCTCGACCGCGCGGTGGGCGAGCCGTTCGATCTGCTCTCCGACGACCGGCTGCTGGCGTTCGTGGAGCCCGTGGCCGACGACGAGGCGATGACCTTGAAGGTGGTCGAGCTGGTGGAGGACGCCGATGACGGGCGCGATTGATCCGGTCCAGCTCGCGACGGCCTCCGACGGGCCCTCGCTGCTGGGAGCGACGCTGCGGATCGTGCTGATGCTCGCCGTGATCGTCGCGGCGGGCTGGGGCTGGCTGTACTGGCAACGCCGCGCGCGCGGTCCCGAGCGCCGGCTGCAGGTGCTCGATCGCGCGTTCCTGATGCGCGGCGCCGGCGTCGCGCTGCTGCGCGCCGACGACCGCCGGTTGCTGGTCGGTGTCTCCGCCGAAGGCGTGCGCCTGTTGCGCGACCTCGACGCGGGGAGCGGGCACGGCGGCGGCGACCGCCAGCGCCGACGCGGCACGCAGCCGTTCCCGCGGCTGCTCGACGAGATCCGTCGCGAGGGAGAAGACCCATGACCCTCTCCACGCTGCTCGCGGCCGCGGCGCCCGCCGCACCGTCGATCACGCTCAGCCTCGGCGACCTGGGAGAGCCCCAGGGGCTGACCACCGTGATGAAGATCGCGATCGTGATGACCGTGCTGGCGGTGCTGCCGTCGGTGCTGGTGATGTTCACGTCGTTCGTGCGGCTGATCGTGGTGTTCCACTTCCTGCGCCAGGCGATGGGCACGCAGACCGTGCCGCCGAACCAGGTGCTGGCCGGCCTCGCGCTGATCTTGACCTTCTTCGTGATGTCGCCGGTGGTCACCCAGGTCTACGAGCAGGCCGTGGTGCCGTACCAGGCGGGCGAGCTCGCCGGCGATCAGGCGCTCCAGACGGGCCTGGCTCCGCTCAAGGACTGGATGCTGCGCAACACGCGCGAGAGCGACCTGCTGCTGTTCGCGCGGATGGCCGAGATCGAGCGCCCCGCCTCGCGCGCCGAGGTGCCGCTGCGCGTCGCCGTGCCGGCGTTCATGATCTCGGAGCTCAAGACCGCGTTCCAGATCGGCTTCATGCTGTTCATGCCGTTTTTGGTGATCGACCTGGTGGTGGCGGCCGTGCTGCTGTCGATGGGCATGATGATGCTGCCGCCGGTGATCGTCTCGTTCCCGTTCAAGCTGCTGCTGTTCGTGATGGTGGACGGCTGGCACCTGTTGATCGGCTCCGTCGTGCAGAGCTTCCACTGATGACGGAAACGCAGGTCATCGAGATCGGCCGCCAGGCGATCCAGGTCGCGTTGATGGTCGCGTTGCCGCTCTTGGCAGTGAGCCTCGTCACCGGGTTGACGATCAGCCTGTTCCAGGTCGCCACGTCGCTTCAGGACGTGACGCTGACGTTCGTACCCAAGATCGTGATGGTCGGCCTCGCGTTGCTGTTGTCGGCGAACTGGATCCTGCGCCTGCTGGTGGAGTTCACCCGTTCGATCCTGAACGGCGTGCCGGGGATGTTCCAGTGATCGAGGCGCTGGTCCAGCTCGATCCTTCGGGGTGGATGGCGCGCTTCGCGCTGGTGTTCGCGCGGATCTTCGGCATGGTGTTCTTCCTGCCGATCTTCGGCTCCGAGGTGTTGCCGGTCCGGATGCGCCTCGGCCTGGCGATCGCGCTGGCGCTGGTGATGCTGCCGATCGTCGCCCCGGGAATCGTGCTGCCCCACGGCGTCGCCGGCTGGGTCGCGGTCGGCGCGCGCGAGCTGGCGATCGGGCTCGGCTTCGGGATCGCGGCCAAGGCGATCTTCGCCGGCATCGAGGCCGCCGCGGGGCTGATCGCCGGCCAGTCGGGCTTCGCGCTGGCCAACATGGTCGACCCGTTCTCGGGCGACCAGGCGCTGGCGCCGGCGCTGTTCCAGAACATGATCGTGATCGCGCTGTTCCTGGCCGCGGATCTCCATCACCTGATCATCCAGGCCATGCGCGCCTCGTACGACGTGGTCCCGACCGCGGCGGCGCTGCCGGATCTGTCGGCCTTCGCGAGCATCGCCAGCAACGCGGGCACGCGACTGTTCACGATCGCGGCGACGCTCGCGGGACCGGCGTTGATCGTGACGTTCTCGATCGACCTGCTGCTGGCGATGGTCGGCCGCGCGATGACCCAGGTGCCGATCCTGCTGGTCGGCTACCCGGTGAAGATGGCGGGCGGACTGCTGGCGATGGGTCTCTTGGCCACGACGACCGGCGCGATGCTGGGCTGGATCGGCCGCACGGTCGTCTCCGACGGGATGCTGATCGTGAACGCGTTGGCGGGAGGTGGGTAGTGCCCAGGCGACGAACAGGTTGCGCTCGTCGAAGGTCTGGCTGTTCCCGTGGTTTCGTTGTATACAGGGGCAGGCAAGGTCGAGAGTGGGTCCGACAGTACACACAGGCGGGACGCTTGCCCGCGCGTTCCCGATCGCCGCGCTTCTGATCGCGGTGCCCGCCGCCCTCCCGGCGGTTTCCGGTGAGCTTCATTTCGAGCGCATCGGTTCCGAGAGCGGTCCGCCGCCGGAGGTCATCACTTCGATCTACCAGGACCGCGCGGGGTTCGTCTGGGTCGGCTCCCGCGACGGTCTGACGATGTACGACGGCTACTCGTTCGTCGAGTTCGAGCACGACCCCTCCGACCCGACTTCGATCAGCGACAACACCATCCGCACGATCTACGAGGACCGGCAGGGCAACCTGTGGCTCGGGACCAACACCGGTGGGCTGAACCGTCTCGACCGCGCCAGCTGGAGATTCGAGCAGTACCGGCACGACTCGTCGGACCCACGTTCGTTGAGTCACGACAGCGTCTACGCGATCCTGGAAGATCGGGTCGGGGGCCTGTGGGTCGGCACCCAGGTGGGTCTGAACCGTCTCGACCGAGAGACCGGGACCTTCGAGCGGTTCTTGGCGGATCCCGGAGACCCGAATAGCATCAGCAGCAACTACGTCTACGCGCTCCTCGAGGATTCCGATGGTCGTCTGTGGGCCAGCACGATCGGTGGGGGGCTGAACGTTCGCGACCCGGTCAGCGGCGCGTTCACCGCGTACCGGCACGATCCCGACGATCCCGGCACGATCAGCTCGGACAGTCCGTTGGCGCTGGCGGTCGACGGTTCGGGTGCCCTGTGGGTTTCGTCGATGGCCGGCGTGGACCGACTGGACCGCCGGGAGGGGACTTTCCGGCGTTTCGGCCAGGGACCCGGTGAAGGTGAGCGGCTCGACGATCCGCTCGTGACGTCGTTGGTCGTCGGTACCTCGGGCAGCCTGTGGGCCGGAACGCACGGTGGGGGACTGGGCCGGATCGATCCCGCGACCGGAGCGGTCCGCACCTGGCGACACGATCCGGCGGTCCGTCACAGCCTCAGCTCGGACGAGGTGATCGCGTTGCTGCTGGACGACCAGGGTGCGCTGTGGGTCGGAACCTGGGGCGGCGGATTGAACCGGTTGACCCGCCCGTCGATGCTGCTGTCCGCGTCGGCCGAGGCGGCGCGAATGCCCGCCGACCTCGACGTGGACGACGTGACCGCCCTGTTCTACGACCGCAGCGACGGGCTGTGGATCGGCACGCGTTCCGGCGACGTGGTGCGTCGCGACACGGTGCGGGGGCAGGATCGGCACTACCTGCGCGGCGGCGACCGCGGAACGCCCCGGATCATCCTGGGCTTCGCGGAGGACTCCGCCGGCCGGATCTGGATCGCCAACAACGGTGGCTTCGTTCGTCTCGATCCGCGCAACGGAGATAGGGCCGTGATCGAGCATGACCCCGGCGATCCGGCCAGCCTCGGTCCAGGTTACGTCCGCGGAACGCTGGTCGACAGCGCGGGGAGGTTGTGGGCCGGTACCGGTGAAGGAGGGCTGCAGCAACTCGATGCCGCCGGACGCGTAACGCGTCGGTTTCGCCATGACGCCGCCGATCCGGGGAGCCTGAGCGACGACTACGTGACTTCGATCCTGGAGGACCGTCACGGCACCCTCTGGATCGGGACGCGCTCGGGCGGGTTGAACACCCTCGATCTCCCGACCGGACGCTTCCGGCGTCATCTTCCCGACCCGAGCAACGAGGCCGCGCTCAGCCACCACTACGTGACGTCGATCCTGGAGGACTCGGCGGGTTGCCTCTGGATCGGCACCGGTGGCGGCGGACTGAACCGCGTGGACCGCGGGAGCGATGGTCAACCGTTGTTCACGCGGCTGACCGAGGCTGACGGCCTGATCGACGACGACGTGATGGGCCTGCTGGAGGACGACGACGGGAGCCTGTGGATCGGCACCAAGGACGGATTGACGCGTTTCGATCCGCGTACCGGGTCCTTTGCCAACCTGTTCGTGGGCGACGGCCTGCCGTCCGGTGAGTTCGAGGCGGGCGCTGCGGCACGCGGTTCGAGCACCCTCTACCTGGGAACCGTGCGAGGCCTGGTTGCGGTCCCCGCGGGAACCTCGTTCCCGCCGCAGATCTCCTCCCCGACCGTGATGACCGCGATTCGCACGCCGCACGGCGAGCTGCGGGGAGACCGGCCGGTGTGGGAGCTTTCCGAGCTCGCGGTGCCCTGGGGCGAATGGCTGTCCCTGCAGTTCGCGGTGCTCGACTACAGCTCGACCCGGCGGCACCGCTACGCCTACCGTCTTCGAGCCGACGAGCAGTGGGTCGCTCTGGGATCCCGCAGCGAGGTCACCTTCACCGGCCTCGACCCCGGCGACTACGAGTTCTCGGTGCGCGGCCTGAACGGCCAGGGCGTGTGGAGCGTCGCGACGAAGCCGCTGCACATCGCCGTCGTCCCGCCGTTCTGGATGACGACCTGGTTCCGGGCGGGTATGGTGCTGCTGCTGGTGGGCGTCGCGGTCGCGGGCCATCGCCTTCGCCTCAATACCGTAAAGAGGCGCAATCGCGAACTGGTCGCCCTCCACGAGCAGCGCGAGCGGGCGCGCGAGGAGCTCGGGCACGCCTATCAGCGCCTGAGACGCTTGACCCGCAGGCTGGAGGCCGCCAAGGAGGATGAGCGCCGCGTCATCGCGCGCGAGCTCCACGATGAGATGGGGCCGGCGCTGACCGCCGTGATCATCAATCTGCAGTTGATGACCGAGGAGCGGGATCCCGAGCGGCGATCGCGCAGGATCTCGGAAACCGTCGAGCTCGTCGACCGGATGGTCGACCGGATTCGCGATTTGTCGCTGGACCTGCGCCCGCCGTTGCTGGACGAGCTGGGTCTGGTCCCGGCGCTCCGGGGTTACCTCGAGTCCCAGGCGGGCCGCGCCAGGCTCGAGATCGACGTCGGCGGGGCGGAGGCGATCGAGCGGTTGCCACCGGAAATCGAGATCACCGCTTTCCGGGTCGTGCAGGAGGCCGTGACGAACGTGGTTCGTCACGCGGCGGCGAAGCGGGTCGAGGTCGTGATCCGGCACGACAACGGCGCGCTCGAACTCCAGGTCCGAGACGATGGTCGCGGCTTCGACGTGGGGACGACGATGAATCGTGCCGCGAGCGGTAAGTCGCTGGGGCTGCTCGGCATGCAGGAACGCGTGCAGACGCTCAACGGCGATATCCGAATCGACTCAACGCCGGGTCGCGGAACGCATATCCGCGTGAGGCTGCCCGTGGAGGTGCCCGCGTGACCGCGATCCGCGTGGTTCTGGCGGACGACCACACCCTGGTCCGGGCGGGCATCCGATCGCTGCTCGAATCGATCGCGGGTGTCGAGGTCGTGGCCGAAAGCGGCGACGGCCGCGAGACGCTGGCGCTGATCGCCCGCCACCGCCCCGAGATCGGACTGATCGATATCGGCATGCCGGGGCTCAACGGCCTCGAGGTCGCCCGCCGTGCCGCGGTCGAGTCGCCGCGCACGCGCATCGTGATCCTGTCGATGCACGCCGACAGGCAGTACGTCGGCCAGGCGTTGCGGGCGGGTGTGGCGGGCTATCTGCTCAAAGGCGCGGCCGTCTCCGAGCTCCCGCTCGCGTTCCAGGCGGTCATGCGCGGCGAAACCTACTTGACGCCCAAGGTGTCGCGTTCGGTGGTCGAAGGTTTTCTCGGGGAAGGCGGCCCGGAGTCCCCCGGAGAGAACCTCACCCGACGTCAGCGAGAAATCCTGCAGTTGATTGCCGAGGGTCACTCGACCCGGGCGATTGCCGGCATTCTCGAGGTGAGCATCAAGACGGTCGAGACCCATCGGGCACGGCTGATGCAGCGCCTCGACATCCACGATGTCCCCGGTCTGGTCCGCTACGCGATCCGGGCCGGTCTCGTCTCACCCGAGGACTAGACCCCGTCCACCGGCTTTCTGACGTCGCTCGGGTCTCGCCGAGCGAGGTCCGGCCGGGTCTGGCCGGATGTGGGGTGTTCTTCGCGCCGAAGTCAGGGACTCCCCGACTGACGGAATCCGCGCCTCGTAGCACAGTGAAACCGTTGCATCGTCGGAGCGGGGCCAGGCGCAGGAGACGGGTCGGTGAGCCAGATCGAGGTTCTGCTGATCGACCGGAGCAAGGCGTTCATGGACGTGGTTTCGGAGTGGTTGATGGTCGACCCGGCGATCCGCGTCATCGCGACGGCGCGGTTCGGACGGGAGGCCGGCGAAATGGTCGAGCAGCATAAACCCGACGTGGTGCTGGTCGACGCCACGCTTCCCGATCTCAACGGGTTCCAGGTTGCTCGCCGCCTCAAACGGATGCCGGAACCGCCGTTGGTCGTGCTGGTGGCCTTCCACGACAGCTCGGCCGCGCGTCACGAGGCACGGGCGGCGGGCGCCGACGCGATGATCGCCAGGTCCGAGGTCACCGAAGGCCTCCAGCGCCTGATCAAGCGGCTCGTCGCCGAGCGATCGTCGCGCTCCCGAGCGGACCGGCCGCAGGCTCGACGCACCGGGCGGCCGCGATCCATCGAGCCGTGACGTGGCGAGCTACGAAAGGTTTGGAAGCAAAGGGCGGCCCGTGGTGGGTGCGCCGGTTCCCAGTTTCGAAGGGAGGGACCTCATGAGAGGCAGGAATTCGTGGATCTTGGCGCTGGTCGTCGTCATGGCGGCCGCGCCCGCGTTCGCACGCGTGGACTTCATCCCGATCGAGGGCGGGGAGTTGCTCCTTCCGGTGGACATGACCACCGACGGCTCGAAGGTGCTCGTGGTCGGGTTGTTCGGCTCGCCGGTGTTCACCTACACCGACGACGAGGGCCTGGTGCTGATCGGCAACGGTGGATGCTCGGGCGGGCAGGCCCGGATGTCGTCGGACGGCAGCACGATCGTCAGCAACGAGCCGGACGAGGACGGTCTCTGCCAGGCCGCCCGATGGGACGGCGGAATGGACTGGACCCCGATGGGATCCCTGCCGGGCGCCCTGCCCTGCGGGCCTCCCAGCAGCGGCATCAGCAGTGCGTACGACACCAACAACGACACCGCGGTGGGCCTGTTCTGGCAGCCCCAGCTGTGCAAGGCGATCGGCGGAACCTGGGACGTCGTGGCCGGGATGGCGACCGATCCGCTCGCGTCGACCGTACCCGACCGGCCGACCCGCGGCAACGGCATCACCGACGACGGATCGGTGGTTGTCGGCTGGCAGGACAACACGTTCGGCTCCCGCCAGGCGGTCAAGTGGGTCAATGGCGTCCAGGAGTACATCCTCGACAACAACGGTGAACGGGTCGGTGAGGCCATCGCGGTCAACGGCGCCGGCACGGCGATCATCGGGACCGCCTTCAACGATCCCTCCGGAGTGTTCGGCAAGGGCTGGCTGTGGCGCGAGGGCAAGGGCATGATCGGGCTCGGCGTCGGCTCCACGGGGAACACCCAGAGCGTACCGATCGCCGTCAGCGCCGACGGCAACACCGTCGTCGGAACCACCCGTGACTTCTTCACCTTCACGCAGCGCGGCTGGATCTGGACGCAGAAGGGCGGATTCCAGTGGCTCGACGACTTCCTCAAGGGCCAGAACGCGGCCGGCTGGAACATCCAGGCAGGAAGCGCGCTCTCGGCGGACGGCACGCGGATCGGTGGCTGGGGCTTCGATCCCGCTGGCGCCATTCGTGGGTTCATCATCAACCTGAAGGCGACCGGTCCGAAGCGTTAAACGGGACGATCGCGTGTCCCGGTTTTGACGGCACGGAGGAGGAGGGAAGCTCGCGGGCTTCCCTCCTCGTTCTTGCGCGCGGGAGAACTGTTATGCCGCTCGTCCCGGCTCTCGCGGCCGTGGCATGCGTCGCGCTGTGCGCGACCGCGTCGGTCGCCGGCAGCCCCTATCTGGTGCGGGACATCCGCCCCGATACGACGCCGGGCGACTCCTGGCCCGCGGGGTTCTCGCGTCTTGGACCGCTCGTGGTGTTCTCCGCGTGCGACCCGTTTTACGGCTGCGAGCTGTGGAGCACGGATGGGACCGCGGCCGGAACCGGGCTGCTTTGCGACATCAACCCCGGAACCCCCGGATCGAATCCGCAATCGCTCGTCGTTTCCGAGAGCGTCGTCTACTTCAGCGCGGACGACGGGACGAACGGTCGCGAGCTGTGGAAGACGGACGGAACACCCGCGGGGACCGTGCTCGTACGGGATATCCGTAGCGGCAGCGCCGACGCTTCGCCGCAAAACCTGATCGTCTCCGGCGACTCGGTATTCTTCAGCGCCGACGACGGGGCGACCGGCCGCGAGCTGTGGAAGAGTGACGGCACAGCAGCGGGGACCCTGCTCGTCAAGGACATCCGGGCCGGCACGTCGTCCTCGCAGCCCGGGGACATGGCGCTCTACCTGGGGGATCTCTTCTTCTCGGCCCACGACGGGGCAAGCGGCCGCGAGTTGTGGCGGAGCGACGGCACTCCCGGCGGTACCGTTCTGGTGCGGGATATCCAGGCGGGTTCCAGCGGGTCGAGCCCCAGGGGGCTGACGGTGTCGGGGGGCGCGCTGTTCTTCGCCGCGGATGACGGCAACGCCGGCCGCGAGCTGTGGAAGAGCGACGGCAGCTCGGCCGGGACCGCGCTGGTCAAGAACGTCAACAGCGGCCCCGGCGGCTCGCAGCCGGTGGAGCTGGTCGATTTCGACGGGACGCTGTTCTTCGGTGCCGATGACGGCAAGGACGGCGACGAGCTGTGGAAAAGCGACGGGACCTCGGGCGGCACCGTCCAGGTCAAGGACATCAACCCCGGAGCCGCGAGCTCGTTTCCCACCGAGCCGGTCGTGGTGGGCGCGACGTTGTATTTCCGCGCCGACGATGGGGCCCTCGGCTCCGAGCTGTGGAGGAGCGACGGAACGGCCGGGGGAACCGTGCTGGTGCGCGACATCTCTCCGGGTTTCGACGACGCGGTCCCGACCTTTCTCACTCCGGTCGGCACGATGCTCTACTTCCGGGCCGACGACGGACTATCCGGGGTCGAGCTGTGGAAGAGCGACGGGACGGCCGGAGGGACCGTGCGCGTCCACGACATCCGCTCCGGCGCGGCGAGCTCGTCCCCGGCCGTGCTGTTCGACGGGGGCGCCGGCGAGCTGTGGTTCGTGGCCGATGACGGCGCGACCGGCCGGGAGCTCTGGACGAGCGACGGGACCACGCCGGGGACGAGCCTGCTGCTCGAGATTCACGGCGGTCTCAGCGACCCGCGGATCGAGGGTCTCGTGGATTCCGGTGGCAAGCTTCTCTTTTCCGCGGACGACGGATCCACCGGCGCCGAACCCTGGACCAGCGACGGCACCCCGGCCGGAACGGCGCTGGTGCTGGACGTTGCGCCCGGAGCCGACGGGTCGGCCCCGGCGCTGATGACCCCGCTCCCCGGGCTCTCCCTGCTTCGCGCCCGTGACGGCGCCACCGGAAGCGAACTGTGGAGAACCGATGCGACCTCCGGCGGAACGGTGCTCGTCGAGGACATCTGGCCCGGTGCGCCGGGCTCGAACCCGGAGTTCCTGCTCGGTGACGGCAGCCGCGCCTGGTTCCAGGCGGAGGACGGCGCCCTCGGTTTCGAGCTGTGGAGCTCCGACGGCACCGCCGCCGAAACGTCCGTCGTCAAGGACATCAACCCGGGCGCGTGGGGATCTGCGCCGTTCTCCTTCGTGAGATTCGGTAGTCAGGTCTATTTCAGCGCCGACGACGGCACGAACGGGGTCGAGCTGTGGCAAACGGACGGGACCGATGCGGGCACGACACTCGTCAAGGACGTCAATCCCGGGTCGACGTCCTCGGGAACCAACCTGTTGACGGTGTCCGGGGGAAGGATCTTCCTCAGCGCTTTCACCGATGCGGAGGGTCGTGAGCTCTGGACGAGCGACGGCACCGCCGCCGGCACGGTCCTCGTCGAGGACGTCCGACCGGGAACAGGCTCCTCCACGCCGTCGCTCCTGACCGACGTCGGCGGGATGTTGCTCTTCACCGCTGCGGACGGGGTCGCCGGGGTCGAGCTCTGGAAGAGCGACGGCACCGCCGCCGGGACGACGATCGTCGAGGACATCCGTCCCGGGAGCGGCTCGTCGAGCCCCGGCGAATTCGCGGTGATCGGCGGAACGCTCTACTTCGCCGCGGACGACGGCGTTAACGGCCGCGAGCTGTGGAGGAGCGACGGAACTCCTGCCGGCACCGCGATGGTGCTGGACATCCGCCAGGGCGCCGCATCCTCGAATCCGCAGTCCCTGGTCCATGCCGGCGGCAAGCTGTACTTTTCGGCGGACGACGGGCTCAACGGACGCGAATTGTGGTCGAGCGACGGCACCCCGGCCGGCACGCTGGTTGAGCACATCGCGCCCGGAGGGGCTTCCGCCGACCCCTCGCACCTGACGGCGTCTGGCGGGCGCCTGTTCTTCGCGGCCAACGGCAACGCGGGCATCGGTGAGCCCTACGAATACGAGCTGTGGGCGCTGGTCCTGCCCGTCGACTCGGACTCGGACGGTTTCCTCGACGCAGAGGATTGCGCACCCGGCGACCCCGGAGTCTGGGCCGTTCCGGGGCAGGTCGGGGAGTTGCTGCTGTCAAAGTCGGGCGCCGTGACGGTGCTCGACTGGGCGTCGCCGAGCGAGCCGGGTGGGCTGACACCGCTCTACGACGTCGTCCGCAGCGCAACGCCTGCGAGCTTCGACGATCCCGACGCCGGCTGCGTCGAGGCGGACGACGGGTCGGATACCGTCGCCGAGGACGCGGACACACCGGTTGCGGGCTACTACTACCTGATCGTTGCGGAGAACGTCTGCGGCCGGGGCACCGCGGGACGGAGTAGCGATGGACCGGAGCGATCGGTGACCGGTTGTCCGTGATCCCGCGCCGTCGTGCACTGGCTATCGGGGTTGCTCGACGACCGAAAGGCCCGTCCAGCATTCGGGGCCGCGAGCCCTTCCCACGAAGCGGATTCGCTGTAATCTGCCTTCGGATTCCCCGTTGAGCTGCGGCTCTAGGTTGACGTATATAGCCTTACCGGACGCAGTTCGGGGCTTATCCGGCTTAGCCGCCAACACTCGGGGGTAAGATCGGTGGGTTACCCGGGGATCGCCACGTGTCCGAACACGACAGAACAGAGGACGCCAGCCCGACGGCACCGGTCACGAGAACGGAGTCGTCCGAGTCCCTTGCGCCCGAGACGACCGTCGGACCGTACCGGTTGCTCCAGCGGCTGGGCGAGGGCGGCATGGGCGAGGTGTGGCTCGCGGAGCAGCGGGAACCGATCCGGCGGCGCGTGGCGATCAAGGTCATCAAGCACGGGATGGACACCCGGCAGGTCGTCGCCCGCTTCGAGGCCGAGCGGCAGGCCCTGGCACTGATGGACCACCCGGCGGTGGCCCGGGTCTACGACGCCGGCGCAACGCCCCGCGGCCGGCCGTACTTCGTGATGGAGCACGTCAAGGGCGTGCCGATCACCCACCACTGCGACGACCACAAGCTCGACACGCGCGAGCGCCTCGAGCTGTTCGTGCAGGTCTGCGAAGGCGTGCAACACGCGCACCAGGAGGCGATCATCCACCGCGATCTCAAACCGTCCAACGTGCTCGTGGCTGTTCAGGACGGCAAGGCCGTGCCCAAGATTATCGACTTCGGAGTCGCCAAGGCGACCGCGCAGAGGCTGACCGAGAGGACGATGTTCACGGGGCTCGGGGTGATGATCGGCACGCCGGCCTACATGAGCCCCGAGCAGGCGCGCGTGGGCGGGCAGGAAGTCGACACCCGCACCGACGTGTACTCGCTCGGCGTGATCCTGTACCAGTTGCTGGTCGGCGAGCTGCCGCTGGACATCAAGGAGCTGGTCGACGAGGGCTTCGACGGGCTGGTGCGCAAGATCCGCACCTCCGAGCCTTCCCGTCCCAGCACGCGGCTGGGCACGCTGGGCGAGCGATCCGCCGAGTCCGCCAAGCTGCGCGGGACCGACACCTCGACGCTGCGCCGGCAGCTGAAGGGCGACCTCGACTGGATCACGATGAAGGCGCTGGAGAAGGAGCCCGCGCGTCGCTACGGCTCGCCGATGGAGCTGGCGGATGACATCCGGCGACACCTCGCCAACGAGCCGGTGCTGGCCGGTCCGCCGTCGTCTCTTTACCGGGCGGGCAAGTTCGTGCGCCGGCATCGACTGGCGGTGGCGGCCGGAGCGGCCGTCGCCGTGGCGCTAATGGCGGGGGTGGTGAGCTCGACGCTGTTCGGGCTGCGCGAGGCGGCGCAGCGGCGCGCGGCCGAGCAGGCGCGCGAGGACCTGGAAGCCGTCGTCGGCTTCCAGGCGGAGATGCTGGCGGAGCTGGATCCGGCCGAAGCCGGTCGCAACGTCGTCGAGGCGCTGCGCGGAGCGATCGCCGGCACGCTGGAACGTCAAGGAACACCCCCCG
This sequence comes from Candidatus Polarisedimenticolaceae bacterium, assembly GCA_041629655.1. GTDB lineage: Bacteria > Acidobacteriota > Polarisedimenticolia > Polarisedimenticolales > Polarisedimenticolaceae > JBFKMV01. The sequence goes on from JBFKMV010000006.1 coordinate 27,319, forward strand.
GCGAGATCGACGCGCTGCTCGCCTCGTTCGACGGACCCGTGCAACGCACCAACGTCACCGATGTCGCCCGGCGCGTGCTCGACGAGACGATCCTGCGGCCAGCGGCTCAGACGATCGACAACCGGTTCGGTGACCGGCCGCTGATCGAGGCCCGCCTGCGCCGGACGCTGGCGCAGACGTACCACTCGCTCGGGCTGTTCGACGAGGCCGAGCCGCACGCCGAGCGGGCCGCGGAGCTGCACCGGCGCGAGCTGGGCGACGACCACGAACAGACCCTCGCTTCGACGACCGAGCTGGGCAACGTGTACTGGTCCCGGGGCCGCTACGACGAGGCCGAGCGCGTCCACCGGCACAACCTGGGGATCGTGCGCGAACGGCTCGGCCCGGAACACGAGGACACGTTGATGACGTCGTACAACCTCGCCGGGATCTTCTTCCGTCAGGGACGGAACGACGAGGCCGCGGCGCTGTTCGCCGAGACGCTCGCCGCGCAGCGTCGCGTGCTGGGCGACGATCATCGCAGCACGTTGAAGACCATGAACGGGCTGGCGGTCGCTTACTGGAGGCTGGGTCGCCACGACGAAGCCTTGCCGCTGTACGAGGAGGCGCTGGAAAGACGCCGGAGGACCTTGGGCGACGATGACCGGGACACGGTTGAAACACTGAACAACTTCGCGGTGCTCCTGGAGCACCTGAAACGCCGGGAAGAGGCCGAGGCGCTGTACCTCGAGGCGATCGAGACCAACCGCCGGATTCGCGGCGAGACTCATCCCACGACGCTGCGGAACATCAACAGCCTGGCCACGCTGTACACGAGGATGCGCCGCTACGACGAGGCCGAGAAGCTGGTGCGCTTTGCGCTCGATGCGCGGCGCCGCGATCTCGGCGAGAACCATCCCGACACGCTGGGAGCCATGAACAACCTGGGCAATACGCTCGCGTCGAGCGGAAAACTGGTCGAGGCGAAAGCGGTGCTCGAAGATCTGGTGAGCCGCAGCGAACGGGTGTTCGGACCCGACTCGCCGGACTACGGACTGCATCTTCACACCTACGGCGAGATGCTGATGGGCACGGGCGAGCTGGACCAGGCCGACCGCACGCTGCGCCGCGTGCTGCGGATCTACGAGGCGCGCGGCTCGCGGTATCACGGCCTGGCGCTCTACCAGCTCGGAACCACGGCGGCGCGGCGCGGGCGCGCGGACGAGGCGCTGGACTTCCTGCGCCGCGCGCTGGAAGAGGGCCACGCACCGGAATCGATGAGCGACGACCCGCACCTACGAGCGCTACGCGACCACCCGCAGTTCCAGGCGCTCGTTGCCGAGGCCGAGCGCCTTCGCCAAACCTAGTCCTCCGTCCGATCCGCTGCCCGCGGGGCCGAGAACCGGCTGCCCCTCGATTCGAACCTCCTTCACGTCGGGGCTCTCCGTATCACGCCGCGCCCTCGGGCCTCCTGGCCTCCGAGAATTCCTGCCGAGCATTCGGGGCCCCGTGCCCTTCCCGTGAGGCGGATTCGCTGTAATCTACCTTCGGATTCCCCGTTGAACTGCGGCTGTGGGTCGACGTATATGACGTTACCCGACGCAGATCGCAGCTCGAGCCACTTGGCCGTTGGATGAGGTGTAGCCCCGTGATCGGCACGACCCTTGCCCACTACCGCATCACCGCGGCGCTCGGCGCCGGCGGGATGGGCGAGGTGTGGAAGGCCGAGGACACCAGGCTCGGAAGAGCGGTGGCGCTCAAGGTGCTGCCGGAGGAGTTCGCGGCCGACCCGCAGCGGCTCGACCGCTTCGAGCGCGAGGCGCGGGCGGTGGCGGCCCTCAACCATCCCAACATCGTCACGATCTTCTCGGTCGAGGAGTCGGAGGGCATCCGCTTCTTGACCATGGAGCTGATCGACGGTCAGAGCCTCGACAAGCTGATCCCCGAGGGCGGGCTCGCAATCGAGGCCTTCTTCGACCTCGCGACGCCGCTCGCCGAGGCGATCTCGGCGGCGCACGACAAGCGCGTGATCCACCGCGACCTCAAACCCTCGAACGTGATGGTGGACGACGACGGACGGGTCAAGGTGCTGGATTTCGGGCTGGCCAAGCTGCAGCGGGCGGAGGGGGTCTCGGACTCCTCCGAGCTGGCGACCGAGGCCCTGACCGGGGTGGGGACGATCGTCGGCACGGTGCCCTACATGTCGCCCGAGCAGGTGGAGGGCAAGACGGTCGACCACCGCACGGACGTCTTCTCGCTCGGCGTGCTGCTGTACGAGATGGCGACCGGAGCGCGGCCGTTTACCGGGGACAGCCAGCCGGCGCTGATGTCGTCGATCCTCAGGGACGTGCCGCGCTCGGTGGTCGAGATGCGCCCCGAAATGCCGCGCCACCTCGGTCGCATCATTTCGCGCTGCCTGGAGAAGGACCGCCGCGACCGCTACCAGACCGCGCGCGACGTCTTCAACGAGCTCAAGGCCCTGCAGAGCGAGTCGTCGTCGGACGGCGGACCGTCGCAGGGGCTGCCGGTTCCGGCAGCGCCGTCCGTCTCGCCGCCCGTCTCGAGCAGCTCGCAGATCAGGCGCCGCGACGTGCCGTGGATCGCGGTGCTACCGTTCGGCTGTCCGGCCGGCGACGCGGAGGTCGAGGCATTCGCCGACGGTCTCGAGGAGGACATCGCGAGCGGGTTGTCGCGGTTCTCGTACCTCTTCGTGGTCGCCCGGAAATCGACCCGACGCTACCGCGGCGAGGCGATCGACGTGCGACAGGTCGGCGAGGAGCTCGGCGCCCGGTACGTGATGGAAGGCGGCATCCGCAGGTCGGGCTCCAGAATCCGCGTCGGACTGAACCTGATCGATGCCGCGACCGGGACCCACCTGTGGTCCGAGACCTACGACCGGGACCTCGACGCGGCCGACGTCTTCGAGCTTCAGGACGAGCTCACCGATCGGGTGGTGGCGACGGTTGCCGACCCGCACGGCGCGCTCACGCGCTCGATGGCCATCGAGACCGAATCGAAACCGTCCGAGGCCCTGACCTCGCACGAGGCCATCCTGCGGCTGTTCCTCTACCGGCAGCGGGTCAGCGCCGAGGACCATCTCGTCACGCGGACGGCCGTGGAAGGCGCGGCCGAGCGCGACCCGAACAATGCCGAGCTGCTGGCGGCCCTGGCGGGCCTGTGCATCGAGGAGGCGAACCACGACTTCAACCCGCGCGCCGATCCGTTGCAGCGGGCTCTCGCTTTCGCCCGTCAGGCCGTGGAGGCCGATCCGGCCAGCCAGCTGGCGCACTTCTACCTCGCGCAGACCTATTTTCACAGCCAGAACCCCGGCGCCTTCCGGTCGGCGGCCAACCGGGCCCTCGAGCTCAACCGCCGCTCCACCGACACGATGGCGATGATCGGCATCATGTTCGGCTACTCGGGCGACTGGGAGCGGGGCACCCGGTTGGTGCAGCAGGCGATGGATCTCAACCCGCGTCACCCGGGGTGGTACCGGTTCTCGCCGTTCATGAACGCCTACCGTCTGGGGCGAGATGCCGAGGCCCTCGAGATTGCCGAGCAGATCAACATGCCCGAGTACTGGGGAGACCCGCTGGCACGGACTCTGGCCCACGCCCAGCTCGGCAACCGGCAGGCCGCACAGGCGGCAGCCCGCGATCTGCTGCGAGTGTGGCCTGATTTCGAGAAGGACTACAAGCGGGTGGGCCTCGATCCGTGGGTCTACTCCCTGCCCGATCTCGAAGCCCGTATTCTCGAAGGCCTCGCCAAAGCGGGCTTGAGTGTTCGGGGAGTCAGCACGAAATAGCCCTTCGTCGGACAGGCCAGCAGCGAGGGGGCGGCCCCAAACCCCCACCCCGTCAACAAACCGATTCCCTGACCTCCCCCGCCGTCGGCCCTCCGGCGCTGCCGGCCCCGTCCTCCGGGCTTCGCTCCGACTAAGTCCCGCTCCCACCGACGGTTAGCTCCGCTGCCACCCCTCTGGTACGCCCGTTGCTGTCCCGACGGGCCGCGAGGCGAATGCACGAGGTGCCTCCGGCGCGCGGGTGCCCGGGGCCGGCGGCTCCTGGTGCCCGCCCGAAGGGAAGGCCCGTTGGCGCAGGAAGACAAATCCCAACGCACCGAGGAACCGACCGCGCGACGGCTGGAGAAGGCGCGCGAGGAGGGGCGGGTTCCGCGCAGCAACGAGATCCCGGGGATGCTCGCGCTGGCGCTGTTCCTGCTGTACGGGCTGGTGTTCGGCGGGTCGTGGATGGACTCGATGCGCGGCTTTCTGGTCGGCTCGTTCTCGGGCGCGCACCGCTTCGACGGAACCGACGCCGGGCTGCAGATCGTGTTCACCACGACGGCGATGACGCTGCTGTCGCTGCTGGCGGCGCCGCTGGCGTTGATGGTCGCGGCGGGGATCGGCGGGAACTTCGTGCAGAGCCGGCCCGTGTTCACGGTCAAGCCGTTCAAGCCCGATCTCTCGAAGGTCAACCCGTTCAAGGGCATCAAGAAGGTCTTTGCGCTCTCGAAGCTGGTCGAGGGACTCAAGGCGTTCATCAAGATGGTGCTGTACAGCATCGTCGCCTTCACGGCGATCCGCGACGTGTTCAAGAGTGGTCTGCTCGGCGCGCCGGGGCCCGGGGGCACGCTCGAGGCGCTGTTCCTGCTGTGCGGCAAGGTGTTCTTCCGCATCGTGCTGCTGGCGGCGGCGCTGGCGCTGCTCGACTACCTGTTCAAGCGCTACGACTTCAAGCGCGGCATGCGGATGACCAAGAAGGAGATCCGCGACGAGCGCAAGGAGACCGAGGGCGATCCCACGGTGCGCGCCAAGGTGCGCTCGAAGCAGATGTCGCTGGCGCGGTCGCGGATGATGGCCGACGTCGAGCGGGCCACGGTGGTGGTCACCAACCCGACGCACATCGCCGTGGCGCTGCGCTACGTGCCCGGCGAGACCGAGGTGCCGCAGCTGCTGGCCAAGGGCCGGGCCAAGCTGGCCGCACGGATCCGCGAGATCGCGGGCCGGCACAGGATCCCGGTCGTCAGCGACCCGCCGCTGGCGCGGATGCTCTACCGCTCGGTGCCCGTCGGCGGCTTCATCCCCTACGAGCTGTTCCGCGCGGTGGCCGAGGTGCTGGCGCTGGTGCTGCAGCGCGACGGGCGCCGCGGTCCGCGTCCCGCTCCCGGTGACGGGGTGCAGGCATGAGCGCGATCGCCAGAAGCCCCTGGACCAACAGCATCAGCGTGCTGCTGCCGCTGGGCGTGGTCGGCCTGATCGGGTTGATGATCATCCCGCTGCCGACGATCGGGTTGGACCTGTTCATCAGCCTGAACATCGCGATCAGCCTGGTCGTGTTGCTGACCGCGGTCTACATCAAGAACCCGGTCCACTTCTCGGTCTTCCCCTCGGCGCTGCTGCTGCTGACGGTGTTCCGGCTGGGCCTCAACATCGCCTCCACGCGGCGGATCCTGCTCCACGGGCACGAGGGCACCCACGCCGCCGGCAGCGTGATCGAGGCCTTCGGCCAGTTCGTGGTCGGCGGCAACCTCGTGGTCGGGATGGTGATGTTCCTGGTGCTGCTGGCCGTGCAGTTCGTGGTCATCACGCACGGCGCGACGCGCATCAGCGAGGTCGCCGCGCGGTTCACCCTCGACGCGATGCCCGGCAAGCAGATGGCGATCGACGCCGACCTCAACGCCGGGTTGATCGACGAGCTGGAGGCCAAGGAACGCCGCAAGCAGATCCAGGACGAGGCCGACTTCTACGGCTCGATGGACGGCGGCGTGCGGTTTACCCAGCGCGACGCGATCGCCTCCCTGATCATCGTCGCGATCAACCTGATCGCCGGGCTGGTGATCGGCGTCTCGCAGGCCGGCATGTCGATGGCCGACGCGGCGCGCACCTACTCCACGCTGACCGTCGGCGACGGCCTGGTCAGCGCGATCCCGGCGCTTTTGATCTCGGTCGCCGGCGGTCTCGTCACCACGCGGGCCAACACCGGCGAGGAGCTGAGCAGCGACGTCGCGGGACAGCTGTTCGCCAACGCCAAGCCGCTGTGGGTCGCCGCGGGAACGCTGGCGCTGATGGGATTGATCCCCGGCCTGCCGACCGTGGCGTTCTTGACGCTGGCGGCCGGCGTCGGCGGGATGGCCGGCGTGGTGCGCACGCGCGAACAACAGACGGCCGAGGCCGAGGCCACCGACCTGCGGCCGACCGGCCCGCCGCCCGAGGAGCCCGTCGAGCCGCTGCTGCTGGTGGACCCGATGACGATCGAGGTCGGTTACGACCTCGTGGACCTCGCCGGTTCGGAGAAACCGGGCGGGCTGCTCGACCGCATCCGCGGCATCCGGCGCCAGATCGCGCTCGACCTCGGGATGGTCGTGCCGCCGGTGCGCGTGCGCGACAACCTGCGGCTCGGTCCCGACGAGTACCAGATCCAGCTCCGCGGCGCCGAGGTGGGACGCGGGCGCCTGCCGCGCGGCCGCGTGCTGGCGATCGACCCCGGAGACGCCCTGGAGCCGATCGACGGCGAGAAGACCAAGGACCCGGCGTTCGGGATCGACGCGTTGTGGATCCACGAAGGCGAGGCCGAGCGCGCCCGCACGCTCGGCTACACGGTCGTCGATCGCACCTCGGTGATCGGCACGCAGCTCTCGGAGCTGATCCGCCGGCACTCGGACGAGCTGCTCGGTCGGCAGGAGACCCAGAAGCTGCTGGACAACCTGGCCAAGCACGCGCCGAAGCTGGTCGAGGAGCTGATCCCCGAGCGCTACACGCTGGGCCAGGTACAGAAGGTGCTGCAGGCGCTGCTGCGCGAGCGCGTTTCGATCCGCGACCTGCAGACCGTGTGCGAGACGATGGCCGACCTGGGCAACGGCCAGGTCGACCTGCAGGAGATCGTCTCGCAGGTGCGCCGCGCGCTCGGCCGGTCGCTGGTGCGCCCGTTCCTGGAGGGCGACGAGCTGAGGGTGGTCACGGTCGGCGCGCAGGTCGAGCAGGAGATCCACGAGTTCATGACCGCGGGCGCCGAGCGCGGCGCTCCCGCCCCGGATCCCCGGACCGCTCAGGCGCTGGTGCACCGCGTGGCCGCCGCGATCCGGCAGACCCCGGGAACGCAGCCGGCCGTGCTGTGCGGCTCGCCGGAAACCCGCGTGGTGCTGCGGCGGCTGACCGAGAACGCGCTGCCGACGGTGCCGTTCCTGGCCGCGATGGAGATCCCGGACGGCGTGCGCGTCCGCTCGATCGGGCAGGTGAAGTAGCCGATGCAGCTCAAGACCTACGCCGCCACGGACCTCGCATCGGCGCTGGCGCGCGCGCGGGCCGAGCTGGGCCCGGACGCGCTGGTGCTGGCGACCCGCGAGGTGGCCGGCCGGCTCGGACTGACGAGCGTCGAGGTCACCGTCGCCATCGAGCGCGCGCCCGCGGCGCCGGCGGACCCGGACCGGCGCTCGCTGCTGGAGCGGCTGAACCGCGAGGTGGAACGTCCGCGGGGCGACCGCGACCGCGTCGGCGGCGGCCGGCACGAGGTGCTTCCCGCGGCCCCGCGGCCGAAGCCCGACGGCGCCGCCCTGGAGCCGGCGACCCGCGCCCTGATCGAGTCGGGATTGTCCACGGACCTGGCGACGCGCTTCGCACGCATCGCCGGGCGCGGCCTCGGCAGCCCGGTGCACGCGGGCCAGGTCGCGCGGGCGGCGGAACGGGGCATCCGTGAGCTGGTGACGTGCGAGCCGCTGTCCCTGGCGCGGCGTTGCCTGATGGTCGTCGGACCGCCCGGCAGCGGGAAGACGACGACCGTGGCCAAGCTGGCCGCGCGGATCACGTCGCGCTCGGCGCGGCCGGTGGTGTTCGCCGCGGCCGACTGCGAGCGCATCGGCGCGCTGGAGCAGGCCGAGGCGCTGTCGCGCTGTACCGGGGCCCGCACGCTCGGGGTCGAGAGCGCGAGCGACCTCAAACCGGCGCTCGACGCGACCGACCCGGTAGGGACCGTACTGATCGATACGCCGGGCGTCGGCGCGGCCGACGACGAGCGCCTGGCGTTCGTCCGCGAGCTGCGCGACGCCGTCCCGCACGCCACCGTGGCCGTGCTGCTGCCCGCGGGGCTGCACCACGCCGAGGCGGCGAAGGTGCTGGCGCGTTTCGCGGGGCTCCGTCCGTCGTGCGTCGCGTTCTCGCGCGTGGACGACGGCGGCCGCATCGGCGAGCTGGTCACGGCGCTGGCGCCGAGCCGGCTGCCGCTGGCCTTCTTGACCACCGGGCACGCGCCGCCCGACCTCGAGGACGCTTCCCCGCGGGCGCTCGCGGCACTGATGCTGCGCAACGGCCTGCCGCGCAGGGCGACGCAGGAGATCCCCGCATGAGTCCGACTCCCGTTCCGAAGCCCGCCACCGGCGGCGCCGGCGCGATCGCCGTGACCGGCGGCAAGGGTGGCGTGGGCAAGAGCAACCTGGTGATCAACCTCGCCGTCGCGCTCGGCCGCTGGGGCCGGCGGGTGTTGGTGGTGGACGGTGACCTCGGCCTGGCCAACCTCGATGTGCTGCTGGGACTCGTCCCGCAGCGCAACGTCGAGCACCTGGTGCGCGGCGAGGCGACGCTGGAGGAGCTGCTGGTCGAGGGCCCGCGCGGCATCCGGGTGCTGCCGGCGGCTTCCGGAGTGCCCGACCTGTCGCGGCTGGACGAGGTGACGCGGGGGCGGCTGCTCGGCTCGCTGGCCGCCGGGGCCGAGCTGGCCGACGACGTGCTGATCGACACCGGAGCCGGGCTCGGCGACACCACGCTGGCGCTGCAGCTCGCGGCGTCGCGGGTGCTCGTGGTCACGACTCCCGAGCCGACCTCGCTGGTCGACGCCTACGCGACGCTCAAGGTGCTGTGGTCCGCGGACCCGCACAAGCCGGTCGACCTGGTGGTCAACGCGGCGGAGAACGACGACGAGGCGCAGCGCGCGCACGAACAGATCGCGCGCGCGGCAAGACATTTTCTCGGGCGGGAGCCGGGCACGCTGGGCCCGGTCTACCGCGATCCCAAGGTCGGCGAGGCGGTGCGGCGGCAACGCTCGCTGATGGAGCTCTACCCGACCTCGCGCGCCGGCCATTGTTACGAGCGCATCGCGCTCGAGCTGGCCGCGGGGCACGGCAACGCGAACCACGCGACGGACTACTGGCGGCGGCTGCTCGACGTCGCGACGAAGGAGCTGCCCAATTGAGCCAGCCCTCGCGGCCCCTGCCCTGGTCCGATGCGATCCGCGAAGGCAACGCGGGCGAGCGGTCCCGGTTCATCGAGTCGCATCTCGACCTGGTGCGATACCTCGCGCTGCGCATCGCGGCGCGGCTGCCCGCCAGCATCGAGCTGGACGAGCTGGTGCACGAGGGGATCCTGGGGCTGCTCGATGCCGTGGAGAAGTTCGACCCGGCGCGTGGCGTGCTGTTCCGCACCTACGCCGAGGCGCGGGTGCGCGGCGCGATCCTGGACAGCCTGCGGCAGAAGGACTGGCGGCCCCGCTCGGTGCGCGCGATGCAACGCGATCTCGACCAGGCGGTCGGCACGCTGTCGACGATCAACGGCCGGCCGGCGACCGAGGAGGAGATCGCCGCGGCGCTGGGGCTCGGGCTCAAGGCCTACCGGCAGATGCTCAGGAACCTGCGCGTGGGTCCGTTCCTGTCGCTGGAGGACCTGGCTCCCGGGGCGGATCCCGCGGTGGTCGACGAGCGTCACCTGCCCGACGGACCGCTGGAGCGGCGCGAGCTGATCGAGGCGCTGGGCCAGGCGATCGGCGAGCTGCCCGAACGAGAGCGACGCGTGCTGGAGCTGTACTACCACGAGGGGTTGAACATGAAGGAAGTCGGCGTCGTGCTGGGCGTCACCGAATCGCGGGTTTGCCAGCTGCACTCCCAGGCCGCCTCGCGGCTGCGCGTCATGCTGCACGCCCGGCTGCACGTGGCGCCCGCGTCGCCGCCGCGCAAGGCCGCAGGCCGAGGGGGCAGCCGATGAGCCAGGAGCCCCTGCTGCGGCCCGAGGAAGTCGCGAGCGTGCTGTCGCCGGGAGAGGACGGAGAGCCGGCGGCGAGCACGGAACCGAGGAACGGCCCGAGCACCTACTCGCTGCGCGAGCCGGTGGCCATTCCGCCGGGAGGCGAGGCCGGGGCGCGCGACCGCCTGACGACCCTGATGAAGGCGGTGGAGCAGGTGCTGTCGAAGGAGCTGGAGCGCGAGCTGACGCTCGAGCTGGACGGCTTCCGGCAACAACGCTCCGCCGCCGCGCTGGCCGCCGTCAACGAGCCGGCCTGGGTCGTCTCGTTCGCGCACGCCGACGGCGGCGGGATCGCCCTGATCCTGAATCCGCTGACCGCGCTGGCGATCGTCGAGCTGGCGCTGGGCGGCTTCGGCAACGCGCCCGACACGGGACGGATGCCGACGCCGCTGGAGACGCGGGTGATGAACCGGCTCACCGGCGCGCTGGTGCCGTCGCTGGTGCGGGCCAGCGGCGAGGACCTCAGCAATGCGACGGTCGACGTGGGCCGGATTCCGGCCAACCTCGCCTCGCCCGGCGAGATCGTCGGCGTCGGCCTGGTGCGCGTCCAGATCGGGGAATCGCAGCAGACCAGCGCGCTCGTCGCGTCGACGGCCCTGTTGGTGCCGCGCAAGACGACCGGGACCGACGAGGAGTTCCGCGTCGGGCCGCTCCACCGCGTGTTGCGCCGCTGCCGCGCCGACGTGCGACCGGTGCTGCGCGCCGGGATGGTCGGGCTCGAGGACCTGCTGGCGCTGTCGCCGGGTGCGGTGCTGCGTCTCGATGTTTCCGACGACGCCGCGATGGACCTGCGGGTCTCGGGGCAGACCGTGTTCACCGGCAGCCTGGGCCGGGACGCGGGACCGACGTTCGCCGTCGCGTGGCGGCGCGGCCGTGTTCCCGCCACCGGGGGAAAGGAGAAGTCATGAACGACACCGCGCGGGAAGGCGCGTTTCTCGATCTGGAGTTTCCGGTCGAGGTCTGGCTGGCCTCGGAGCGGATCCCGCTGGACCGCCTGCTGCGGCTGGAGCCCGGCGGCATGCTGAAGCTGACCAAGGGTCCGGACGAACCGGTCGACCTCGTGGTCAACGGCTCGGTGGTCGCCCGCGGCGAGCTGGTCGTGGTGGACGGCCACTTCGGTTTCCGGGTCACCGGCAGCTCGCGGCAGGGACTCGACGGACTCGGCGACGGATCCGGTTCCGGTGACGAGGCGCAGCCCGCGGTCGAGGAGGATCCCGCGGAAGACGCGGTCGCGCCGGACGCCGCCCCCGAGCAGCAGGAGGCCGAGTCATGATCACGATCGCGGAGATCGGGATGATCGCGTTGATCGCCCTGAACCTCGGCGTCGTGCTGGCGGTGCTGCTTCAGCGCACCGGCAGCCGCGCGGCGGCGAGATCCGCGGCCGACGACGTCCGCACTCCCGAACCCGCGCTCGCGACGGCGGCAGCGAACGCGCCGGACGACGACGCGCTGCCCGAGGTGCTGGCCGCGCTGATCCGCAAGGTCGAGATCGAGGAGAGCCGCGACGCGGCCCGCGCCAGCACCACGCGGCAACGCTGGCAGGACCTGGCCCGCGGCGGCGAGGACTTGCCGGGGGCGGCCGCTTCTTGCCGGTCCGCGACGACCGCGACGCGCGGAACTCGCGGTTCCCGCGCATGGCACGTCACTTGATGAGGCAACGAGGTACGAGGTGAACCGAGCATGAACAGCCAACTCTACACGGCCGCTTCGGGAATGATCGCCGAGGAGCGGCGGCTCGAGCTGATCGCGAACAACCTGGCCAACCTGTCGACCGCGGGCTACCGCTCGTTGCGGTCGTTCTTCGAGGTCTACCGCGGCGTGGCCGAGAAAGCGCCGCCCGAGCGTCGCGCCGCCAACGCCGCGGTCGCCATCGCCGGCACCTTCGAGGTGCCCGGACCCGGCACGGCGCGACCGACGGGACGGGCGCTGGACGTCGCCCTGCCCGCCGAGGGCCTGATCGCGGTGCGCACCGAGGCGGGCCGCGGCTACACCCGCGCCGGATCGCTGGCCGTCGGACCCGGCGGCGGGCTGATCGACGCGCTGGGGCACCCCGTGCTCGACACGCAGGGCCAGCCGATCGCGGGCCTGTTGACCGAGCCGCGCATCGAGGGCGACGGCCGGGTGTTCGACGGCGAGAACGAGGTCGGCCGGATGCTGGTCGTGCGCTTCGATGCCGACCTGCTGGTGCGCGCCGGCAAGAGCCTGTTCTCCGCGCGGGGCAACGACAAGGCGCTCGAGCCGCTGGACGAGCCCGAGCTTCAGCCGGGGTACCTGGAGGATCCGGCGGGCGATCCGGTCAGCGAGCTGGTGCAGCTGATCGAGGCGCAACGCGCCTTCCACAGCTACCAGAAAATCATCTCGCTGACGATGAACGAGGTCAACCGGCGCGCCGTCAACGACATCGCCGGCCGCTAACGAGGAGACGAACGATGCAGAGGGCAATGTGGAGCGCGGCCTCGGGCATGCAGGCCCAGCAGGTCCAGATCGACACGATCGCGCACAACCTGGCCAACGTGAACACCAACGGCTTCAAGCGCAGCCGCGCCGAGTTCCAGGACCTGCTGTACCAGACGCTGCGGGCGCCCGGCGCCTCGTCGTCGTCGGTCACGCGGAACCCGGCGGGCATCCAGCTCGGGATGGGCTCGCGCACCGGGTCGATCAAGAAGCTGTTCAGCCAGGGCGACGTGCGCAAGACCGACAACCCGCTGGACCTGACGATCCAGGGGCAGGGCTTCTTGAAGGTGCTGATGCCCGACGGCGCGCTCGCCTACACGCGCGACGGCGCGTTCACGGCCAACGCCGAGGGGCAGCTGGTCAACTTCCAGGGCTACCCGCTGGACCCGCCGATCACGTTGCCGCCGGACGCGCTGACGATCACCGTCGGCGCCGACGGCACGGTCAGCGTGACGCAGCCCGGCCAGAGCACACCGACCGAGGTGGGCCAGGTCGAGCTGGCCAACTTCGTCAACCCGTCGGGCCTGTTGAGCCTCGGCGGGAACCTGCTGCAGCCGACCGAGGCGTCGGGCACCGCGGTGGACGGCACCCCGGGTCTCGACGGGCTGGGCACGTTGTCGCAGGGCTTCCTCGAGATCAGCAACGTCAGCATCGTCAACGAGCTGGTGAACATGATCGCCGCCCAGCGCGCCTACGACCTGAACACGCGCGCGATCCGCGCCGCGGACGAGATGATGCAGCAGCTCAACAACATGATCCGCTAGGAGTGATCGATGCGTTCACCGAATCCCTGCCGGGCGATCGTGTTGGCGGTGCTCGTGGCCTCGTCGGTCAGCGTTGCGGCCCCGCCGGAAGACGCCGTCTGCCGGCGGGCGACGCGGCTGGCGCAGGCGCAGGTCGCGCCGCCCGACCGGTTCGAGGTGCTGTCGTGCCGCTTCGGCGGCGCCGACCCGGTGCAGGCCGCGAACGTCGAGCTGGAGCCGCTGGAGGCCGACGGCCCGAACGCGTCCGGTATCGTGCGGCTGCGCTTCCGCCAGCTGGCGGACGGGGTGCCGCGGGGCGAGGCGCGGGCCACGGTGCGCGGCACGGTGCGGGGTCCGGCCCTCGTGGCCGCGCGCACGTTGTCGCGGGGCGAGCCGATCGGAGCCGGCGCGATCACGGTGGTCGAGAGCGATCTCACACGGTTGACCGCCGAGCCGCTCCGCGACCCGGCCGAGGCGTTCGGGCTCGCTCCCGGCCGCACGCTCGGCGCCGGGCGCGTGTTGACCCGCGACCTCGTGGTCGCGGCGCCGGTGGTGCGGCGCGGCGAGATCGTCGACCTGCGGATCGAGCACGCCGGCCTGCGCGTGTCGGCGCGGGGGCTGGCGCGTACCGACGGAGCCCCGGGCGAGCGGATCGCGGTGCGGAACACGGCCAGCGGCGCCGAGCTGATCGGCGTCGTGCTGCCCGACGGGTCGTTGCGCGTCGTGCGCGGTCCGCTGGGAGGAGGTGCGCGATGAGCAGCCGGGTCGTGGCGCTCGCGGCGCTGCTGATCGTCGCGCTCTCGGGCTGCGCGCCGAAGCAGCCGTTCAAGGGCCCGACGCTGGCCGACGACCTGCGCGACCTCGAGCGGGACGTGGACGTGCTGCCGCCGTTCCCCGTTCCGGCGGGCTCCACCGGCTCGTTGTGGACCGACGCCGGGCCGGGCGCGGCCCTGGTGCGCGACACGCGCGCCTTCCGCACCAACGACCTGGTCACGATCTCGATCCAGGAAAGCTCGCTGGGCAGCAACCAGGCCAGCACCGACCTCGACCGTAGCTCCGAGGCCGACTTCGGCGCCTCGACCGCGTTCGGCCTGGAGAAGGCGGCCACGGCGGCGGGCTCGTTCGCGCTGAACAAGGTGCTGTCGACCACCTCCGAGTCGAGCTTCTCGGGCGACGGCGCGACCTCCCGCGGCAACACCATGCGCGCGTTCATCACGGCGCGGGTGATGCGGGTGCTGCCCAACGGCGACCTGGTGATCGGCGGGCAGAAGACGGTGATGATCAACCGCGAACGGCAGATCCTGACCCTGGTGGGCACCGTGCGCCCCGTGGACGTGGACGCGCGCAACCGCGTGCCTTCGTCCTCGGTGGGCGACCTGACCGTGCGGTTGTGGGGCCGCGGCGAGGTGGACGCGACGGTGCGGCAGGGCTGGTTCATGCGGATCCTCAACCGGATCTGGCCGTTCTGAGGAAGGACCGATGAGAGCAAGACGCTCGATGTTGATGGTGTTGCCGCTGCTGCTCGGGCCGGCGCTCGCTGCCGCGATCACGGCGCCCCAGGTGCGGGTCAAGGATCTGGCCGACGTCGAGGGCGTGCGCAGCAACCCGCTGATCGGTTACGGGCTGGTGGTCGGGCTCCAGGGCACGGGCGACGGGACGCAGGCCGCGTTCACCGTGCAGAGCCTGGCCAACCTGCTGCGGCGGAGCGGCATCTCGGTGCCCCAGGCCTCGGTCCGCGTGCGCAACGTGGCCGCGGTGATGGTGACCGCCGAGCTGCCGCCGTTCGCGCGGCCGGGGCAGCAGCTCGACGTGGTCGTGTCGTCGATCGGCGACGCCAAGAGCCTCCAGGGTGGAACGCTGCTGATGGTGCCGCTGGCCGGCCCCGACGGCGGGATCTACGCGGTGGCCCAGGGCGCGGTGTCGATCGGCGGCGCGTTCCTCGGCGGCGGCGGCGGGAACTCGGTCCAGAAGAACCACCCCACCTCGGGGCGGGTCCCCGGCGGCGCCACGGTCGAGCGGCCGGTGGTGATGCCGTTCAGCCAGGCCGGGTCGTTCCGGTTGCTGCTGCGCACCCCGGACTTCGCCACCGCGTCGAGCATCGCCCGGGCCGTCAACGACTCGCTGGGAGCAGGGACGGCGCAGGCCGAGGACGCGGTGAGCGTGCGGATCCAGCCCCCGTCGGCCCTGGCCGGAGATCCGGTGGGGCTGATGGCGCAGGTGCAGGCGGTGCAGGTGCGCCCGGACAGCCCGGCCCGCGTGGTGATCAACGAGAAGACCGGCACCGTGGTGATGGGGCACAACGTCCGGCTGTCGCCGGTGGCGCTGGCGCACGGCAACCTGACCGTCGAGGTGCGGACCGACCTGATCCCCAGCCAGCCGCCGCCGCTGTCGGAGGGCGAGACGGTCGTCGTCCCGCAGCGCGAGGTCTACGTCTCCGAGGAGCCGGCCCGCGTGGTGCAGCTGCCCGAGGCGGTGACGGTCGGTCAGGTCGTGGACGCCCTGAACATGATGGGCGTCTCGGCCCGCGACATGATCGCGATCTTCCAGGCGATGAAGGTGGCGGGGGCGCTGCACGCCGAGCTGGTGGTGCTGTGAGCGAGGTCTCCCTCGACACCGCCCGGCCCGTGGCGCCGGACGCGGCCACGACGCCGACCGACGAGGCGCGTCTGCGCGAGGCGGCCCAGGCGTTCGAGTCGCTGCTGGTCCAGATGCTGGTCCGCGAGATGCGCGAGGCCCAGCTCGAGCACGGCTTCTTCGGCGACACGCCGGGGGCCTCGATCTACGAGTCGATGTTCGAGCAGCACCTCGCCGAGCGGCTGGCCGAGGACTCCCCGCTCGATATCGCCTCGATGCTGCTCGAGCAGTGGTCGGGCGGTGGGGCGAAACCGGCCGACCTGGAGCAGGTGCTGCGGGAAGTCCGTGAGGCGACCGCCCGGAAAAGCTATGGATCGGCTCAAGTTCCGGCCGTGGCTACCGATCCTATGAATGAACTCGACGACTAGCCGTGTCACAAGTGACACACCCGGAGTAACCGAGATGGCCATCAATCGCATCGACGGCGTTCCTGGCCTGCCGCGACCGGACAACACCGGCGACTCGAAGGGTGCGCGTGCGCGCTCGAGCGAATCGGCGCCGGCCGCGGGCGGAGACCGCGTGGAGCTGTCCGAGGAGGCCCGGCAGGCCGCCGCGCTACGCGCCCGCGCCGATGAGCTGCCCGAGGTGCGGGACGACCGCGTCGAGGCCGTCCGGAAGGCGCTGCGGACGGGGACCTACGAGGTGGACCCGCGGCAGCTCGCCCGCGCCATCCTGGAGTTCGAGGATGAAGTTGGCGGCTGATCCCTCGGGTCAGCGCGGCGGCGCGCAGTTCGAGCTGCTCGACGGCCTCCGGCGGCGGCTGGAGACCGCCGAGGAGCTGACGCTGGCGATGCGGGCCGGGCTGGCGCGCGCCGACGAGGCCGCCATCGAGCTGGCCACCGCGCGGCTCGAGACGCTGGCGCTCGAGTACAAGGTGCTGGCGGGAGAGTACCGCCGCGCCCGCGAGCAGCAGTCGCTCGATGCGGACCCCGATGAGCGGGTCGGCGGCGCGCTGGTGGCGCTGGAGGAAACCGCGACCCGTATCGCCCGCTCGTCGGCCATCGGCGGCGGCCTGCTGGAGCGGATGGTCGCGATGAGCCGCAGCCTGCTCGACGCGCTCAACGCGCGCGGCGGCACCTACCTGCCTTCCGGCCGTTCGATCGACTTCGAATCGCGGGGGCTGCGGCTGAGGGAGCAGGCATGAGCTTGTTCGGCTACTTCGGTCTGGGACTGCGCGCGATGAGCGCCGCCCAGCTCGGCTTGCAGGTCGCGGGCGACAACATCTCCAACGCCACCACGCCGGGCTACGCCCGCCGGCGGCTGGACCTGACGACCGGCTACCCGGTCCGCGTGCCGGGCGGGATGCTGGACCAGGGCGTCCAGATCGACCAGGTGCGGCGGCAGCAGGACCGGCTGATCCAGGCGGCGCTGGAACGCGAGACCGGCACGGCGGCGTTCGCCGACGAGCGGCTGCGCGGGCTGCGCGAGCTCGAGTCGGTGTTCGGCACCCTGGACGGTGACGGGATCCTCTCGGCCTACGCCGATTTCTCCGACGCGTTCACCGAGCTGGCCGCGCAACCGGAGAACCTGGCGCTGCGGCGCAACGCGCTGTCGGGCGCCGACCGGCTGGCGAGCCGGCTGCGCGACGCCAGCAACCGCCTGCTCACGCAGCGCCGCGCGGAGAACGACGCGGTGGCGGCCGCGGTGGAAGAGGTCAACGGACTGGCCGCCGAGCTGGCCGCGCTGAACCGCAAGATCGCCGAGAACGAGGCCGACGGCACGACGGCGTCGCCGTTGCGCGACCAGCGCGACCAGGTGGTCGAGCGGCTCGTGGAGCTGACCGGGGGCACGGCCGTTCCCGCCGAGCGCGGACAGGTCTCGTTCTCGCTCCCCGCGGGCACCACGCTGGTCTCGGTACGCGACGCGCTGCCGTTGCGCACGAGCCGCGACGCGCAGGGCATGCTGCGGATCGCGGCCGGCGGCGACGGGTCCGACATCACGGCCCGCTTCCGCTCCGGGAAGGTCGGGGCGCTGCTGGCGGTGCGGGACGACGAGATCCCGGCGCGACTGGCCGATCTGAACGACCTGGCGCAGGACCTGATCGACCGCGCCAACGCGCTGACCACCGGCGCCACCGATCTCGACGGCAACCCGGGACGGCCGCTGTTCATCAAGATCCCTCCGGTCCGCGGGGCCGCCGAGGTGATCCGCGTCAACGTCAGCCTGCTCGACGACCCGAGGTTGCTCGCGGTGTCCGCCACCGGAGCGCCAGGTGACGGCTGGATCGCCGATCGGATCGGGGCGCTTCGGGAAGGCTCTTCGGCGGCGCTGGGCAACACGACTCCGGCCGACTACCTGGCCGGCGTGCTGTCGGACCTCGGCGCGCAGATCGTCGAGGCCGACGTGGCCAGCGAGGTCTCGCGCGATGTCGTGGGCAACCTGCACGCCCGGCGCGAGTCGGTCAGCGGCGTCTCGCTGGACGAGGAGGCGGTCGAGCTGATCCGGCACCAGCGGGCCTACGAGGCCGGGGCGCGATTCCTGCAAATCCTGAACGAGATCACCGAAATCACGGTCAACCTGGTCTGAGGAGCGCGGAGATGAGAGTCAGCGACGCTTCGTTCATCCGGCAGTTCCTGGCGGGGCTGCGCAGCTCGCGTACCGATATCTCGCGCGCCCTGGAGCAGCTGGCCGACCAGAAGCGGGTGCGCGTGGCCTCCGACGACCCGGTCGCGGCGCACACCTCGCTGAACCTGCGCGGCACCGCGGTGCGGCTCGACGGATACATCCGCACGGCGGGTACGGCGCGGTTCGACCTGGCGACCGTGGACGGGGTGCTGGGCGAGGCGACCAACCTCGTCACGGCCGCGCGAACCGAGGCGATGGCCGGGGCGACCGACGCCCTGGGCGACGTCGGCGCCATCCGCGCCGAGACCGTGGAGGCGCTGCGCGACCAGCTGTTGCTGCTGGCCAACACCGAGCAGAACGGCCGGTACCTGTTCGCCGGAACCGAGACGCTGACCGCGCCCTTCGACGCCGCGGGCACCTACGCCGGCGACGACAACGAGGTCCTGGCGCCGATCGATCCGAAACAACAGGTCGCGGTGACGTTGTCGGGTCGCGAGGTGTTCCAGAGCGCGGCGGGAGACCTGTTGCAGACCCTCGACGACCTGGCGACGGCGCTGCGCGCCGGCGATCACGCGGCGATCGAGGCCCAGATTCCGGTGCTGCGCCGGCAGCTGGATCACCTTGGCGAGGTTCGCGCCGAGGTGGGACACCGGATGGTCTTGATCGACAACGCCGTAGCGCGGAACGAGGACCAGCTGCTCCGGCTGCGCCAGCGGATCTCGGAGCTCGAAGACGCTCCACTCGAGGAGACCGCCGTCCGGCTGACGGCTGCCGACAACCAGCTGCGCGCGCTGTCCGGCACCGCCTCCCGCGTGCTGGGCCGCTCGCTGTTCGACTTTCTGGGATGAGGGGATCCAACGCGATGACCGCTGATGCCGCGCACGACAACGATTCGGGAGAGCTGTTGTTCGAGGAGGGAATCATCGGGGTTCCCCGCGCGCGTCGCTTCGTGCTGATGGAGCGGCCGGGCTCGCCCGTGCGCGTGCTGCGCAGCCTCGACATCGAGGGTTTCGCGCTGCCGGTGGTCGATCCGGCCCTGGTCGACCCGGAGTACCGGCCGCGGTTGGGCGAGCGGATCCTCGAGGCGGTCAAGCTCGACGCCGGCTGCCCCGTGCTGCTGCTGGCCGTCGCCGCGCTGGAGCCCGCGGGGCCGACGGTCAACCTGCGCGCGCCGCTGGTGATCAACGTTCGAGATCGCATCGCGACCCAGGTGATTCTCGACGATCGCAATTATCCGCTCCGTGCCCCGCTGCGCGAGGACGCGGAGTCCGTGAGGAGTGCCGGCTAGACCCGCACCGTCAAACACCACCCGCGGAGCGGTGGCTGGGAGCCGGTCCGGAGGGCCGCGTTCCCGGGACAGGAGGTCCCTGATGCTCGTGCTGACACGCAAGGCCAAGCAAAGCGTCATCGTCGGCAATTCCATCAAGATCACGGTGATCGAGCTGTCGCACGGGGCGGTGCGGCTGGGCTTCGAGGCACCTCCCGAGGTGTCGATCTATCGCGAGGAGATCTACGAGGAGATTGCCGCCGCCAATCGGTTCGCGTTCGACGAGGAAAAGAAAGACTGAACCGATGCACGGGTGCGTGATGTTCATCGACCCGGACCCCGCCGGCCGGGAACGACTTGCCGGGTTGTTCGCCGAGGACCCCGAGATCTCGGTGTTGATCTGCGAGGACGGCGAGACGGCACTGAAGCGTCTGGCCGGCAACCCGGCGGACGTGGTGGTCGCGGAACACGACATGCCGGGAATGACCGGCGTGCAGTTGTTGAGCGAGGTCAGGGATCGGCTACCGGGATCGGTGCGGATGCTGCTGGCCGCCTTCGACCAGGTCAAGACCGCCAGCGAGAAGAGCCCCCGGGGCAGCATCAGCGCGTATCTGAAGAAACCGTGGGACGACGACGAGCTGCGCAACGCGATCCTCGACGCGCTGGAGCGCCGGGCTGCGGAGGACGAGCTCGACTTCATCGTCCGCGAGACCGGCGTCACCGACCAACAGGTCGAGCGCGCGCGGCGCGTCTCCAAGCACCTGCAGAAACCGGTGCCGTTGTCGGAGATCCTGATCGAGCTGGGGTTCCTCAGCCACGAAGACTACGACCGTGTCCAGCGGCTGCGGCGCTCGAAGATGACCGTCGCCGAGATCCTGAAACTGGACGGCATTCTGAGCGCCGACGACTTCCGCAGCTTTCTGCAGGCCCGGGAGCGCGAGCCGCACCGGACGGAGCGCGAGCTGCTCGTCGACGCGGAGCTGGCGACCGAGGAGCAGTACCTGCGCGCCTACGCGGCCAAACACGACATCCGGTACGTCGAGCCCGAGGTCGGCCTGGTCGACTCCCGGCTGCTGGCCAAGACCTCGCTGCGCTACCTGCAGAAGCAACGCGTGCTTCCGCTCAACGCGGTCGAGGGCCGGCTGAGCGTCGTCGTCTGCAACCCCGAGGACACCGAGATCGTCGCCCAGCTCGAGCGCATCTTCGAGCTGCCGATCGTCCCGTTGATCTCCAGCTCCGAGAGCATCAAACGGGCGCTCGAGGACCTGGAGCGGCAGCGCGACGGCAAGGGCTCGACGCTCAACACCACCGTGCAGTACCGCGAGATCGACAAGGAGGTCGTCGAGGAGGAGGCCGGCGAGGAGGCGGTCCAGCTCGTCGACTACCTGATCATGCGCGCGATCCAGCTCGGCGCGAGCGACCTGCACATCGAGCCGCAGGAAAAGAAGATCCGCGTACGCGTTCGGGTGGACGGCGTGTTGCGGTCGTTGACCGATCTGCCGATCGATTTCGCTCCCCGGGTCACCTCGCGGCTGAAGATCCTGGCCGGCGCCGACATCGCCGAGCGCCGGCTGCACCAGGACGGGCGCATCCTGGTCAAGGTCGACGCGCGGGACGTCGACATCCGCTACTCCTCGTACGCGTCGATGTTCGGCGAGAACTCGGTGCTGCGGATCCTCGACCGGACCCAGGGCCTGATCCCGCTGGAGAAACTGGGGTTCGAGCCGCCGGTGCTCGCCGAGGTCCGCGACATCGCGCTCAAGACCTCGACCGGGCTGGTGCTGGTCACCGGGCCGACCGGCAGCGGCAAGACCACGACGCTGTACTCGTTCGTCAGCTACATGAACCAGCCGTCGTTGAAGACGATCACCTGCGAGGACCCGGTCGAGTACATCCTGCAGGGCGTGATCCAGTGCAACGTGAACGAGAAGACGGGACCGAGCTTCGCCGATTCGCTGCGCGCGATCCTGCGCCAGGACCCGGACGTGATCCTGGTCGGCGAGATCCGCGACCGGATCACGGCGGACCTGGGGGTCGAGGCCGCGCTGACGGGACACAAGGTCTTCTCGACCCTGCACACCGAGGACGCGGTGGGCTCGGTGCTGCGGCTGACCGACATGGACATCGAGGCCTTCATGGTCGCCTCGACGCTGACCGGTGTCGTGGCCCAGCGGCTGGTGCGCCGGGTCTGCGCCAAGTGTCGCCGGCGCAGTGATCCGCCGCGAAACGTGTTGCGCTTTCTGGGTCTGGAACGCTCCGACGTGTCGGGCCTCGATCTCGTCGAGGGCGCCGGGTGCTCCCATTGCGGCGGCACGGGTTACCGGGGTCGCCTCGCGATTCACGAGGTGATGCTGCCCAGCGACGACCTGCGCGACGCGATCCTGCGCCGCGCGCCGTCCAAGGAGCTGCGCAAGCAGGCTCGTACGCTGCCGGCATTCCTGACGCTTCAGGAGGACGGAGTGTTCAAGGCCGCGGCCGGCTGGACGACGCTGGCCGAGGTGGCCGCGAACACGCCGCGAGATACGAACGCGAGAAAGCCACGACAGCTCAGGGAGGTGATGGCTTCATGGAAAAAGCGCTAGAGCCCTCGGCGGCCGGCAGCCAGACGTCGCTGGCGGACCGCATCCGCGAGGCCGTCGAGAGCGGAGAGTTGCAGCTGCCGCCGTTGCCGGACCTGCTGGTCCGGCTACGCACGCTGCTCGACGACGAGAGCGTCGACGCGCCGTCGGTGGCCCGCCTGGTCCGGAACGAGCCCGCGATCGTCGCGTCGCTGCTCAAGATCGCCAACGCGGCGGCCTACGCCGGACTGCAGGAGGTCAAGGACCTGAACCAGGCCATCGCGCGACTGGGTCTGAAGCAGGTCGGTTCGCTAATCACCGCACTGATGCTCAAGGAGCACTTCCGCAGCAACGACCCGGAGAAGCGCCGGTTGCTCCAGGGGTTGTGGGACCACGCCGTGGCGACCGGTCTCGCGGCGCGGCGCCTGGCGTTGCAGAACAACGGCGACCCCGAGCAGGCGTTTCTGGCCGGCCTGCTGCACGACACCGGCCGCTTGCTGGTGCTGAAAGCGGTCGACTTCCTGGAAGACAAGGACAAGGAGCAGTTCACGGGCAGCCTGATCCTGGAGCTGATGGATGCCCTGCACACCGAGCTGGGCTACGAGACGCTGACGTCGTGGAAGCTGCCGGAGGCGATCTGCCGGATCGCTCGCCACCACCACGACGAAGCCGGGGATGACGCCGACGGACTGCTGATGCAGGTTCAGGCGGGCGACGTGATCGCGCGCAAACTGGGCGCGCACCTGGCCCCGTCGCCGAGTCTGAACCTCTCGGAGTGTCCGGCAATCGAGCGGATGCGGATGAGCGATCTCGAGCTGGCGGCGTTGCTGGTCGATATCGAGGACGAGTTCGCGGAAGTGCGGAGCCTGTTTTGAGCGCGACGCTCCGACAGGGCGAGCCTAGCGGCGAACGAACCGCAGGAACACCCGGTAGGCGCCGCTCTCGAGCGCCGGCGGAAGCTTGCCGGCGTCGGGGATCATCAGGATCAGGACGCGCCCGCCGGGCGGGTCGTTCCGCTGCTGCCCGGCCCGGCGCTCCACGCCCTCCGGCTGCCCGCCGCCGGAACCGCGGCGGCGCCGCGGCTTCCGGATGGCCAGGATGCGTGCCTCGACGCTGCCCTGGGGCGCGGCGCTCCGGTCCCCCGGGGGGCCGACGCGCGATGGTGCTCCGATGCGGATGTCCACGATTGCCTCTCACCGTCACGTATCGGCGGGGCGGGGAAGATCTTGAATCGCGGCCGTGGGCGCTAAATTTTCCGCTTCCGCGGCCGATATTCAGCTTGGCGGGTGACCTGGGTTAGCACCGGGCAGGACGACGCATGGACATTTCGACACTGATCGGCATTCTGCTCGGATCGCTGCTGGTGCTGGCGGCGATCCTGATGGGTACGTCTCCCGGGATCTTCATCAACCCACCGTCGCTGCTGCTGGTGGTCGGGGGGACGATCGGCGCGACGTTGATGCGGAACCCGCTGGCCTCGGTGCTGGGCACCTTCAAGGTCGTCAGCAAGGCGTTTTTGACCAAGCTCCCGGCGCCGGCGAACCTGATCCGGCAACTGGTCGAGATGTCGCGCAAGGCCCGCAAGGAAAGCCTGCTCTCGCTGGAGAAGGTCGAGATCGAGTACGGATTCCTGGCCAAGGGCATCGCGCTGTGCGTCGACGGTTTGGAACCGGGGCAGATCCGCGGGATCCTCGAGACCGAGATCGAGGCCACCGCCGCGCGGCACAAGCGCGGTCAGGAGATCCTCGAGGGCATCGGGGGCGCCGCGCCGGCGTTCGGCATGATCGGTACGCTGATCGGACTGGTGCAGATGCTGACGGCGATGGACGACCCGAAGTCGATCGGCCCGGCGATGGCCGTCGCCATCCTGACCACGCTCTACGGAGCGATGATCGCGAACATGTTCGCGCTTCCGCTGGCCGACAAGCTCAAGGTCCGGAGCTCTGAAGAGATCCTCAACATGACGGTCTGCCTGGAGGGCGTGCTGGGCGTCGTGCAGGGCGAGCACCCGGCGTCGATCGATGAGAAGCTCAAGGCGTTCATCCCGCCGGCCAGCCGCCAGAAGAAGGACGACAAGCAGCAAGAGAAGGCCGCGTAGGCATGGAAAAGCCCAAGCAAGAAATAAAGATGGGCGCGCCGGAATGGGTGGTCACGTTCGGCGACATGATGTCGCTGCTGTTGACCTTCTTCGTGCTGATACTGTCTTTTTCTAGCCTCGAGCTGGACAAGTTCAAGAAATTCGCGGGCATCATGCGGGAGGGGTTCGGAGTCCAGACCGCGATCAGCATGCAGACCGTGCCGATGGGCTCCAACACGATGGGGGACAACACCTCGGGCCAGCGCGGCTCGGCCGACTCGTTGATCGTGCTCCAGCAGGTTCGCGAGACCATCGAGCAGAGCGAGGCCGAGGGGATGGCCAACGTCGAGATCACCGATCGCGGCGTCGTGCTGCGGGTCGACGGGGACGCGGCGTTCTCTTCCGGCAGCGCGGACCTCAGCGGGCCGGCGATGCAGTTGCTCGGCGAGGTCGCGAAGATGGCCGGCGAGCGCGCGGGCAAGATCGAGATCGAGGGGCACACCGACGACGTGCCGATCTCCTCGGCTCGTTACCCGAGCAACTGGGAGCTGTCCAGCGCCCGGGCCGGCGCGGCGGCGCGCCACCTGGTCGGTCAGGGCTTCTCCCCCACCAACATCAAGGCGATCGGCTACGCCGACACGCGACCGCTGACCCCGAACGACAGTGCGGAGAACCGGGCCAAGAACCGCAGGATCGAGATCCTGTTCGTGACGGTTGAAGAAACCGCGCGGACGGGCTGAGACGAGGCGACGAGATCATGAACAAGAAGCTGATCATCATCATCGGGCTGGTCGCGCTGCTGGCGGGCGCGGGAGGCGCCGCGGCCTTCTTCATGACCCGCAAGCCGGCCGAGGGCGAGGGACAGACGGCGAAGAAGGAGCCACCGGGCCTGATCGCGCTGGAGAGCTTCGTGGTCAACCTCGAGGGCGGCGGCAAGGACCGCTTCGCCAAGCTGAACCTGCAGCTGACCGTCGAGCCGGCTGCCGTGGCCGAAGCGGTGCTGGACGACCCGCTGCTGCTGGCGAAGATCCGCGACCGCACGCTGACGCTGATCGCGTCGAAGACC
This sequence comes from Candidatus Polarisedimenticolaceae bacterium, assembly GCA_041629655.1. Classification (GTDB taxonomy): domain Bacteria; phylum Acidobacteriota; class Polarisedimenticolia; order Polarisedimenticolales; family Polarisedimenticolaceae; genus JBFKMV01. Next base: position 52,668 of record JBFKMV010000006.1, read on the forward strand.
TACGACGAGCTGATCACGCCGCTGGGCAAGGAGAGCCTGCGTCGCGAGGTCAAGGCGCGGATCAACCCGTTGCTCGAGGACGGCGAGGTCGAGGACGTGCTGTTCTCGGAGTTCATGGTGCAATGACGACGAAGGGCCGGCACCCGGCCGGCTCTGCTCGTCGCTTTCGGCTCCGACTCCGTCGGATCAGTTCTGCGCGATGTCGTACTCGGCGTGCTCCATCATGTGCCGGCCGACCATCGCCGCTGCGACGTCCGCGGGCATCGCCGCGAGGGTCACCGTGAGCTCGCGCTCCTTGCCTGCGCTGGCGATCGTGTAGTTGAAGGTGGCGCCCGGCTTCATCTGCGGCTCGAGCTTCTGGATCTCGGGGTAGTTCTCCTCGGTGTAGCGGATCCCGTTGATCGCCAGCAGCACGTCACCGGTCTTGACGCCAACAGCCGCCGCGGGGGTCCCGTCCCAGACCTCGGTGACGACGAGCTTGCCGTCGTCGCCCCGCTCGAGGTTGACGCCCGCCCAGCCGCGGTCCTTGACGTGCTGGGCGAGGTAGTTGAGACACTTCTGGGTGTCCTCAGAGCACTTCTTGCCCTCGCCGGCCACGGCCAGTCCGACCGTCGCCAGGGCGAGGCACAGGCCGATCGCCAACGTTTGTCGCATCCGCTTGCCTCCTGAATGGCGGGAACTGCCCCGCGTATCGGGGGTAACAGGGCAATCCGAGCCGGTATTCCGGGCCCGGACGCGGGAATCAGGATGCGGCGGCGGGGCGGCTTCCCTGGACGAGCTTCCGGCGCAGCGCGTGCCAGTGCAGCGAGAGGCTCAGGAAGGTCGCCGCGGTGATCCAGAACTCGCGCTCGACGGGATCGACGGGCGATTCGATGATCCGGCCGTAGACGAACAGGCTGCCGAACCGCAACCCGTCGCACGCCAGCGGCACGACCAGTGCCGAGGCGAGGCCCTCGGCGCCCGGGGGGGTCGCGTCGAAGAACACCTCACTCGCCAGGTCCTCGATCCAGCGCGGCTCCTCGGTCTCGCCGAGCCGGAAGGCCAGGCTACCCAGCCCCTCCGCCACGCTCGCGTTCAACACGTCTGGACGACCCGCGGGGTGCACCTCGCGTTCGTCCATCACCTTCTCGCCGGCACGGAACAGCAGCAGCGAGCCGGACTCGCGTCCGGCGCCGTCGAGCAGCAGCTTGAGCAGTCCCGGCGGCAACGCCGCGTTGGCCGGATCGATCAGCAGCGGCGCGAGCCCGGACAGCGCGCTCATCATCCGGCCCTGGCGCTCGTTGGCCTGCTGGACGCCCTTGTAGCCCTCGAGCCGCTCCGCCAGCTCCATCCCGGTCTGGACCGCTTCCGAGATCAGCTTCTCCTGGTCGAGGATCGTGCGATCGCGTCCGCGATCGGCCCACTCGTCGCGATAGGCATCCTGGTCGACGCGGTGCTCGAAGGCACGCACCGGCGCCGCTGCGCCCCCCGCGGGCAGCGAGGGCTCCCGCGAGCGCGCCTGGGCCAGCGCGGCGTCGACCGTCTTGACGATCGTCTCCTCGGGAATCGCTTTCCCAGCCACCGAATAGGCGCGCGAGATCCCCGCCTTCAACACCGCCGCGAACGTCTCGACGACGCCCGCGCCCGTCGTCGCCACCGCCTCGACTGCCGGCAGGTTGCGCGGGTTCAGCTTGGCGAGCTGCTCGACGGGCAGCGCATCGGGGAGGTCACGCTTGTTCCACTGGAACACCAGCGGCGTCTTGTCGGGATCGAGACCGTTGGCCTTCAGGTTGTCGCGGAGGTTCTGCGCCGCCCACCCGTTGCTCTTCCACGCCTCCCGCGACGAGTCGACCACCAGCACCACGCCGTCGGTCCCCGCCAGCACCTGCCGCCGCGTCAGCTCGTAGTGCACCTGCCCCGGAACCGTGTACAGCTTGACCTTGACCGTCAGCCCCCCGACCTGCCCCAGGTCCATCGGCAGCAGGTCGAAGAACAGCGTGCGGTCGTCCTTGGTCGCGATCGAGACCAGGCCCTGCAACCCGTCCGGATCGGTCAGCCGGTGCAGCGTCTCCAGGTTCGTCGTCTTCCCGCCCAGCGCACACCCGTAGTAGACGAGCTTGATCGTGATCGTCTTGTGCGTCACGTCGACGACAGACATCCCAGTCTCCTGCGCGCAAGCTTTCCCGAACGTCGTATCGGCCGCTCCGCCCGAAAATTGAGCCCCCCGCCCCCGCGTCCCGTGAAGGCAACCCGGTTATAGGTATTATGGATATGACCCCTGGCCTCCGGTTGTGCCGAACGCGCGGATGGGGTAGATAACGAGAACCGCGGGTTCCCGGCGAGAGGGAAGCGTCCATGGCCCTCGACTGCAACACGGCCTTCGGCCGCTATTTGAGGATTCTGCGGGAGCGCAAGCGGCTCTCGCTGGATGAAGTCGACTCCCTGTCCCGCAGCTTCCCCGAGAGCATCAACAAGGGCTACCTCTCCCGCTGCGAGAACGGCCGCCAACGCATCGCCTTCTCCAAGATCGTCGCCCTGAGCCGCATCTACGAAGTCCCCACCGAAGTCTTCGCCGAGCGCATGGAACTGGACATGGAGCTGGATCGGGTCGGTGGGCCGGAGACGGAGGGGAAGACTTTTGGGGAGCTAAGCGAACTTGCGCGGAAGTGCATTCAATCCGGCGCTGTGTGGCAGGCCTATGGTTACTCGCGGGATGCCGGCTTCGTGGCCACGACTAGTGAACTTTCCCCGCGGTTTGCGAACCACACAGAGCAACTTTTGATTTCCTATATGAACATTGCGACGACCACGATCAGCTTGGGGCGCACTCGTTTCGCGCAGAACGAGTTGCACTATATTGAGCAGACCCAACGTCTCAGCCCCTCAATGTCTGCAATTCTCCTTGAGAGGCTCGGTGTAATCCATCACAGACACAAGGATTACGCTGTATCGCGGGACTACTTGGACCGAGCGATAGAAGCCGGGATAGGGTGCCAAGCTAATGAATGGATCGGCTTCTTCTATTCGTCGCGCGCGGCGTTGGCGGAGACGGAACAAGACCATGAACTCGCGCTGGAGCTTTATCAGAAAGCGTTCCGCGCAATGCGTGATGCGGGCCAGGAACAAGAAGGCGCCCGTGCTCTGTACTACCTAGCGTCTAACTACTTCCGCACGCAACGGTACAACGCAGCAAAGAGAACCATTCTCTCTGCTGAACGGTATGCACGCCGGCACCGCATGGACCGGACGATTGCCTTTTTGAGGATCTTGTTGGGTGAAGTCGAAGACGCCGAGGGCAAGTCAGATCTCGCAGCCCGTCGGTGGCGAGAGGCGATCCTGATTGGCCGAAAGAACAATGATCGGCTGTTACGTTTCAAAGCTGAACTACTTCTGTACCGTCAAGCGCTTCGTCGGGGCAAGACTGCTGCCGCCCGCGCAATCGAACGGAGACTCAAGCGCCTGTCGCCGTGGGTCCCGGAGAACGCTGAGGAGCTTCTCGAGTTCAAGAAGCTTCTGACATTACGAAGCAGCCCAACCGCCAAGCGAGTTGCGACAGTGCAACCTCCCGCCTTACCTCACGGCAACCCATAGCAGCGCTCACACCTTCCCAGCGCGAACCTGTCGCGGTATCCACGACGTGCAATCAAAACACGCTCGTCGTGGGGGAGGTGACTATGATCGCCAAGAACTCTCTAGTACTCGTCGTGGTGACGGTCGTCCTAGTTTGCTCAGCTGTGAACGCTGACGACTCGGACGCCCCGCCGGAGCGACTCGAACTTAACTGTGAGGTTTGGAAGTCACTACCCTTGTACTTGCGGGTCCAGCTACCTGCTCCGCCCAACTGTATCGGAGAAGACCAAGGACCATTTCCCTCGGGTGAGCCAGAGGGGTCCACGGAGAAACAACGTGGGTTCGGGCATGCACGCGATTTGGTGACGTCAATCCTCGGAGTCGCGACGCGATGGATGCGGGTCCTCACGTGCAGTCGGTGGCTTGATTGAAACCGTAAGCGCAGTGAATAAAAAAAGGGCGGCCCAACGGCCGCCCTTTTTCAAGCTCGCTTAAGCTAAGCCCTGCTACTGCGTCTTGACCGCCTTCCGCTGCAACTCCTCCTCGATCACCGACTGCAACGCCGCGAAGGGCTGCGCGC
>JBFKMV010000007.1:0-56599 GCA_041629655.1 Candidatus Polarisedimenticolaceae bacterium
CCCTTCGACGGCCGGGCCCGCGCGAGCGGGTCCGGCCGTTTGCTTTTCGGGGACCGGATCGCTCGGTTTCCCGGTCGGTGTTGCTTCCTCCGGCGCTTGCAGTCTGTCCTATAATCGCGCCCCCGTGGAGCGCGCCGCGTCGGGTCGCGGCCGATCCACGACCAAGGAGGAGGTGCCAATGCTCAAGGAATTCAAAGCTTTTGCGATGCGCGGCAACGTGATCGACATGGCGGTCGGCATCGTGATCGGCGCGGCGTTCGGCAAGATCGTGTCGTCGTTCGTCGGTGACGTGTTGATGCCGCCGATCGGCAAGCTGATGGGCAACGTGGATTTTTCGAACCTGTTCTACGTGCTCGGCGACGGGCAGTTCGACTCGCTGGCGGCGGCCAAGGAGGCCGGCGCGGCGACGATCAACTACGGCGTGTTCATCAACACGGTGCTCGACTTCATCATCGTCGCGTTCGCGATCTTCATGGTCATCCGCTGGATGAACAAGCTGAAGAAGCAGGAAGAGGCGCCGCCGGCGGAGCCGACGACCAAGGACTGCCCGAAGTGCCTGTCGACGATCCCGATCAAGGCGGTCAAGTGCGCGCACTGCACCTCGGAAATGTGAGCGGGGATTGACTTTGGAACCGGCGGGGCGCCCGGAGCCCCGCCCGCATGATTCGGACTGGACGGGAGACCGGCGATGCAGAATTTCGAGAAGCTCGGTGCGTTCTATCTCGGCAAGCAGTACGACATGGACGGCCAGACGGTGCTGGACGACCTGCTGCTGTACGACGCCAAGGACCTGATGACCCACGCGGTGTGCGTCGGCATGACCGGCAGCGGCAAGACCGGGCTGTGCGTGTCGCTGCTGGAAGAGGCCGCGATCGACGGGATCCCGGCGCTGGCGATCGACCCCAAGGGCGACCTGGGCAACCTGATGCTGAGCTTCCCCGCGCTGGACTCCGCGTCGTTTCGGCCCTGGATCGACGAGGACGAGGCGGCGCGCAAGGGCGCGACGCCCGACCAGTACGCGCAGCAGACGGCCGCGCTGTGGAAGAAGGGGCTGGCCGAGTGGGGCCAGACGCCGGAGCGCATCGCCCGGTTCCGCGACGCCGCGGATCTGGCGATCTACACGCCCGGCAGCAGCGCCGGGCTGTCGCTGAGCGTGCTGCGGTCGTTCGACGCCCCGCCGGCCGCCCTGGTCCAGGACCAGGACGCCCTCGCCGAGCGGATCATGGCCGCGGTCAGCGGGCTCTTGGCGCTGCTCGGAATCCAGGCCGACCCGATCCGGAGCCGCGAGCACATTTTGCTCTCGAACATCCTCGACCGCGCCTGGCGCGCCGGACGCAGCCTCGACCTGGCGACGCTGATCCGCGAGATCCAGGCGCCGCCGTTCGACCGGATCGGGGTGATGGACCTCGACACGTTCTTCCCCGCCGGCGACCGGATGGCGCTGTCGATGAGCCTGAACAACCTGCTGGCCTCGCCGGGGTTCGCCTCGTGGATGGAGGGCGAGCCGCTGGACGTGGCGCGGATGCTGTGGACGCCCGAGGGCAAGCCGCGGATCTCGATCCTGTCCATCGCGCACCTGCCCGAGTCGCAGCGGATGTTCTTCGTCACGCTGCTGCTCAACGAGGTGATCGCGTGGATGCGCAGCCAGCCCGGCACGACCAGCCTGCGCGCGCTGTTGTACATGGACGAGGTGTTCGGCTACTTCCCGCCGCAGAGCAACCCACCCTCCAAGACCCCGATGCTGACGCTGTTGAAACAGGCCCGGGCCTACGGGCTGGGCGTGGTGCTGGCGACCCAGAATCCGGTCGACCTGGACTACAAGGGGCTGTCGAACGCCGGGACCTGGCTGCTGGGACGCTTGCAGACCGAGCGCGACAAGGCGCGGGTGATCGAGGGGCTCGAGGGCGCCTCGGCTTCCTCGGGCGCGAAGTTCGACCGCCAGAAGATCGAGGCCACGCTCGCCGGGTTGAAGAGCCGCGTGTTCCTGATGAACAACGTCCACGACGACGAGCCGGTGCTGTTCCACACCCGCTGGGCGCTGTCGTACCTGCGCGGGCCGCTGACCCGGACGCAGATCCAGACCTTGATGGCGGACCGACGCGCGGCCGCGACTCCCGCTCCTGCGCCCCGCGTTCCCGCGGCAGCCGCCGCTCCGGCATCCGCGGCCGCGCCGGCCGCCGCAGCGGCCGCCCCGCCGCCCGAACGCCCGGCGGTGCCGCCGGGGGTGCCGGAGTGCTTCCTGCCCGCGACGGCCGGGAGCGGCTCGATCCTGTACCGCCCGGCCCTGCTCGGAACGGCGCAGCTCCACTTCGTCCAGGCCAAGACCAACGTCGACCAGTGGACCAAGATCGCGATGCTGGCGTCGCTGGGGGACGACGTCGCCCCCGATCCGTGGGAGGAGTCGAGACGGATCGAGGGCGAGCTGCGGGTGCTGCCGGAGGGCGAGCCCGGGGCCCGCTTCTCGAGTCTTCCCGCGGGAGCGTTGCGCGAGAAGTCGTACGACCAGTGGGCCAAGAAGCTCAAGCAGGGTCTCTACCGGACCCAGACCCTGACGCTGTGGCGCTGCGCCGATCTGAAGGAGGTCTCGTCTCCGGGCGAGAGCGAGGGCGAGTTCCGGGTGCGGTTGTCGCAGGCGGTGCGCGAGCGTCGCGATCTCGAGGTCGAGAAGCTGCGCAAGCGCTATGCGCCCAAGCTGGCGCGGCTCCAGGAGCGGATCCGCAAGGCGCAGGAGCGCGTGGACCGGGAGAAGTCGCAGTACGGTCAGCAGAAGATGCAGACCGCGATCTCGGTCGGCGCCACCGTGCTGGGAGCGCTGTTCGGCCGCAAGGTGGCCAGCGTCGGGACGGTCGGCCGCGCGACGACCGCGATGCGCGGCGCCGGCCGCGCGGCGCGCGAGCGTGACGATATCGCGCGCGCGCAGGAGGACGTCCAGGCGCTGCAGCAGAAGCTGACCGAACTCGAGCAGCAGTTCCAGGAAGAGGTCAACCAGGTCCAGGACTCGGCCGACCCCACGCTGCTCGAGCTCGACCCGATCAAGATCCGCCCGCGCAAGGCCGACATCACGATCGGACGGGTCAGCCTGGCGTGGATCCCGTGGCGCGTGGGAGCGGACGGCTTCGCCGAGCCCGCGTTCCCGGTGTCGTGACCCCGGCGCGAAAGGGAGCGACCCGGGAGGCCGGAGCCTCCCGGGCCGGGGTCATCCAAGTGCTCCCCCGATTGAAGACACCGCCCGGCGAGGCCGGAACGGCGCCGTCGCTCGCACTCAGGAAGAGAGCTGCGTGGTGCAGTGGGCGCAGCGCGTGGCCTTGATCGGGATCGTCGACAGGCACTGCGGGCAGTCCTTGGTCGTCGGCTCCGCCGGCGGCGCCTCCTCCTGCTTCTTGAGCTTGTTCATCTGCCGGATCACCATGAAGATCGCGAACGCCACGATGACGAAGTCGAGCACCGTGTTGATGAACACGCCGTAGTTGATCGTCGCCGCGCCGGCCTCCTTGGCCGCGGCCAGCGAGTCGTACGTCCCGTCGCCGAGCACGTAGAACAGGTTCGCGAAGTCCACGTTGCCCATCAGCTTGCCGATCGGCGGCATCAGCACGTCACCGACGAACGACGACACGATCTTGCCGAACGCGCCGCCGATCACGATGCCGACCGCCATGTCGATCACGTTGCCCCGCATCGCAAATTCTTTGAATTCCTTGAACATCCGTTGCTCCTCCCCGTATTCGCACGGCAGCGCCCGCGCTCGGGCGAGCGCCCGCATCTCGGTTGTCGTTTCTTGGACCGGCCGGCGCCGGAAAAGTCACAGGCAAGAAAAAACCCGGCCGCGGGGCCGGGTTGGTCAGGTCGGCTGGAAGTCGGGTCAGTGGCTGATCGTGGGCTTCAGCGACTTGGCCTGGTCGACCCATCCGGTCACGACCTTGGCCGAGGGATTGGCCCGCGTGAGCTTCTTCTGCTCGTTGATCTCGGTCATCTTCGACGCGAGGTTCTCGGCGTTACGGTTCTTCAGTTCCTTCACCGTGTCGACGCCCGCGGCCTCGAGCAGCTCGGCGTACTCCGGCCCGATTCCGGAGATCCGCATCAGGTCCGCGTGGTTCGACCACCTCAACAGCTGGGCCTCGCTGACCCCGGTCTTGGCCGCGACGTCCTTGCGGCCCTTGGGCGAGCAGCACAGCTCCAGCAGGTCGTCGGTGTTCTTGATCGCCGCCTTGGCCAGCTTGTCGGCGTAGGACGGGCCGATGCCCTCGATTTCATCGATCTTGTAACCCATGGGATCCTCCTCGTCTTCGACACGGTTACGGGGATCAGCGCATTCTAGGATCGACGCCACGATCCCGCCACCCCCATGCCGGCCGGACAAGGATACCGTGGATCGCATCGCTGTGGCACAATCGTCACATCGAACGTCGTCCGTGCCGGCGCTGCCGGCGTGCGACGGCAGCACGGGACCACTCACGACAACGCAAACGGCGAAAGGAAGGAGCTGGCATGGCGATCGCGAAAGTCATCGAGGTGATTGCGGAGGGCAAGTCGTTGCAGGAGGCGCTGGAGGCCGCGGCCAAGGACTCCAGCAAATCGGTGCGCAACGTCCGTCACGTCAACGTCGAGAACATCCAGGGTCTGGTCAAGGACGGCAAGATCGAGAAGGTCCGCGTGAACGCGAAGGTCACGTTCGTCGTCGACTGAGCCTGCCCCCCCCAGCCGGCGTCCGCTCCCGGCCCCGGGCCGCCCCGGGCCGGAGCGGTGCGCCGCCCCCTACCCCCCGCGGTCGTGTGACCCGGGCTGGACTTGGCGGTCCTTTTCGGCGAAGCTAGTCGCCCACCGAAGGGGGACCTGACCATGTCGAACCTGGAACGGCTGACCATCGGGATCGTGCTGCTGCTCTGCCTCGCCTCCGCATTCGCCTCCGACGACGCGGCCACACAGGCGACGGACGACAAGTCGTCCGCGGAGTCGGGCTCCTCCGAGCAGGGCGACGAGACCAAGGAGACCGAGTACAGGGAGGTGATGGTCGTCACCGCCTCCCGCACCGAGCAACCGCTTCAGGAGGTCCCGGCGTCGATGACGGTGCTGACCTCGCGGGACCTCGAGCAGGTCCCGGCCGACGATGCCGGGGACTACCTGCGCAACGTCCCCGGGCTCAACGTGTCGCAGATGAGCGCCCGCGACGTCCAGGTCACCAGCCGCGCCGCGACCAACAGCCTGGCCACGAGCCAGCTCGTGCTGCTGGACAACCGGACGCTGTACCTCGACTTCTTCGGGTTCGTGATGTGGGACTTCATCCCGCTCGACCCGCGCGAGATCAAGCAGATCGAGGTCGTGCGCGGCCCGGGCAGCGCGGTCTGGGGCGCCAACGCGATGAACGGCGTGATCAACATGATCACCAAGTCGCCCAAGGAGATGCAGGGGACCAGCGTCGTGCTGGGCGGTGGCGAGCTGGGCACGACCTACGCCAACGTGACCCACGCCGGCGTCGCCGGCAAGGTCGGCTACAAGGTCGCCGGCAGCTTCTACGAGCAGGACCCCTACGACCGGCCGACGGGCACGATTCCCGGAACCGTCGGACCGTTCAACCCCAACGGCACGCAGTACCCGGACTTCCAGAACCAGGGCACCGAGCAGCCGAAGCTGAACCTGCGTTTCGACATCGACCAGGGCGAGAGCGCGCAGTGGTCGGTGGCCACCGGCTACGCCGAGACCGACGGGATCATCCACTCCGGCATCGGCCCGTTCGACATCGCCAGCGGCACCGGGCTGAGCTACGCCAAGGTCGACTGGCAGCGCCAGGCGATGCGGTTCACGTTCTTCGTCAACGCGCTGGACGGTGACGCGATCAACCTGCTGGCCCGCGACCAGCAAGGACAGTTTTTGAACTTCATCTTCGAGAGCCAGACCTACAACCTCGACTTCAGCAACACCACGCTGCTGGGCGAGCGGAACGTGCTGACCTACGGGGCGACCGCGCGGCACAACAAGTTCGACCTGTCGATCGCGCCGAAGGGCGACACGCGCGACGAGTTCGGCGCCTTCGTGCAGGACGAGATCCAGCTCTCGAACCGCGTCCGCTGGCTGATCGGCGCCCGCGTCGACAACATCGACCCGATCGGAACGGTCGTCTCGCCGCGGACCAGCCTGCTGATCGGGCCGCGCGATCACAAGTTCCGCTTCTCGCTCAACCGGGCCTTCCGCGCCCCGTCGATGGTCAACAACTTCCTCGACACGACGATCTTCTCCGCCGCGACGATCCCCAACCCGGCCCACGACCCCGCCGTCGTCGACCCGGGCGATCCGCGGTTCTACCAGCAGTTCAACATCGGCTTCCCCACCGACGCCACGGGCAACGAGCGGCTCAGCGAGGAGCGTCTCGACGCGATCGAGGTCGGCTACGTGGGCAGCTTCGACAACGGCACGACCTTCACGGCGGCGGTGTACCGCAACGAGACCAAGGACTCGATCGACTTCTTCCAGTCGTCGGCCTACAGCTCGGCCAACCGACCGCCGTGCTTCCCCGGGATCCTCAGCGGCGTCCGCGACGGGATGGTGATCCCGTTCCCGCCGGACCCGCCGTGCCCGTTCACGCAGCTCGACCCGGCGCTGCTGGACGGCCCGCTGGCGGGGCTGCTGCCGCGGAGCTTCTCCTACCGCAACGTGGGCGAGATCGTCGACCGCGGCGTCGAGCTGTCGCTGATGCTGCGACCGAACGACGCGTGGTCGGTGTTCGTCAACTACTCGTGGCAGGACGAGCCGGACGTCAGCGGCATCGAGCAGGCGCAGCTGCCCAACGGCACCGTGCGCGACGCGATCAACACCCCGCCCGAGCACCGCGCCAACGCCGGCGTCGCCTACAGCGGCCCGCGGTTCTACGCCAACGCCAACGTCAACTTCGTCGACGAGGCGTTCTGGACCGACGTGCTGGACGAGCGCTTCTGGGGGCCGACGGACTCCTTCACCACGTTCAACGTCGGCGGCGGCGTGAACATCTCCGACAACGTCACGCTCTCGGTCAGCGCCCAGAACGTGACCGACGAGCGGCAGCAGCAGCACGTGTTCGGCGACCTGATCAGCCGCAAGGTCACCGGGCAACTGATCCTGCGCTTCCCCAAGTGAGCACGGCGCGAGGCAAGCGCAAGCAGAAGGAGGAGCCGGCGGCGAAGAGCCGCGGGCTGCTCGCGGCCCAGGTGGCCGGCGGGTCGCAGCCGGCGGCGATCAAGGCGCTCGCGCAGGCGGTCGAGGACGACGGCGGGGCGACGCTGCGGGTCTACCGCGACCCGCTGGGCGGGCGCTGGCAGGTGCTGGCGGCGCTGCCGGTCGACCTCGTCCAGCCGACCCCCTACCAGCGCGACCTGTCGGAGACGCACGTCGCGCGGCTGGCCGAGCGAATCGAGCAGATCGATCGCTTCCTCGACCCGCTGATCGCCTACCGCGCCGGCGACAAGCAGTACTGGACTCCCAACGGACACCACCGCCTCGCGGCGATGCGGCGGCTCGGCGCGCGCGCGGTGACCGCGCTGGTGCTGCCGGACCGCGAGATCGCGTTCAAGATCCTGGCCCTCAACACCGAGAAGGCGCACAACGTGCGCGAGCGGGCGCTGGAGGTGATCCGGATGGCCCGCGCGCTGGCCGAGCTCGACCCGCGGCCGGAGCGCGAGTTCGCGGTCGAGTTCGAGGATCCGACGTTGCTGACGCTGGGCGCCTGCTACGAGCAGCGCGGGCGGTTCTCCGGCGGCGCGTATCAGCCGGTCCTCCGGCGCGTGGACAAGTTCCTCGCCGCCGCGTTACCGAAGGCGCTGGCGACGCGAGAACAGCGCGCGGCGCTGCTGTTGCAGCTCGATGACGCGGTGATCGAAGCCGTGAGCAAGCTGAAGCAGCGCGGCTTCGAGAGCCCCTACCTCAAGGCCTTCGTGATCGCCCGCGTCAATCCGCTGCGCTTCAAGCGCGGCGCGAGCGCCGGATTCGAAGAGACGCTCGAGAAGATGCGCGCCGCGGCCACGCGGCTCGATGTCGCCAAGGTCAAGGCGGACCAGCTCGCCCGCGCCTCGGGTCCACCCGCCGAGTGATCCGCGCCGGCACCCGCGTCTGTTAGAATCCCCTGCCACACCGGCACAACATCGAAACTCGCGGACGGCAGGCCTCGGGCGTGCCGCGGAAGGGTGGCATGAACGACGATCGGAGGGCCCGCCGGATCGGCCTCGTCGCGATGGTCCTGGCGCTGTTGCCGTGGACCGCGCTCGCCGCCCAGCTGACCGGCGGGCTGACGGTGGCGGTGGCCGACGCCGACGGACCGCTTCCCGGTGCCACGGTCCGTGTGACCCACCCCGAGCAGCGCGTGGGGGACTACGCCGAGCGTACCGACGCCAACGGTCTGGCGTTTTTTCCCGTGCTTCCCGCCGGCGGCGGGTACGCGGTCGAGATCTCCAGCCCCGGGCTCGGCACCGTGCGTCTCGACGCCGTGCGCGTGGCCGCGAGCGGCAACCGCACCCTGCCGGTGACGCTGGCCGGCGAGTACACCGAACGGGTGCGCGTGCTCGATCGCCCGCCGGTGGTCGACCTGGAGAAGAGCGCCACCTCGACGAAGTTCTCGGACGAGTTCATCCACGACCTGCCGGTGCTGGGACGCTTCTACCAGAACGTGCTGACGCTCGCGCCGGGTGTGCAGGACGCCGACGGCGACGGCAACCCCAACGTCCACGGCTCGCGGGCGCGCGACTTCAAGGCGCTGGTCAACGGCGTCTCCAACGTCGATCCGTTGACCGGCCAGTACCGCGCCAACGTCAACCCGAACTCGATCGAGGAGATGGAGATCATCACCGCCGGGGCCGGGCCGGAGTTCGGACGGGCCCAGGGCGGCTACGCCAACATCCTCCAGAAGCAGGGCGGCAACGAGTTCGAGGGCGTGTTCGACGCGATCTACCGCACCAGTGCGCTGGACGGCGACGGCGCGGTCACCGTTCCGCGCGACCGGAGCCCGAAGTTCGACTGGATCCAGCCGTCGCTGCAGATCTCGGGCCCGATCGTCAAGGACCGCGCCTGGTACCGGCTGAGCCACGAGTGGATCGACCGCGACGATCCGATCAACACGCTCAGCGCGATCGAGGTCGTGACCCAGAAGCAGCAGATCAGCTCCGACCAGATCACCTGGCAGGTCTCGCCGCGCAACAAGCTGGCCTTCAAGTACGACGCCAACCCGCTCGACGTGTTCAACTTCGGCGTCAGCTCGCTGCTCGGTGCGAGCGCCAGCCAGGAGCAGCGCTTCGACGCCGAGACCTACTCGATGCTATGGAGCGCACCGTACTCGCCGCGCGTCTACGTCGAGAGCCTGGTCGCCTGGCAGGACGGCGGATTCTCGATCCTGCCGGCGCAGCGCGGCGTCCCCAACGATTGCGTGGCGGGACCGGACTTCATCGAGGCCGCGCAGTGCGACAATCTTCAGGACGGCCGGACCTCCGGCTCGTACTGGCGCGATTTCCGCGACCATCGGCAGCGCTTCACGGTCAAGAGCGACGCCACGATGCACCTGCGCGAGCGGTTCCTCGGGATGTCGCACCAGTTCAAGTTCGGGCTGATCGTCGAGAACGAGCGCTACGTGCGCGACATCACCGAGCGTCCGCGGATCGAGTTCGAGGTGTTTCGCCCGGACCCCGGGAACGCCGGGCGCCGGATCGACCCGATCGGGCTGGTCCGGATGGAGATCGGCGTGCCGGCGCGGCAGCGCGCGCGCGCGACCGGGATGACCTGGGGCGTCTACTTCAAGGACCAGATGAAGCCGGCGCAGAACCTGACGATCGAGGTCGGAGCGCGGCTGGAGCGGGAGTTTGCGGACGCCCCCGGGATCACGCCGTTCGACCCCGCCGCGGAGGTCGCCGAGTACGAGGCGCGGCGCGCCGCGGGGTCCAGCGAGGCGATCGCGCGGATCAACACGTTCACGGCCTTCGAGGGCTCGGCGGTGCTCCAGGAGCAGTTGAAGCAGATGCTCAACCTCGAGGGCAACCTGAACCAGCTGTTCGGGCCGGTCGTCAACCAGTCCGCGGCCCAGATCAAACGGCGGCGCCCCACCGACATCCGCCTGCTCAACACGAACCTCGCGCCGTTCTTGGCCGTCAGCTGGGATCCCTGGAGCGACGGCAAGACCAAGTTCGCGTTGACGGCGGGGCGACACTACAACAGCATTCCGCTGATCGTGCCGCTGCACGAGACGGCCCCGGCCGCGACGTCGATCGATTTGCGGGCGCAGCGTCTCGGCGGGGTCTGGAGGGTGCTCGACGTGACCAGCGTGCGGGGCAAGATGAACCCCGTGGCGAACCTCAACGTGATCGACCACGACCTGCGGACCCCGTACCAGGACGAGTTCACCTTCACCTTCCAGCGCGAGCTGTGGTCCGAGACCGCGCTCAACCTGAGCTACGTGCGGCGGGACTTCGAGGACCAGCTCCAGGATTTCGACATCAACCACGTCTCGGGCGACTTCGGCAAGTGCGTGATCGACCGGGTCAGCGGCAGCTCGGCCATCGACACCCGGGGCGGACCGGACGGGATCATCGACGACTGCACGGGCGCCTACGTCGCGGGAGAACCCGAGGAGGGCGCCCCGATCAGCACGGCGCCGCTGCTGTCGCGTCCGGACGGCGTGCCCGATCTCTACTCGCTGAGCCCGTTCTGGGGCTCGGTCTCGATGATCGGCAACTTCAACCGCGCCCGTTACGAGGGCGTGGTGCTGGAGCTGGTGCGCCGGCAGTATCGCGGGTGGGAGATGCAGGCCTCGTACACCTGGTCGATGGCCCGCGGCGACGGGGAGGACTACGACCAGCTGCTGGGCGACGATCATTCGCTACGCGCCGACGAACAGGGGTTCCAGGCCACCGACCAGCGACACGTGTTCAAGCTCGCCGCGACGACGATCACGCCGTGGGGCATCCGGCTCGGTGGCACCGCGACGTGGCAGTCGGGACTCCCCTACTCGGTGCTGGCGCAACGCTTCTCGTTCGAGACGACCGTGCCGGCGCTGGAGGGTTTCGGCAGCGACACCGCCCAGTCGCGGGAAATCTACACCAGCGGCACGCGTAACGACCAGCGCAACGTCTCGTACTGGGATTTCGGCGTCAAGGCGACGCGTGAGTTCAGCGTCCGCGGTGGGACCAGCCTCCAGCTCTCGGCCGAGGTGTTCAACCTGCTCAACGACGGGACGTACACGATCTACAACCCCTTCGAACAGCGCGGGTTCCGGCTCAACGGCAACAACGACGCCTATCGCCGCTTCGGACGCCGGTTCCAGCTGGGGATGCGATTGGCCTTCTGAACGGCGAGGTCTAGTCGTCGTCCTTGCGCTCCACGCCGGTCTGGCCGCCGTACCGCGGCAGCTTGTCGGTGATCGCGAACCACGGCGCCCCGTGATCGACGTAGACGTGGGCCGCGGGAGCGCGGTCGATCTCGCCGTCCAGGCTGGCCCGGGCCACGTGGACCTCGCCGGGCCAGCGCGGGCCCGCGTAGAACAGCGGGCTGCCGCAGACGCCGCAGAACGAGCGCGTGGCGTCGGTGTCGGTGCGGTAGCGCCGCAGGTCGCCCTCGCCGGCCAGCATCGTGAGCTGGCCGTCGGGCACCCCGACCCAGGTCACGAACGCGGCGCCGTGCGCGCGGCGACAGTTCTGGCAGTGGCAGTGGCTGCAGAAGCGCGTCGGCGGTGCGATCCGGAACCGGACCGTCCCGCAGAGACACGCGCCGCTCACCGGACCGTGGCCGTCTTGCTTCATCGTCGCGCTCCCTCCGCCGGACGCTGATATGATAACCCGCTTCCGGGGACACCCCGCGGACAGAGGATGGGAGACCCGATGCGCGGACGCATTGCCACCGGACTGACCTTGATCGTGCTGGGCCTCGGGCTCTACGGCATGCGCTACCTCGAACCGGTCGGGGAATCGGTCACGCTGACGCTGCTCGGCGGTCTGTGCATCGCGGCCTACCTCTATACGCGGTTCTACCTGCTGCTGGTGATCGGGGGGATCGTCACCGGGCTGGGGATCGGCTCGTTCGGCGAGCGCACGTTCTACTTCGTCGGGGAGTTCACGGAGCTGGGGCTGGGAATCGGCTTCGTGCTGATCTGGCTGATCACGCTGGTCTACCAACGACGCTCGCACTGGTGGCCGCTGATCCCGGGGGCCGTGTTGATCCTGCTCGGGTTCCGGGCCTGGGGCAGCTTCCGCAGGTTCCTGTTCTCCGAGGGCTGGCCGCTGATCCTGGTGATCATCGGCGTGCTGATCCTGCTCGGCTCGATCGGCCGGTCGAAGGGCGCGCGCCGGGCCAAGCGCTCCTGAGCGGCGGAGGCGACGTGCGCGACCGGCTCCTGCTCCTGGCGCTGCTGGCCACGCTGCCGCCGGCCGTTGCGCCCGCGGCCGCGGAGAAGATCCGCGGGGTCGTGATCTCGACCCATACCAGCGGGCACGAGTGGGGCTCGGACGCGATCGCGACGACGATCGAGGATATCCGCGCGGTCGGCGCCGGGTGGGTCTCGACGCACCCCTACGCGGGGATCCGCGCCGACGGTACGGTGCGGTTCCGCGACTTCGACCCCGAGAACCCGCCGGCCCACATCGTGCGTCCGATCCGCGAGGCCCACCGCCTGGGGCTCAAGATCCTGATCAAGCCGCACCTGGCCTACTGGGGCTCGCCGTTCCGCTGGCGCGGCGAGATCGAGTTCGAGACGCCCGAGCAGTGGGAGCGGTTCTTCGACGACTACGAGCGCTGGATCGTCAAGCTGGCCCGGGCCTGCCGCGAGGCGGACGGCTTCGTGATCGGCACCGAGCTCGACCGCACGCTGGGCCACGAACGGCGCTGGCGCCGGATCGTGGCGCGCGTTCGCAAGGCGACGCCCGTGCCGTTGACCTACGCCGCCAACTGGAGCGACTACCGCACCGTCCCGTTCTGGGACGCGCTGGACACGATCGGCATCCAGGCCTACTTCCCGATCAGCGACGGCGACGCCCCGGACACGGCCGCGCTCGAGCGCGGTTGGCGCCGACGGATGGCCGAGCTGGCCGAATACTCCCGCTCCGAGCGCCGCCCGGTGCTGTTCACCGAGCTGGGCTACAACCGCTCGCTCGACGCGGCGCGGCGGCCCTGGGAGGCGCGCGTCGACGGACCCGAGGCGGAAGCGCTCCAGGAAGCCTGCCTGCGCGTCGCGCTGCGCGCCATCGAGGCCGAACCGGCCGTCGCCGGGGTGTTCCTGTGGAAGTGGTTCCCGAACCCGCACCCGGTCGGCCGCAACTTCCAGCTAGCCACCCCGCAGCTCAAGCAGGCCATCGCCGAGGTGTGGAAGCGCCCCGCCGGTCGGAGCGCGGAAGAGGCGCCGGCAACCTCGCGCTGAGCGGCGCTCAGCGGATGTAACCGAGGCTCTTCAGCTTCTCCATCGCCTCGTCGTGCGTCGGGTCCTGCGCAGCGTCCGTCTCGACGGCGGCGCGCAGCAGGTGGGTCCGGTCGGTGCCGGGGTAGGCCTCGACCATCCGGACCGGGCGGCGCTCGAGCAACCCCGGATCGATCGCCTCGACCAGCACGCCGCCGTCCGGGGGCGCGTGCCGGAGCATCCGGGCGTCCTGGGGCAGACCGAGCAGGTACAGCACCGTCGGGGCGACCTGGTAGATGCTCGCCGGCCGGTCGAGCGGACCGGGACGGATCCCGGGGCCCGCCAGCAGCATCACCCCCTCGGGGCGGTGGGAGCCAGAGTTTCCCGGCACGCGGAACCGCACGCGGCTCATGTCGATCCCGCGCTGCCCGTCGAACACCTCGGCCGCCGCGCGGGCGGCGTGGGAGAACCGCACCGTCAGGGCGGGATCGCCGGGTTGCCAGGCGGGGTCGCCCGTGTGCACGGCGACCGAGACGAACACCGGGCCGCCGTCCCCGGTTCGCAGCCGCTCCAGCACGCCCCGGATCCGTTGCGCCACCGCATCGGCCTGATCGAGCGGGACGATCCCCTTCGGCTCGACGCCCTCCAGGTTGAGCCAGATCCGCTTCTCGTGGCGGTACAGCTCGCTGATCGCGAACGCCACGCCCTGCTCGACGATCCCGACTTCCTCGAGAAACACCGGAAGCTGGAGCAGGGTCGCCTCGTCGCGCCGCATCGGCCCGCCCCCGTGGTCGGAAACCACGACCAGCGTCGCCTCGGGCCCCGCCAGCCGCACGATCTCCCCGAGCATCCGGTCCACGTAGCGGTAGTAGGCCGGAATCACCCGCGCCAGCACCGGGTCCGGCTCGCCGTCCTCCGGAAACGCGTTCGACGCGGGATCCATGTGGCGCCAGGTCAGGTGCTGCGCCACGTCGATGCCGGCGAAGTACGCCGCCACGAGCTGCGGCCGTTCGGTGTCGGCGACGATCTGGAGCGCGGCCAGCGTGCGCGCGTCGTCGAGCAGGAACTTCCTGAACTCCTCGGTGCAGCCGATCGCGTCGAGCTCTCCGCGGAGCAGCTTGACCCGCGCGCGCTCGCGCAACGTCGGGGCGAACGAGGCCGGATGGACCTGCCCCGGCTGCAGGCGCTCGGGATCGAAGCGCTTGGAGAGATAGACGCCCTCGATCGGCTCGGCGGGGTACGACCCGAACCAGCTCAGCACGGCCGAGCGACCGCCCGCCGCGCCGACCAGCTCCCACACGGCCGGGGTCCGGCGGTCCGGCGGTCCGGCCTCGATGGTCTTGTAGGAGCCGGGCCGGCGGACCGTGAAGTTGACGATCCCGTGCACGAAGCGCGGCACGCCGGTGGCGATGGTGGCCCACACCGCGGGCGAGATGGTCGGATCCTCGGACACCAGCACGCCGTGCGCTCCCCGCTCCATCAGCGCCTGGAAGTGCGGCAGGTCGCCGCGCTCCGCCCAGGGGCCCAGCAGGTCCCAGGTCGCGCCGTCGACCCCGATCAGCCAGACCGGGCCGTGGAGGCCGCCGGGGGCCGGCAGCGGTCCGTCGAACGCCGGGTAGCGCAGGCCGGGGAAGTCCGCGGCGGTGGGCTCGGCCGGAAACCCCGGGACCGCGGACGGCGCGGGGTCGACCGCCGGCCCGCTCGCGCAGGCCGCGGCGAGCAGCAGCAGCGCGACCGCCGGCAGCGCGACGGTTCGCGGGGCGGCGGTGCTGGGACGGGGTCGCGACATCGCGGGCAAACTTAATCGGTTTCCGCGGCCTGACAAGCGGCGCGGCCCTACTTGCCGAACTCCTCCTCGTAGTCCGCCAGGGCCGCCTTGACCACCTCCAGCGCGTGCTCGACGCCGTAGATGTGCTCGACGTAGGCGCTGCCCTTGGCGCCGGGGACCAGCTTGTAGGTCGAGAAGTAGTGGCTCAGCCGCTCGGTCAGCGCGCTCGGCAGGTCGTCGACGTCGCGCGCGCGGCCCCAGAAGTTGTCGTTCTCCAGCACCGCGATGATCTTGTCGTCGGCCTCGTCCTGGTCGATCATCTGCAACCCGCCAACCACGCGGGTGTCGAGCAGCACCTCCGAGCGGTTGATCGGGCGCTCGCTGACCACGCAGATGTCCAGGGGGTCGCCGTCCGCCCGCCGCGCCTTCGTCGACAGCGCCCCGACCCGCCGGCCGCAGAACGTCTGCGGGATGAAACCGTACAGCGTCGGCGGCTGCGACGAGGTGCGCTGGGGCCGGTCGACGCGCAGGTATCCGGTCTCCTTGTCGATCTCGTACTTGACCGTGTCGAACGGGGTGATCTCGATGTAGGCGTGCACCCGCCCCGGCGTCTCGCGGCCGGGACTCAGACCGTGCCAGGGGTGGGGACGCCAGCGAAAGAACGGTTTGGGGAAGCTCAAGACCGACCCTCCGAATCCCGACCCGAGCGGCGCTCATTGTACATGCCGCGGTCGATGCGGCGTTGACCGACGGCCTCCGGCTCGTGTATAAGGTCTTCAAGAGTCCCCGCACACCTCGTCTCGCTCACCACGATACGGGACGTCACCGGGCCGGGTCACACGGCGAAGTCATTCAGGCGGTCGGTCCTCGGCTCATCTCTGGAGGGGGTCCAGATGCAAGGTACCCAGGTCGTGTCCCGCACGGTGCGCTGCGCGCTCGCGATGCTGATCGCGATGGCCGCGCTGGCACCACCCACCCTGGCCGGCCCGCCGTTCGCCATCATCGACAACGGCACGGTGCAGCTCGGCGTCCACTGCGAAGGTCACCTCAACGTGCCGGGCGGCGTGCCGTCCTCCGGCACCGGCACGACGTTCGTCGGCCTGCGTTTCCTGCCCACCGGCGCCGAGGCGACCGCGCCGGGCTGCCTGTGCGAGGGCTGGGGCGCCGCGGATCCGGCCGCCGGGATTACCGGCGGGGGCAACGAGGCCTACGGCGGAACGTTCAACCTGTTCAACGTGGGCTGCAACTCCACACCCAACACGGCGATGACCAGCGCGGACGTGGACGGCATCCTGCGGGTGACCCATGACTATCACCCGACGGTCTCGCCATTCCTGTACGAGGTGACCGTCACGCTCACCAACATCTCCGCGGCGCTGATCAACGACGTGCGTTACCGCCGCGTGATGGACTGGGACGTCGAGCCCACAGCCTTCCGCGAGTTCGTGACCCTGGACGACGCGGGGGCGGCCAACCTGATCTTCTCGAGCGATGACGGATTCGCGAGCTGGAACCCGCTGACCGGGCCGAGCCAGATCCTGTTCTCCGGCAGCGCGGTGGACAGCGGGCCGGCCGACCACGGGGCGTTGTTCGACTTCTCGTTCGGGCCGCTGTCGCCGGGCGGGACGATCACGTTCCAGACCTACTACGGAGCGGCGCCCGACGAGGCGTCGGCCGACGCCGCGCGCGCGGCGCTGGGCATCCTGGTCTACTCCTACGGGCAGCCCAACGTGGCCGGGGGGCCCAACCTGGGCATCCCCAACACCTTCATCTTCGGCTTCAAGGGCGTCGGCGAGTGTCCGGAGGACGCCGACCCGGCGTCCCAGGGCTACTGGCACCGCCAGTGCCTCGGCCTGCCGGCCGGCGATCCGGACTGCCCGGGCATCGATCCCGGCCGCAACGGACGCGGCCCGACGGCGCCGACCGAGCCGGATTTCTGCCCCGACCTCACGACCTGCGCCGACACGCGCCTCGAGGATTTGGGCTTCTTCGGCACCCTGACCTGCGACGGGATGGACGCCGATCCGGCCAGCGACAAGTGCGAGAAAGCGACCAAGCAGCTCACCGCGCTGATCCTGAACGTCTGCTCGGGCCGGCTCAGCGACGGCTGCGAGGTCGACGTCAGCGCCGAGGGTTGCTCGTCCACGAGCGTGGGCGCGCTGATCGACGAGCTGGCGCAGCTGATCCAGGACGGCTTCTGCGACGAGGCCAACGCGTGCGCCGGCGCGGTCAACGAGGGTGACGCGCTGGTCGGGGGCGGCGGTGGCCTCACCGATCCGCCCGCGGACGAGATCTCGATCGTCCCCGGCGACGAGGAGCTCGGCGAGGAGCCCGAGTCGCCGCGGCTGCGCAGGACCGGGCGTCGCGGGGCCCGCGACCGCTGATCCGACCGTAGTCGTACGTGACCCGACGGGAGCCGCCACGGGGCGGCTCCCGCCTTTTTGGGGGTGCGGCCGTTGCGGCGTGCGACAATGACCTGACCGGCCAGCGGAGATCGACGTGCCCGCCACCCGCTACACCTACGCCGACAGCCCGATCGGGCGGCTGCTGTTGACCGCCACCGCCGCGGGGCTGACCGCGATCGAGTTCCCACGGGGTGACGTGCCGCGGCCCGCGCCTGCGGGAGCCGACGAGGACCGCCCGTCGTTCGACGACGTGCTGCGGCAGCTCGAGGCGTACTTCACCGGCCGGCTGCGCCACTTCGACCTGCAGCTTGCGCCGGCCGGAACGGAGTTCCAGCGGCAAACCTGGGCTGCGCTGTGCGAGATCCCCTACGGCGAGACGCGCAGCTACGCCGAGATCGCCCGTCGCATCGGGCGGCCCCGCGCGATCCGCGCGGTCGGCGCGGCCAACGGCAGCAACCCGCTGCCGGTCGTGGTGCCGTGCCACCGCGTGATCGGCAGCGACGGCGACCTGACCGGCTTCGGCGGCGGCCTGGAGCGCAAGCGCTTCCTGCTGCGGCTCGAGGGCGCCCTGCCCACGGGGTTGTTCGCCTGAACCGGCGCGCGGCGCCGCGGCGATTGCTTTCGCCCCTCGCGATCCGGTAGGATTCGGCCGCCCGTGCTGAAACTCAAGCTCCACTGGTGGATCCTGATCGGCATCCTGGCCGGCGCCACGGTCGGGACCGTCTACAACGCCGCCTACTACCCCGACATCGCGCGCGAGGCCCGCGAGACCGTCTTCGAGGGCCGGGCCTTCAACGCCGCCGAGGAGGCGGCGGCGATGAAGCGGATCCAGCAGGAGGAGAAGCGGCTGTTCCGCGACAACCGCTGGGGCGGGCTGATCGACGGCCTGGCCCGGATCTTCCTGACGCTGCTCAAGATGGTCGTGATCCCGCTGGTGTTCGCCTCGCTGGTCTCGGGGATCGTCGGTCTCGGGGACTTCAAGAAGCTCGGGCGGATGGGCGGCAAGGCGATCGGCTGGTACGTCACGACCAGCCTGCTCGCGATCCTGACCGGTCTGGTGCTGGTCAACCTGATCCGGCCGGGCGCCGGGTCGACGCTTCAGCTTCCCGATTCGGGAGACGCCCCCGAAGTGCCCGAATCGTTCTGGGAAGTCGTGATCAACATGATCCCCAGCAACGTCGTCGAGGCCGCCGCCCAGTTCAACCTGATCCAGGTGCTGTTCTTCGCGATCCTGTTCGGCATCTTCACGCTCTCGGTGCAGGAGAACCTCCGCCGTCCCGTGGCGGAACTCTTCAACTCCGTGTTCGAGATCATGATGAAGATGACGATGTTCATCATCGCCCTGGCGCCGATCGGGATCGCGGCGCTGATCGCCTCGCTGGTGGCGGTGACCGGCCCCCGGGTGTTCACGGGGGTGATCGCCTATGCCGTCACGGTCGCCGGCGCGCTGGCGATGCACTTCTTCGTGACCTTGCCGCTGCTGTTCTGGCTGATCACGCGGCGCAACCCGTACCGCGTGATGCGGGCGATGTCGCCCGCGCTGTTCACCGGGTTCTCCACCGCGTCGTCCTCCGGCACGCTGCCGGTGACGCTGGAGCGGGTGGAGCACGGCGTCGGCGTGTCGAACAAGATCAGCAGCTTCGTGCTGCCGATCGGCGCCACGGTCAACATGGACGGCACGGCGCTCTACGAGTGTGTCGCGGTGATCTTCGTCTCGCAGCTGTACGCCGCGGCCAATCCCGATTTCACGCTGACGATCGGGATGCAGCTGATGATCGTGTTCCTGGCCCTGATGGTCAGCATCGGCGCCGCCGGCATCCCGCACGCCGGCCTGGTGATGATGGTGATCATCTTCAAGGCGATCGGCGTGCCGATCGAGCTGGCGGGCGTGCTGTGGGCCGTCGACCGGCCGCTCGACATGTGCCGGACCACCGTCAACATCTGGAGCGACACGATGGGGACGGCGACGATCGCCCACACCGAGGGTGAGATCGACGACTCGGTGCTGTTCTCCGCCGGCCGGGGCTAACCGCAGACGCGGAAGTGCCCCATGAACTCGCGCATCGCGGCCTCGTCCGCCGGCGTCCCGGTGAGCTCGGCCGCGGTGGCCGGCCCCGAGCCGGGCGACGCGTCGGGGCCGAACCAGATCGCGACGCGGGCCCGCTTGTCCTGCGGGCATTCCACGAGCATCAGCGAGGTGATGCCGTCGCTGCTGACGCCGTGGGCCGAGACGCTGCCGCGCTGCGTGACGTACATCAGCGTCGACTCGTCGGTCGGGATCACCCCGCGGCCGATGATCTCGTCCACGTCGATGTTGATGTTGTTCCGGCGCAGCACCGTGGGGTCCGAGGTGCGACCCTCGAAGAACGCCCGTAGCTCGTCCTGATCCTGGCCCATCCGGATCATCTCGAGGTAGATCAGTCCCCGCTCGCCGAAGCCGGTGATCATCCCGTCGGCGTTCGGCTCACGGTCGGTGAGGATCGCGGTCTCCATCACGAACGGCACCGTGAAGGCGGCGAAGGCGTGGTAGCCCTCGGGCAGCGTCTCGGCGCCGAGCACCTGCTTGACCTTGGCCGTGCGGGTGTCGGGGTCCTTCAGCTCCGCCTCCAGCTGCTTGGCCTTGCGGAAGACCCAGAACCCGCCGAGACCGGCGACGGCGACCCCGAGCACCATCAGCACCGCGCAGCCGATGCCGACGTAGACCCAGGCGGACCTCTTCTCGGCCATGGACGCCTCCCCGCGACCCGCGAATCGGCGGGCCCACGCCAACCCTACCACGCCGGGGCGGCCCTTAACCGCGTGAAAAACGACGCCCTGAGGGGCAAAAACGCGGCGGCCGGAGAAATCTGCCGGGCATCCGTGAAACCGCGGGACTGCGCGTGACTAAGGGCTGTGAAGGCGGAAACGGTACCCAGAGCAATTTCGAGGAGGAAGATCAGATGTCCAAGCGCGAACTCGACGAGAAGGAACTCGACAACGTGCAGGGGGGTGCGGACCAGCTCGCGCCCAAGGACCCGGGAACGGGAGTCCCGATCGAAGGCCCGTCGCGCGGCGGCGGTGAGGTGGAGCCCCCGGGCGGCGGCGGCCCCGGCCCGATCGCGGAGACCGACACGGCCGACGAGACGATCGGCGGGGATTCCTCCAGCAACCTGGATCGCAACTGATCGGACACCCGTCCGAGGACGGATGATGTGGTACGGGGTGGGAGCGCGGGCTCCCGCCCCGGTTTTTTTGGGCGCCGCCGCCGAGGCCGCGGCGCTTTTCCGCGTGAAAACGGGCTCCTCGCGTTACCACAGACGTTGAGCCGAACGATCCGTCGGTGTCCCCCCGCCGGCGGATGGCAGGACGGGGCAGGAGGCCACATCCTGCCCCGTCTCGCCCGGTTCGAGGCGGGGGACGAAACGGTCGAAGTGGACGAAACGCAGCAAAGGACGAGAACGACACCATGATCGCAGCCAGCAGCGCCGGCATCGCGACGGGCCCTCGTGGGACCGGAATCGCACTGCCCGCGGTGCGTTATGCTAGGCGGCGGCCCGCAGCCAGGAGCCCCCGGGGCCAGGCGAGGCGAAGATTGAGCGAAACTTCAGGTGTCGTCGACGATGCGACGCTGGTGAAGCGGTTCCAGTCGGGCTCCGACCCGATGGAGGCGATCGCCGCGCTGTTCGATCGCTACGGCGCCATGACGTACGCCTTCTTCCGCCGCGGCATCGGGGATCCCCAGATCGCCGAGGAGCTGAACCAGGATCTCTACGTCGAGGTGATCAAGAGCCTGCCCCGCTTCCGCGGTCGCAGCTCGTTCAAGACCTGGCTGTTCCGCCTGGCCTACAACCACCTGTCGAACCTGCGGCGCCGCTGGCGGACCCACCTCGACGAACAACCGGTCGAGGTCCCGGAGGACATGCTGGAAAGCCTGCTGCCCGGCGACGAGGACTCGCCGGAGCACCGGCTGGGCCGCGAAGCGCTGTACCTGCAGCTCAGGAAGTGCCTGGCCCGGCTCCCCGAGGTGGAGCGCGCGGTGATCCTGGGCCGCTACTACCGCAACGTGACGCTGGACGAGCTCACGCGGCAACTCGAGCTGACCAACCCCAGCGGCGCCCGTGCGTCGCTGATCGCCGGCCAGCGCAAGCTGAAGAAGTGTATGGAAGGCTCCGGCGAGGAACCCTCGGAGGACGAGGAGAGGAGATCGTCGTGAACATCATCGGTGGTAACGACAACGGACCCGGGTGCGGCTTCCTCTCTTCGCGCGAGGTCGACGCTCTGATCGAAGGCCGTCTGGGAGCGCGGCGGGCCGGCCTGTTCGATGCGCATCGCGATCGGGGCTGCGGAGAGTGCCTGCACCTGCACGCCGCGGCGGAGAGCTTCCGCGAGATCCTGGAGCACGGCGTCCTGGAGGCCGAGCAGACGGCCTTCGCCCGGATCCGTCGCAGCGTCGAGGTGCGCCTGGGCCAGGAAGTGGACCGGTTGCAGGAGGGCAGCGGGCGCTCGCTGTTCGGTCGTCCGTGGGGCGTGGGACGCGGGCTCTCGGCGGACGAGCTCGAGCAGATCGCCGCCGCGGGCCAGTCGGACCTGGACGAGCCGGTGACGGACGAGGACGACCCCGCGGAGCCCGAGCAGGAATGACCCGCGGCCGCTAGCCGGTCACCCGCCGCTTTCACCCCAAAAACCGGGCGAATCGTGCAGCTTCCGGGGCTGTAACGCCCGGTCCGTCCGTCCGACCCATCTCCACGAACGCCGCCGAAGCCGTCGGCGGCGACGCGGAGAGGAGGGACGGGCGATGAAGGGAAGCGCGATCACGGCCGTGTTGTTGATGTCGGCCCTGACCACGGTCGCCGCGATGGGGCCGATCTACGTGGCCGTCGACGTGCCGAGCCGGCTCGGCAATCTCGACTACACGCCGCACCAGCTGGTCCGCGACGATGCGGACCTCTACGCGCTGGAGGCCGAGCTGCCCGCGGACGTGGCGGTCGGAGCGGTCTACCGCGAGCCCGGCGGGAGCTGGCTGTTCGCGCCGCGCGACCCGGTGACCCTGGGGCAGGACGATTACGAGCCGCGCGACCTGGTGAGCTGGGACGGCGACTCCTACACGCCGAAGCTCAAGGGGTCGGAGGTCGGGATCCCCGCCGGGATCCGGATCGACGCGGTGTTCGTCGACGCCGGGGTGCCGGTGCTCTCGTTCGACGTGCCGGTGTTCCTGGGCCAGACCGATTACGGCCGCTCCGACCTGGTGAGCTGGGACGGCAACGAGTTCAGCGAGTACTGGAACGCGGCCGCGGCGGAGGTTCCCGAGACCGCGAACCTGGTCGGGGCCGAGCTGGACGAGATGGGCGACCTGGTGCTGGCGTTCGACGAGCCGACCGACCTGGGGCAGACGACGTTCCTCAACGGGCAGCTCGTGCGCTGGGGCGTCAACGGGTTCGAGATGTACGACGAGAACCCGGAGTGGCCGCCGTCCTCGCGACTGCGCGACTTCGCGCTGGCGCCGCTGGCCGGCGCGGTGCCCGGGTCGGGCGCCGACGCGCTGCGCGTGTCCCGCGGAGCGAACCCGGGCGAGCTGACCCTGACCTGGGGCACGTCGTGCGACGCCGACGACGGCGACTACGTCGTCTACGAGGGCACGCTCGGCGGTGAGTTCTCCGACCACGCGCCCGCGCTCTGCTCCACCGGCGGCGCCACCTCGGCCTCGCTGGAGCCCAAGGCGGGCGACCGCTACTTCTTGGTCGCCCCGCGCAACGCGCTGACCGAGGGCTCCTACGGCCTCGACTCCGCCGGCAGCGAGCGCCGCCAGTCCACGGCGGCCTGCCTGCCGCGGGCGCTGGGCGGCTGCTGATGGCCGGCGTCGATCGAACCGTTTCAGGCAATCACGACCAACCCGAACAGGGAGGAGGACCGATGATGAAGACCACGACCAAGCTGTTGCTCTCGATCCTGGCGCTCGTCGCGCTGCAACCCGCGCTGGCCGATCCGCCCGGCTGCATCCCGGTGTTCCGGCAGACCACGATCACCTCGCCGGGCAACTACTGCGTGACCCGGAACATCGCGGTGTTCACGGGTCCCGTCGTCGACGTGCAGGCCGACGACGTCAACCTGTACCTCAACGGCTACACGCTGGAGGTGACCGGCGCCGCGGGCAACACGATCGACATCGGCGGCGCGGCCGGCACCCTGGGCACGGTCCGGGTCACCGAGGGACGCGTCCGCGGAGGCGTGTACGGCGTCAACGTGCTCTCGGGCAGCCCGCGCAACGTGGCCCTCGATACGCTGACGATCGTCGACCCGGCGTCCGAGGGCATCCACGTCGAGTCGGCGCGGATCATCGCCATCGAGGAGGTCATGGTCAGCGGAGCGCCGGGCGCGGGCATCTCGGTCACGGGCGATCTGGCCCATCCGTCCAACGTGCTGGTGCGCTCGAGCCGCGTTCTCGGCTCCGGCGGCAGCGCGATCGTCGTGTCGGTCCCGTCCTGGGCCCACGTGATCGGCAACGAGATCGACGGCTTCGGGGGCGGCTCGCCGGGGATCCACGTGATCGCCGGCCGCGGTTCGACGCGCTACATGATCGTCGGCAACTCGGTCATCGACGGCACCGGATCCGGCGCCGGCATCCGCCTCGGCACGGGCTTCGGCACCGGCACGATCTTCGGCAACCTGGTCACCGGCAACGGTTCCAACGGGATGTGGATCGAGTCGGGAACGGCCCGGATCGTGGACAACCACGTCACCGACAACAGCAGTAACGGCATGATCGTCGGGGGCCGCAACGCCCACATCGAGGACAACACGATCGAGAACAACTCGTTGTACGGGCTGACCTGCGCCGGCCTGCAGGGCCACGTCTACACGAGCAACGTGATCCGCGGCAACACCAGCGGACCGGTCGATCCGGCAGGCTGCGAGTTCTCGCTCGACGGCGGCGGGAACATCTACTGATCCTCCCGTCCTCTTCCCGCAGGGACCCGGTGGTCGAGCCTCCTACGGCCGCCGGGTCCCGTCTCAGGGAAGCTCGGCGAGCGCCTTGTCGGCCACGCCCCGGACCCGCCGGTCGGGATCGTCGAGCAGCGCCGTCAGCGCCGGTCGCGCCGACGGCTCCCCGATCCAACCCAGCGCCTGGGCCGTATTGGCGCGCACCTCCCAGCTCTCGTCCTTTAGTAGTCGCAGCAGCGTCGGTAGCGCCGCGCGCGCGCGCAGCTTGCCCAGCGCGAACGCAACGCGGCTGCGTACGTCGGCATCGGGGTTGCCGGCGGCGCGCTCCAGGAACGGGATCCCCCGCTCGCTGGCCATCCGTCCCAGCACATCGGCAGCCAGCGCGTGCAAGGCCGGCGGACCGTCGACCAGGACCGCGCCGACCGCGTCCACCGAGCCGGCGAAGCGGGGATCGGCGAGACCGCGTAGCGCCGCCGCGCGGATCTGCTCGTCGGGATCGTCGAGGAACCCGGGCAGCGCCGCCACGAGGCCCTCGTCGTCGAACGCGGCCAGCGCCTCGACGGCGTTGAGGCGCACCGTCCCGTCGGGATCCTCGCGCGCGCTTCGAAGCAGCGGCTCGAAACCCGAGGGCAGCTTCGCCTGCCCGATCGCCCACGCTGCGGCGGCGCGTTCGTCCACGTTACCCTCCCGCAGACGCTCGATCAGGAAGTGCGCCTCGGTCTCGCCTCCCGCGCCGGCGCCGCTGCCGATCTGGTGCAGGCGGACCAGGCGTCGCTCGGCGTCGCCGCTGCCGGCGGTGAGTACCAGACCGATCACCAGCACGACGGCGATCGCGAACTGCGCTGCCAGGGCCGACCCGGTGGAGCGGGCGTCGATCCCGAAGTGTGCGCGGACCGGCCGCCGGAACAGGTACAGGTAGGCCGGAACCCCGACCCCCAACACGAACGCCATCCCGAGCGCGGCGGCGAGCGTGGTGATCGCCTCGTGCACCGCGACGAACGGCGGCCGCGGCGCCTGCCGGCCCGTGATCCACCGCAGCACCGCCAGCACCGTCAGCACGCAGCCGACAAGGTAGCCGCTGGTGCCCAGCCACCAGGCCCACGCGCGGCCGTTCCACAGGCCGATGCCGTAGCCGACGCCGCCGAGCAGGCACAGCGCGATCACGATCAGCCACTCCAGCGGGACACCGCCCGCCGTGAGCCCGGTCAACGGTCCGACCACGGCGAGGGCGATGCCGGCCACCGCGCCGCACGCCCCGGTGACCACGTGGACACCCGCCAGCAGGCTGATTCCGCCGGGACGGGACGGGGTTTCGCGCATCTCGATCTCCCGGGTGAAAGTGGCGCCCGCGGTTGCGGCCGCCTTTGCCGGGTAGTATATAAGTCGGCTCATCCGGGACAGAACCGGGCTGAAAGTCGTGCAACGAACCATGGCAGCCTTGACGTGCGCAGTGGCGCTTTCGGTGGTCGCCGGGTGCGCGACCGCGCCGTCCCTGCCGGCGCTGGAGCTGGTCGACCTCGAGGGACGGCCGTTCGACCCGTTGCACGAGGGCCAAGCGACGGTGCGCGTGTTCGTGTTCGTGCGCACCGATTGCCCGATCTCGAACCGTTACGCTCCCGAGGTCCGCCGGCTGGCGGATCGTTTCGCGCCACGGGGCGTCGCGTTCTGGACCGTGTTCCCGGATCCGGACGCGACCGCGGAGTCGATTCGCGAGCACCTGGCGAGCTACGACTATCCACCGGGCGCGCTGCGCGATCCCGAGCACCGGCTCGTGGCGCTGACGGGCGCCGAGGTGACACCCGAGGCGGCGGTGTTCGTCGAGGGGCGGGGCCTGGTCTACCGCGGTCGGATCGACGACCGCTACGTCAGCTTCGGGCAGGCCCGCCGCGAACCGACGCGGCGCGACCTGGAACGGGTCCTGGAAGCCGCGCTCGAGGGCCGCAGCATCGAGACACGCACGGCTCCCGCCGTCGGCTGCGCGATCCGGCAGCTGTTGTGAGCAGGGCCGGCCGCGCGATCGCCACGGCCGTGGCGTGCCTGCTGCTGGTCGCCGTCGGTTGCGAGGGCCGGCACGACGCCGAACGCGCGAGCTCCGGCGCGGCGCCGGTCGCGACGGTCGACCCGAAGACCCCTCCCGCCGCGCTGCCGGCCGAGCCGTTCCCGGAATCGTACCGGGACTTTCCCAAGCGCCCGGCCGGCACGCTGACCTTCTCGCGCGATATCGCGCCCCTGATCTACCGCCACTGCGGCGAGTGCCATCGTCCCCGAGGCGCCGCGCCGTTCAGCCTGTTGACCTACGCCGACGTGAGCAAGCGCAACACCGAGATCGCCACGGTGACGAAGATGCGCTTCATGCCGCCGTGGCTGCCCGAGCGGGGATACGGCGAGTTCCAAGGCGAGCGAGGCCTGACCGTCGAGCAGGTGGGGCTGCTCCAGCAATGGATCTTCGAGGGCGCTCCCGAGGGCGACCCCGTCGACCTGCCGCCGATGCCGGAGTGGCCCGAGGGCTGGGAGCTGGGTCCGCCGGACCTGATCGTGCGCCTGCCCGAGGCCTACGAGCTGCGCGCCGATCCGCCGGACGTGTTCCGCAACTTCGTTGCCGCGGATCTCGTCGAGCAGGACCGCTACGTGCGCGGCTACCAGTTCCGTCCCAAGAACCCGCAGGTCGTGCACCACGCCACGGTCGAGTTGGACCGCACCCGCGGCTCGCGGCGGCTCGACGCCGAGGACCCCGGCCCCGGCTTCTTGGGCATGCACGCCGAGGCCACCAATCCGCCCGACGGCCACTTCGTCGGCTGGGTGCCCGGACGCGGGCCCTCGTTGACGCCCGAGAGCATGAGCTGGCGGCTGGGCCGCGACACCGACCTCGTGCTGCAGCTGCACATGCTGCCCTCGGGCAAGCGGGAGCGCGTCGATCCCGAGCTGGGGTTGTACTTCGCGGACGGGCCGCCGTCCAAGGTGCCGCTGATGATCCGGCTCGGCTCGCGCAGCCTGGACATCCCCGCTGGTGAGCCGGAGTACGTGAGCGAGGAAACGTACACGCTTCCGGTGGACGTCCACGTGCACACGATCGTCCCACACGCGCATTATCTGGGCAAGGACATGAAGGCCTTCGCCACGCTCCCCGACGGCACGCGGAGGTGGCTGTTGTGGATCCGCGACTGGGACTTCAACTGGCAGGACGAGTACCGCTACCGGGAGCCGGTGTTGCTGCCCCGCGGGACCGTGCTGGCGATGCGCTTCACGTTCGACAACTCGGCGTCCAACATCCGCAACCCGCACAACCCGCCGCAGCGGGTCAAGTACGGCCCGAGCACCTATGACGAGATGGGCGACTTGTGGCTCCAGGTCCTGCCCGCCAGGCCGCACGAGGCCGAAGTGCTACGGTCGCATTACGGCCTGTTCGAACTGCAGCGCGGCGTGGCGACCGCGCGGATCTTGGTCGCCCAGGATCCGGAGAGCCCCCAGAACCGCGACCGGCTGGGCAACCGGTTGATGAACGCCGGGCAGATCGACGAGGCGATCGTGGCCTTCCGCGAGTGCGTGCGTCTCGATCCGACGTACGTGCACGGCCTGCGCAACCTGGGCACGGCGCTGTACAACCGCGGAGCGCATCGCGAGGCGCTCGTGCATCTCGAGCAGGTGGTCCAGCTCGATCCCGGCGACGTCGAGGGCCACCTCAACCTGGGCTACGTGCTGGCCAGCACGGGGCAGTTCGACCGCGGCATCGAGCACCTGCGGCGCGCGCTGGAGCTGCGACCCGAGGATCCCAAGCCGCGCTTCCACCTCGCGCGCGCGCTCGAGCTGACCGGTCGCGCGGCCGAGGCGCTCGAGCAGTACCGCCTGACCGCCGAGGCCGAGCCGAGCTGGTCGCCGCCGTTGAACGCCGCGGCCTGGCTGGCGGCGACACACCCCGAGGTGGCCGATCCGGAGAGCGCGGTGCGCTACGCGGAACGCTCGGCCGAGCTGACCGGCTACAAGGACCCCGTCGCGCTGGAGGCGCTCAGCGTCGCGTACGCCTCCGCGGCGCGGTTCCGCGACGCGATCCAGAGCGCCGAGCGCGCGCTGGCGCTGCTCCCGCCGGGAGACCGCGGTCCGCGCCGGCAGCGGCTGGCGGACGCCTTGCGGCACTATCGCAGCGGCATGCCCTACCGCCCGCCGGCCGCGTCCGGGGGTGCCTGAGGCCGCTGCCCCGCGCTGGACACGGCGCCCCCGACTCGCGTAGGCTGAACCCAGAACGCTGACGCGGGGAACCCCACCATGCCGGAGCTCAAGGGACTGCACGTCTTCGTGGCGATGCCGTTCGGCGAGAAACAGGGCGTCGATTTCAACCGGGTCTACCAGGACTATCTCAAACCGGCGCTGGAAGCGGCCGGCCTGGAGGTGTTCCGCGCCGACGAGGAGCTGCGCGCGGGCAGCATCCACCGCGACATGTTCCAGGAGCTGCTGCTGGCGGATCTCGTCGTCGTCGACCTGTCGATCGACAACCCCAACGTGTGGTACGAGCTGGGCGTGCGGCACGCGCTGCGCGCGCGAGGCGTCGTACAGGTCCAGGCCCAGCGCGATTACCTGCCGTTCGACGTGCACGGGCAACGGACGCTCTCGTATCACCTCAAGGACGGCGCGCCCGACCCGGCGCACCTGGAGGCGGACCGCGCGGCCTTGCGGGACACGGTCGTCGCGACGATCGAGTCCTGGCACGGGCTCAGCGTCAGCCCGGTCTACGACCTGCTGCCGTTCGTCACGGAGCCGGACTGGAAGCAGCTCAAGGTCGGCAACGCGCGGGAGTTCTGGGAGAAGCACGAGCGCTGGGAGCAGCGGATCGAGGTCGCGCGGCGCCGCGAGCGGCCCGGCGACATCCTGTTGCTGTCGGACGAGGGGGCGACGCGAGAGCTGCGGCTCGAGGCCTACCGCACCGCCGGCAAGGCGCTGCGCGAGCTGGGACAGTTCTCGTACGCGCTGGACCGCTTCGAGCAGGCGCTGGCGATCGAACCCGGCGACCTGGAGAGCCGGCGGCAGAAGGGCATCCTGCTGGGCCGGTTGAACAAGCACGACGAGGCCAAGGTCTGGCTGCGCGACCTGACCCGTGACCACCCCGACGACGCCGAGTGCTGGGCGCTGCTGGGCCGGGTGGAGAAGGACGCCTGGATCGCGGCGTGGCGCGGAGACGACAAGAGCGCGGAGCAGATGCGGGAGGATGCGGCGTACGAGGACGCGCTGCTGCGCGAGGCGATCGAGCCCTACGCCACCGGGTTCCGTCGCGATCCCGGCCACTACTACTCCGGCATCAACGCGGTCACGCTGCTGCACGTGCTGGCCGACCTGACCGGAGACGACGGCGAGCGCGAGCGGCGCGAGGCGATGGAGGGCGGGCTGCGCTGGACGCTGAGCACCGCGCTGGAGCGCGACGCGCGCGACTACTGGGCGCGTGCCACGCTGGCCGACCTGGAGCTGTTGACCGGCGACGAGCGGGCGATCGAGCAGGCCTACAAGGGCGCGGTCGCGGTCTCGGAACGCCAGTGGTTCGCGCTCGACTCCTCGCGGCAGCAGCTGTTCCTGCTGCGGGACCTCGGCTTCCGGGTCGAGCGCGTCGAGGTCGCGCTGGGGGTGCTCGAGCGTGCCCTGGCGCGGATCGAGGCGCCGAAGCAGAAGTGGCAACCGCGGCTGGCGTTCCTGTTCAGCGGCCACATGGTCGACCGCGACGACCGGCCCGAGCCGCGCTTCCCGGCGGACAAGGAAGGGGCGGCCCGTCAGGCGATCGCCGACAAGCTGGACGAGCTGGAGGCGGGGTCCGAGGACCTGGCGATGTGCGGCGGGGCCTGCGGCGGAGACCTCTTGTTCGCCGAGCAGGCGCTCGAGCGGGGGCTGCGGCTCGAGCTGCGGATCCCGTTCGACGAGCCGAAGTTCCTGCAGGAATCGGTCAGCTTCGCCGGCGACGCGTGGCGCGACCGGTTCTACGCGGTCAAGGAGCACGAGCGCACCCGGGTGCTGGTGATGCCGGACGAGCTGGGCCCGGCGCCCCAGGGGTCAAACCCGTTCGCGCGCAACAACCTGTGGCAGCTCTACACCGCCCTGTCCTGGGGTCCGGAATCGGTACGCTTCATCTGCCTGTGGAACCGCAAGGGCGGCGACGGCCCCGGCGGCACCCAGCACATGCACGACAGCGTGCTTCAGCACTCCGGCCGCGTCTACGTCCTCGACACCAACGAACTCTGGTAAAGGAGCCCGGTCATGGCACTGTTGGAACGACTCCAAGCACCCGGCCCCAAGCGCATGCTGGCGCTCGACGGCGGCGGTATCCGCGGTGCGATCACGCTCGGTTTCCTGGAGCGGATCGAGAGCATCCTGCGCGAGCGTCACGGGCAGCCGCAGCTGCGGCTGTGCGACTACTTCGACCTGATCGGCGGAACCAGCACCGGGGCGATCATCGCCGGCGCGCTGGCGATCGGCATGACCGCCGAGGAGATCAAGGAGATGTACCTGACGCTCGGCGGCAAGGTATTCGGCCGGAAGAAGTGGAAGAAGTGGGAGGCGCTGTTCTCGGCGGAGCCGCTCAAGGCCGAGCTCGAGGGGGTGTTCAAGAACCGGAGCCTCGGCGACGCGTCGATCGAGACCGGCCTGTGCGTGGTGGCCAAGCGCGCCGACACGCGCAGCACCTGGCCGCTGATCAATCACCCCAGGGCGCGCTATTACGAGAAGAACAAGGACATCCCGCTGCGCGAGGCGATCCGCGCCAGCACCGCCGCGCCGGTCTACTTCGTGCCGGAGAAGTTCGACGTGGGCGCGGGCGAGATCGGCGCCTTCGTCGACGGCGGCGTGAGCATGGCCAACAACCCGGCGCTCCAGCTGTTCCTGATCGCGACCCTGAAAGGGTTCCCGTTCCACTGGAAGCCCGGCGAGAACGAGCTGCTGCTGGTCTCCGTCGGGACGGGAGTCTGGAGCCAGCGCGACCCCTGGGAGAAGGTCGTCGAAGGCAAGGTCTGGGACTGGGCCAGCCAGGTCCCCTCGATGCTGATGGACGACGCGAGCTGGCAGAACCAGCTGCTCCTGCAGTGCCTGTCGCGATCGAAGACACCGTGGGAGATCGATCGCGAGGTCGGTACGGGAACGCTGCTGACCTCCGCGCCGTTGCTGACCTACATGCGCTACAACGCCCGGCTCGAGGCCGACGCCCTGCGCGAGCTCGGGCTCGACAACCTGGCGCCCAAGGCGGCCAAGCTGCGCGAGATGAGCGACGCCGGCAACCGCTTCGACCTGGCCGAGATCGGAACCAAGGCCGCGGCGCGACAGGTCGCCGCCGACCACTTCCCGGAGGCCTTCGACCTGCCCGCTTGACTCCCGCCAGGGCAGATCCCACGTTGACCCCGGGCCGCCAGAAGCGGCCCCGCGGGGTATGGGGTGAGTCCAGTGGCGGGCGACTTGTTCGACGGAAGCCTGACGGTGTCGATCCTCGGCGCCGCGTGGGGCTGGTTGCTCGCGCTGCTGACGGGCGCCTCGCTGCTGCCGCGTCGTGAGGACGACGCCGGCGGCGCCTCGCTGCTGACCTGGCTGGTGATCGGCGTGGCGGTCCAGGCGCAGCTCTGGCTCGCGCTAGGTCTGCTGGGCATGCTGCGGCCGGCGGTGGTGCTCGGCGCGGCCGCGGTGGCGACGCTGGTCGGGGCGCTCGTGGGCGGGCCCCGGATCCGCGCCGCGGCGCGTGCGTTGTCGGCCGGCCGGAGCGACGTCTCCGTGCGCTGGCTCGGCGGTGCCGCCTGGCTCGCCGTCGGAGCGTTCCTGCTCGTGGTGTTCCGTCTCGCGCTGTGGCCGACGGTGTTCTACGACGACCTGGTGTACCACGTCGGCGTCCCGCGCCAGGCATTGTTGACCGGAAGCTGGCCCGCGATGCCCGGCCTCCACTACTCCTTCCTGCCCGCGGGCTGGGACGCGCTGTACGTGCTGCCGCTGGCGCTGGGCGGCGGAAACGGGCCGCAGCTGATGAACCTGATCGCGCTGGGTCTGTGGGCCTGGGCGGTGTGGCGGCTGGCGCTCCACGGCGGAGGACCGGCAGTGGCGGCGGCGGCGACGGCGCTGCTGGTGATCGCTCCCGTGACGGGCTCGCTGGGCGCGTTCGCGGGCAACGACCTGTTCGTGGGGCTGGCGCTCACGGTGGCGCTCGAGCGGCTGCTGGCGACGCGGGCCGAGCGGCCGCTGACGGTGGGCCTGCTGGCGGGTGCGGCCTGGGGCGCCAAGTACTCGGCGTTGCCGGCGGCCGCGGGGATCGCGCTCGCGGCAGCGCTCCACCGCGCGGGGAGTTTCACCCGGCGCCTCGCCGGGGCCGCCGTGATCGGCGCCGTCACGCTCGCGCTGCCCCTGGCCTGGACGCTGCGCAGCCTGGTCCTGACCGGCAACCCGGTCTACCCCGCCTTCTTCGGCCTGTTCGGCGGGCGGTACTGGAGCGCCGAGAGCGCCGCCGTGGTGGCGGGACAGGTGTCGCACGGCGGGCTCGGCGACCGCGGCCCGGCCGCGTTCGTGCTGGCGCTCGGCGATCTGCTGTTCCGCTCCGACACACTGGGCTACCCGAGCGGGATCAACGCGTTGTTCGTGGTGCTCGGCCTGCTGGGGCTCGCGTTGTGGCGTCGCGTGCGCGGCGGCGGGGCGCTGCTGGTCGTGCTGGCCGTGAGCTATGCCGGGTGGTGCGTCACGTCGCTGAACCTGCGGTACGCGCTGGTCCTGCTCGCGGCGCTGGCGCCGTTCGCCGCGGCCGTGATCGAGGCCGGCACGCGCACGCTGTCCCGGGTCGTCCCGGGACCCGCGATGCGCGCGCTCGCTCCGCTGCTGCTGCTGCTGGCGGTGGCCGGCCCGTTCGCCGGGGCCGTCGGCCGGCACCTCTCGCTGTACGACATGACGCTGTTCGGCGGGCCGTCGCGCGGAGAGCTGCACGCCACGCGGCTGCACCTGGCCGCGGCGGGACGTGCCATGGCCCGGGAGCTGCCGGCGGACGCGCGGGTGCTGCTGGTGGGCGAGGGCCGGGTGGCGCTGCTGCCGCGACCCGCGCTGGCCTCGTCGGCCTACGACCGGTCCGACATCGCGCGGCTGATCGACGGCGCGAGCTCGGTGGACGAGGTCAATCGCAGGCTGGCCGGCTTCACCCACGTGGTCGTGAACTACCGCGAGCTGTCGCGCTTCCGCGAGCACTACGGGTTCGCCGAGCGTTTCGCGCCCGGTGACTGGACGCTGTTCCGGAACTGGCTGGCGGAGGGCCTGGAGCCCGTCGGCCGCTACGGCAACGTCGTCGTCTACCGGGTTCCGGGAGAACGGTCGTGAAGCCGTTATCCGAGCCGATCTGGCAGCGCCCGGCGCCACAGGCCGAGCGACGTCCGCTCAAGCTGGTGATCCAGGTTCCCTGCTACAACGAGCAGCAGACGCTGCCGCGCACCCTGGCGGCCCTGCCGCGCGAGGTCGAGGGATTCGCCGCGGTCGAGATCCTGGTGATCGACGACGGCAGCGACGACGGCACGGCCCGGCTGGCCCGCAGCCTGGGCGCGCACCACGTGGTGCGGCACAACCACAACCGGGGACTCGCCGCCGCGTTCATGACCGGTCTCAAGACGGCGATCGAGCTGGGCGCGGACGTGATCGTCAACACCGACGCCGACGACCAGTACCCGGCGGGCGATCTGCCGGCGCTGGTGCGACCGATCCTCGACGGCGACGCGGACATCGTGGTCGGCGCGCGGCCGATCGACACCATCCGGCACTTCTCCCCGCTCAAGCGCGCGCTGCAACGGCTGGGCAGCCGGGTCGTCCGCGCGCTCAGCCGGACCGAGGTCAGCGACGCGCCCAGCGGCTTCCGCGCCATGACGCGCGACGCCGCGCTGCGGCTGAACGTGTTCACGGGCTACACCTACACCCTGGAGACGATCATCCAGGCCGGGCTGTCCAACCTGCGGGTGGCCAACGTTCCGATCGGCGTCAACGCCCCGACGCGGCCGAGCCGCCTGATCCGCAGCACCGCCGGCTACCTGTGGCGCAGCGCCCGCACGCTGTTCAGCGTGTACCTGATCTACCGCCCGATCCGGCTGTTCGGTGCACTGGCGTTTTCGTTCCTGACGCCGGGCGTACTGCTGGCGGTGCGCTACCTGTACTTCGCCTGGATCGGCGAGGGACGCGGCCACGTGCAGTCGGTCGTGGTCGGCGGAGCGCTGGTCGTGTGCGGGATCTTCATGCTGGCGATCGCCACGGTGGCCCACCTGCTGGCGATCAACCGCCGGCTGCTGGAGGAGCTGCGCTACCTCGAACGGCGGCGGCCGGAAGGACAGCGGTGATGGACACCCCGGCCGGGTTCGTCGCCGGCAACACCTACGACAAGTACCGCACCCGTAATCCCCTGCACCGCCGGCTGATGGAGCGGTTCCTGTCCGACGCGCGGGAGTTGGCCGCGCTGGCGCGACCGCGGCGCGTGCTCGAGATCGGTTGCGGCCCCGGCGACCTCGCGGGGGCGCTGTTCGCCGACCGCGCCCGTAACGCGTCGGACCTGGACTACCTGGGCACCGACGTCAGCGCCGCGGAGGTGGAGCGCGCCCGCGCCGCGCACCCGGCGCTCGAGTTTCGCGTCGCCTCGGCCTACGAGCTGCCGTTCGCAGACGGCGAGTTCGACCTGGTCGTGGCGTGCGAGGTGCTGGAGCACCTGGAGTCGCCGGCCCGCGCGCTGCGCGAGGCGGAGCGGGTCTGCCGCGGCCACGTGCTGGTCAGCGTGCCCTGGGAGCCGCTGTGGCGGCTGCTGAACCTGGCGCGCGGGGCCTACGTGACGCGCCTGGGCAACACGCCCGGGCACCTGCGGCACTTCAGCCGTCGCGCGATCCGCCGGCTCGTCGGCAAGCGTCTCGAGATCGTCGCCGAGCGCCGACCGTTCCCGTGGACGATGCTGCTGGGGCGGGTCGGGCCCACGCCACCGTGACCGCACCCGAGACGTTCCCGGGCCACCTGCCCGTCACGACCCGGCGGCGCTGGCTCGCGGGGGCGTCGCTGGCCGTGTCGATGCTGGCGATCGGCTGGGTCGCCTGGACGTTCGCGGGACAGCTCGGCGAGGTGCGCGCCCGTGTTGCCGACGGGCCGTTGATCGCCGGGATGCTGGTCGGGGCGCCGGCCTACGCCGCGTTGACGCTGTTGCTGACGCTGGCCTGGTGGTGGCTGCTGGGAATCTACGAGCGCCGCCCCACGCTGCGGGCGGCCTACGCGATCTGGGCCCGCTCGCAGATCGCCAAGTACCTGCCCGGCAACGTGCTGCACTACGCGAGCCGGCAGGTGCTGGGCCGCCGCCTGGGGATCGGCCACGCCAACCTCGTCGCGTCGGCCGTGATGGAGACCGGCAGCACGCTGCTCGCGGCGGCGACGATCTCGATCCATGCCGCGCTCCCCGCCGCGCGCGACGGGGCCTCGCTGCCCGCACCGTGGATGCTGGTCGCGGTACCGCTCGGCGCAGTCCTGGCGTGGCCCGTGATCGACCGGCTGCTGCGCCGTTCCGCGTCGACGGCGCGGCATCTGCGGGCGTTGCCCGTGCTCTCGCTGCGGCGGGCGCTGCGCCTGCTCGTCCCGAGCCTGGCGCTGCACGGCGCGTTCCTGTTCGGCACCGGAGCCCTGCTGCTGGGCCTGCTGTGGGCCGGGTGGCCGGCGCTCGAGATCTCCGCGCCGCGCGTCATCGGGTCGTACGCCCTGGCCTGGCTGGCGGGGACGTTGATGCCCGGCGCTCCGGGCGGGCTCGGGGTGCGCGAGGCCGTGCTGACGCTGCTGCTGGCGCCGCGACTGGGTGCGGCCCACGCCTCGGCGCTGGCGCTCGCGCTGCGGGGCGTGACGCTCGGCGGAGACCTGCTGACCACGCTCGGGGGCTGGGCGGCGTCGAGGACAGCGCGGTCGTAGAGCCGGCCGGATCCGGAGCTGCTAGGGACAGGCGACCCCGGCCCGCTCCGTCCCGCTCGAATCGCTCCCCAACGTCCCCACGCCGGCCGGACAACCGTTGAGGGCGCGCACCAGGTAGTGGAACAGCGCGCCGGCGGCGGGATCGGCCGGGTCGCTGTTGGTCGTCGCCGCCGGGTCGGGCGGCGTCACGCACACCGCCCCGCCCACGAAGTCGTCGGGGACGCCGGAGCGCAGCGTGTCGTAGGTCACGGCGCTGGCCCCCGGCTCGTCGGGCGGGGTCCAGCTCAGCGTGGTCCCGTCGATCGCGTCGTGTGCCAGCGTCAGGTCGCGTGCCTCGCCCGGCGTGAGCCAGTTCCCCGGGTCGCCGTCGTCGCAGTCGCACGACACGAAGCCGTCGCCGTCGCCGTCCAGTCCGGCGCAGGCGCCCGCGGTGCAGCAGTCGAGGTCGACGCAATCGGTCAGCCCGTCGCAGTCGTCGTCGGCGAGGTTGCCGCACGAGAGCTCGACGGCCGGCGGGGCGCCGCAGTCGGCGGCGCAGAGGCAACTGTTCTCTCCCAGCTCGCAGCCGCCGTCGTTGTCGCACAGCTCGGGCACCGTGGCGCCCGCCTGCACCTCGGCCGGGTCGCCGGTGCGGAACAGGCCCAGCGTCACCGCCCCGCTCACCGGCGGCGCGTCGACGTCGAAGCGGAAGTTGTACAGCGTGCCCCAGCGCAGCGCGTTGGCGTCGGGGTCGACGGCGAAGGTGTCGGTGGACCAACTCAGCGTGTTCGGGTCGCCGGCCGCGTCGAGGGTGAAGCTCCAGTCGGTGCCCGCGAACGGCTCGCCGCTGTGGTAGTCGACGTCGTGGAAGCCCTGGTTCGTCAGCGTCCCCTCGAACGGCACCGGGACGCGGAACGAGCGGGCGGCGCGGTGCGAGTTGAGGTTTTGCACCGCGTACTCGTAGCGCCAGGTGCCGCCGCCGAGGTCCGTGGCCCGCGAGGCGACGTAGAACCTCCCGTCGCCCGCCACGTCGACGATCGAGACCGTCACCGCCGGGTCACTGTCCTGCCAGGCCAGGATCGCCGGCTCCTCGCGGTGCGTGACGCCGGCGAGGTCGAAATCGAAGACGCTGCCGGCTCCGAACACGTCCACCGGCCGCCACGAGGCGTTGTTGTTCTGGTTGCCCGCCGCCGAGTCGTCGGCCGACACGTACTGTCCCTCGACGAAGTACTGCGCCCCCGCGTTGAGCGCCGGATCCAGATCGGCGTTGCTGACCTGGAGCCGCTTGTAGGTGGAGATCCCGCTCTGGCTCTGGTCGGTCGCCGGGTACGGGAACGTGCCCGTCACCGGGTCGACCTCGAACTTGGGACCGAGCCGGGTCTGCGTGCCGTTGAAGTTCGCGGTGTAGGGGTCGGAGCAGTTGACGCCGAGGTGCGTGCCCACGGTCGGGATGCAGCCGGTCTCGCACAGCTCCTGGCTGAGCGCGTTGACGCCGTGCTTGAGCCAGCTCTGGCCGATCTGCTCGAAGCGGCCGTCCTTGAGCCGGAACATGTTCTGCGCGATCACCGGGTGCCGGGCGTCCGACCCGAACCACTCGGCCCAGCATGTGCCGAGGTTGCACGAGACCGTGCCGATGGAGAACGCCGTCACGCCGCCGCTGGCGCCGTGGCGGACCTGCTGGTGGATGTCGCCGAGGATCAGGTCCGGCTCCTCGCCGGGCTGGTCGCACTCGTTGTTGCTCTGCGCCTGGGCGACCCCCGCGGCCAGGAGCAGCAGGGCCGCGAGCAGCAAGCGGCCGGCGGTGGGGGTGCGTTCGGGCATGAACGGGGGATATACATCGAATTCCCGCTGCGGTCCAACGGGTCTCGCCGCTACCTCCTCGTCGCACGTCCCGCCGGGGAACGGTCGTCGGGGACCGTCGGCGTCTCGGCCATCGACCCCTCGAGCCGCTGGATCAACGGACCGAGGTGCAACCGCGACTCCGGGCTCAGCGGATCCAGCTCCACCGCACGACGGTACGCCTCGAGCGCTCCCGCGAGGTCGCCGGTCGCCTCGAGCGCGAGACCCAGCTCGACGCAGGGATCGGGATCGTCCGGCAGCAGGTCGCGAGCGATGCGGAGCTGCCCGATCGCCTCCTCGTGACGCCCGAGACGCCGCAGCGCGCCGCCGAGGTTGTAGCGGGCCTCCGCGCGGTCCGGAGCCAGCGCCAGGGCAGCGGTGTACGGCTCCACGGACTCGGCGAGGCGCCCACTGCCGGCCAAGAGGTCGGCCAGGCGGAGCTGGTCCGCGGCGCTCGGCCCGGCGCGCTCGAGCTTGTCGCGCAGCGCCGCGATCGCCTC
This sequence comes from Candidatus Polarisedimenticolaceae bacterium, assembly GCA_041629655.1. Taxonomy (GTDB): domain Bacteria; phylum Acidobacteriota; class Polarisedimenticolia; order Polarisedimenticolales; family Polarisedimenticolaceae; genus JBFKMV01. Next base: position 38,632 of record JBFKMV010000007.1, read on the forward strand.
GGGGATCCGCTGCCGGGCGAGCAGCAGCTCGACGAGGTTGTCGTGCTGCGCCGGACTGGACGGCGTCAGCGCGACCGCCTCGCGGATCCGGCGCTCGGCCCGCCCGGGCTCGTCGCGCAGCAGGTGGCCCCAGGCCAGTCCGAGCTCGATCTCCGGCACGGCGGCCAGCCCCCAGCGCTCCGCGATCGTGAAATGCCGGAACGACCGCTCCACGGCGCGGTGGTGCCGCTCGGAGAGCCGCCCGCCGGCGCCCGGGGTGCCGGCCAGCACGTCGGCTCGCGTGGCCTCCGTGCGGTTCAGGTGGTAGGCCCCCCAGGCGCGGTGCCACTGGACGAACCCGCTGTGGACGGTGAGCGCGAGCCACACCGCCGCGAGTCCGGCGAACACGCGGCCGGCCGGCCGCAGTCGGCCCGTAAGCTTGAGCGTCAGGTTTTGCAGCCGCACCGTCGGCCGGCGTACGAGCTGCCAGAGCTTGAACGTGGCGAACGCCGTCAGCCCGCCCAGCGTCACCGACATCAACAGCGGCGGACCGTCGTACAGGCCGCGGAACGCCAGCGTCGCCGCGACGCAGACCGCCGCCAGCGCCGCCTCGGCGCCCAGGCCGAGATCGAAACGGCGCTTCGGGCGCAGGGCCGCGGGGACCCGCCGCAGCAGCGCCGGCGTCGCGAAGCCGTAGTACAGCGCGTGTTTCGGACAGACGCTGACGCAATCGGTGCACTTCATGCAGCCGGGGTCGACGACCATGCCGTAGCGGCGCACCTCCTCGTGCACGCGGACGTTCGAGGTGCAGGTCGCCGTGCAGTGCCCGCACTGCTCGCAACCGTCGGTGACCAGGATCCGGCCCGGGGAGAGGCGGTCGAGGCCGCCGAAGAACGCCCCGTAGGGGCAGCCGTAGGTGCAGAACCCCTTGGCCCCGAGGAAGTACACCGCGGCGAAGCCGCAGGTCAGCAGCGTCAGCACGGCGAACCACGGCCCGGGAAAGGTGTCCCAGAAACCCGCGGTGACCAGGTGGTTGGTGAAGCGGTCGAAGGCCCGCGGCTCGCCGGCCACCAGCCGTCGCACCGTCGGCCAGGCGAACATGTACAGCGCGACCACCAGCGGGGCGAACGCCAGCAGGCGCGAGCGGAACGGACGCGGCCGGATGCCCAGCCGCTTCATCAGGTAGCCGCAGAGGTCCTGGACGGCGACCAGGTGGCAGCCCCAGCCGCAGAAAAAGCGGCCGAAGATCAGCGTCGCCAGCAGCGTCACGGCGAAGAACACGAACCCGGCGTTGAGGTAGCCCAGCTCGATCGTGTACATGCTCTCGGACGGCTCGACCGGCGAGAGGGTGCGCCCCGCCACCAGCCAGTGCGTCACGTGCGCGGCGAACAGCAGGTGCACGCCGACCAGCGTGGCCGCGCGCCAGCGGGCGTGGCGCGAGCGCCGCACGTGAGACAGCTCGCCCGTGCCGGCGACGGGCAACACCGCCAGCCGATCCGTGTCGACGGCGACGTTGCAGCGGCTCGACCTGGCGCCCATTCGGGCCAGCATACCACCCGAAACAAAGCCCGGAGCCGAAGCGCCGGGGCGCCGCCCTTGCCGCGGCAACCCGGGAAGGCTAGTTCACGCAGGGGACGGCGACGGGCGCCGGCGGCAGCTCCTCGGCCTTCCGGGTCAGCGTCGGGATGACCACCTCGCGGGTGTAGGTGATGTAGTGGTGACCCGCCGCCGCCTGGGCGATGGCGCGGCTCAGCTTGGCCGGATGGTGCTGCGCCACCCAGCGCAGGAACCGCCAGTAGGCCCGGCGGTACGGCCCGCGGACCCCCTGCCCGACCATCGCCCGGGCCGCCGCCAGCAGGTCGCGTCCGCGCAGCCGGCGCATCGATCCCGGCGCCGGCTTCCACCGCGCCAGGTTGGCCCGGCAGCGCTCGAAGTACACCTCGGGGTGGTAGACCGTTTCGAGCACCTTGCGGTAACCGGCGATCATCTGCGCCACCGGCAGCTTGGTGATCACGTTGGTCAGCCCGAACTGGTCGCCGGATTGCTCCGGCCGCAGCCGGCCCTCGCGCTCCAGCCGGTGGTACAGCGGCGTGTTGGGCAACGCGCCCAGCATGCCGACCATCGCGTAGGGAATCGCCGCGGACTGGATGAACCGGGTCATCCGGTCGAAGATGTCGGGACCGTCGCTGTCGAAGCCGAGGATGAACCCGGCCCAGACGTCGAGCCCGCGCTCGAGCAGGCCGTGCACCTGGCTGACCAGATCGCGCTTGAGGTTCTGCAGCTTCTTGGTCTCCTTCAGCGACTCCGCCGACGGCGACTCGATACCCACGAACACCGAGGTGAAACCGGCTTCGGTCATCAGATCGACCAGCCGATCGTCGTCGGCAAGGTTGATCGACGCCTCGGTGTAGAACTCGAGCGGCGCCCGCGTGCGGCGGCGCCAGTCCGCGAGCTCGGGCAGCATCTGCTTGACGGCTTTCTTGTTGCCGATGAAGTTGTCGTCGACGAAGAACACGTCGCCGGAGAATCCGGTGGCCAGGATCGCTTCCAGCTCGGCCGTCATCTGCGCGGCGGTCTTGGTCCGCGGTTTCCTGCCGTACATCACGATGATGTCGCAGAACTCGCAGGTGAACGGGCAGCCGCGCGAGTACTGGACGCACATCTGGTGGTAGTGCCGTGGCTCCAGCAGGTCGAAGCGCGGCACCGGGGCCCGGGACAGGTCGGGCTTGCCCTCCTCGCGGTAACACGGCTGCGCGCGCCCGGCCTCGAGCTCCGCGGCCAGCACGGGCAAAACGTCCTCGCCCTCGCCGACGACGACGTGATCGGCGGCGTCGGCCAGCTCCTCGGGCAGCGCGGTGGCGTAGGGTCCACCGACCACCGTTCGCACGCCCAGAGCGCGGCAACGCGCCAGCGTCTCGTGCAGCGAAGGCTTCTGGACCAGCATCCCGGTCAGCATCACCACGTCGGCCCCGCGGATCTGCTCGTCGGAGAGCCCCTCGACGTTGAGGTCGACCAGCCGGAAGCTCCACCGTTGCGGCAACAGCGCCGCCACGGTGACCAGGCCCAGCGGAGGCAGCAGCGACTTCCGCCCGACGAACGACAGCGAGTGACGGCCGCTCCAGTAGGAGTCGGGGAACCGCGGGTTGACGAGCAGCACGCGCATGGGGAAACCTCGTTTTTGGACGATCAAAACCTTGCTCGTTTTATAACACAGCATCGGGGCCCGGCGCGCAACTCGAGGGGTGCCGCAGGCGGGTGGCAGGCTGGGGCGGCCGGGGAAGTGGAGCCCGGCAGGGCCGCGGGGCCCTGCCGGGACTTCACGGACTAGCGCGAGTGGTCGAAGCGGTAGTTCAGCCGGGCGAAGTAGTAGCCGCCGTTGACACCGAAGGGCAGCGTCTCCCACCCGTACACGAATCCGAGCTGCGGGAACGGGAAGGCGTTGTTGGGGTCCCAGTTGTCCGGGAACTCGTCGAAGATGTTGGTGCCCCCGAAGGTCAGGGTGAGGTTTTCGGCCAGCGGGGCCGTGATCGTGAGATCGGTCAGCAGCTTGCCGTCCCAGGTCTGCTTGACGCCGGTGAACCCCTGGCCGGAGACCTCGCCGAAGTAGTTCAGGCGCAGGTTGGCCGACCAACCGGCGATCCCGTAGGTCCCGGCGACCGTGAAGTGCTCGGCGGGCTGACCCTCCTCGATCAGCGTGACCTGCGTCTGGTCGAACAGCACGCTCGCCGGCAGCACGGCCGACGACGAACGGCGCGCGGCGACCTTGGTGTCGTTGAAGTGGAACGCGCCCTCGATCGCGAGGTCCGATCCGTTGGCGAAGTCGGTGGTGTAGACACCGACGATGTCGAGCCCCTCGGTCTCGGTGTCGATGGCGTTGGTGAAGAACTGCACCTGACCCACGTTGAACGGTGCCAGGATCGCGGCGATCGGGCAGATGTTCGGGTCGGGGGGATCACCACAACCCCCGGGCGGATTCTCGGGGCCGATCTCGCTGGAGAAGATGATCCGGTCGTCGATGTCGATCCGGTACAGATCGATCGTGACGTGGAACTTGTCGGAAGGCTTGGCGACCAACCCGAGCGAGACGCTCACGGAGGTCTCCTCGTCCAGCGCCGGCACGCCGAAGGCCTGGGTCAGCGCGCTGCCCTGGCGCGCGGTCAGCGTGTCGGTCAGCACGCCGTTGCGGAGGTTGGTCGAGCGCTGGCTGAAGAACGCCTGCTGGACGCCCGGGGCCCGGAACCCGGTCGACGCGGTGGCGCGCACCGAGACGGCGTCGCTCAGCTCGACGCGTCCCGACAGCTTGCCGTTGATCGTGCTGCCGAAGTCGGAGTAGTCCTCGACGCGCAGCGCGGCGCCGGCGAGGAACCGCTCCGCGAACTGGGATTCCGCGTCGACGTAGATGCCGATGTTGTCGCGGTCGTCGTCGACGGCCTCACGCGGCGACCAGCCCGGAAAGCCCTGCGTCCCGATCGGCGCCGTATCGCCGGTCTGGCCGAAGATGTCGATGCTGGGGTCGTTGGTGCGGCCGTACTGGTAGGAGACGGGATCGCCGGCCTCGATCTGGTAGCCCTCCTGCCGCCACTCCACACCGGCGGCCACGTAGAGCGGTCCGCTGCCCACGTTCCAGTTCACCACGCCGGTCAGGTCGAAGCTCGCCGAGAGCTGGTCGTACGTCAGCGTCCCGGTGTCCGCGGAGGTCGGCGAGGCCATGAACAACGGGCTGTTCGGGTCGTTGGGGTCGATCGGCTCGTACCAGTAGCTGATGTTGACCGTGTTCTCCTCGCGGAACTTGAACTCGCTCATGCCCCAGTTCAGCGAGAAGTCGTAGCTCCAGTCGTTGGGCAGGTCGCCGCGGTACCCCAGCGCCATCGAGGTGTCGGTCGGCTCGGTGACGATCGTGGGCAGGAACCCGTTGGGGTAGATGTCCGGCACCGTGCGGTTGTCCAGGGGTCCGCGGTAGAACCCCGAGGAGTTGCCCTTGCGGTTGGCGTAGCCGCCGAAGAAGTAGAACTCGCCCTCGCCCACCGGGAGCGCGGAGTTGACCATCAGCGAGATGTTCTCGGAGTCCGCGTCGCCGATGCGCAGGAAGCGCCGGCACTGGCTGGCGTCGACCTCGCAGCCGTTGGCGAAGTCCATCGGATCGTACCACCCGAGCAGGTTGGTGGTCGCCGGGCCGGCGCGGTTGGTCTCCTCGCGGTCGCGGTACTCGACCGTGAAGTTCGCGTAGCCGTCGTCGCCGATCGCGAACCCGGTGTTGGCGCCGACGAGCAGGATCGTGCCGTCGCCCTCGAAGTGCTGGCCGCCCTCGACGGTGACGTCGGTGGTGCCGGTCTGGTCCTTGAGGATGATGTTGATCACGCCGGCGATGGCGTCCGATCCGTACTGCGCCGCCGCTCCGTCGCGGAGCACCTCGATGCGCTCGATCGCCGAGGCCGGGATCGCGTTGATGTCGTAGCCCGCCGAGCCCCGGGCGATCGTCTGCTGGAGGTGGATCAGCGCTTGCTGGTGGCGGCGCTTGCCGTTGACCAGCACCAGCACCTGGTCCGGCCCCAGCGCGCGCAGGGTGGCCGGCCGGATGATGTCGGTGCCGTCACTGATCGTCGTGCTGGAGAAGTTGAACGAAGGAGCCAGCAGCTGCAGGATCTTGCCGGTCTCGGTGGCCCCGGTGCTCCTGATCGCGTCGGCCCCGATCACGTCCACCGGGGCCGGCGTGTCGATCGCGGTGCGGCCCTCGAAGCGGGTGCCGGTGACGGTCACGACCTCTTCGTACCTCGACTTGGCCGGCTTCTTCTCGGCTTCTTCCTGTTGCTCCTCCTCGCCTGCCGGGGTCGGCTCCTCGGCCTGGACGGCCGGCAGCGGGACGAGCGCCAGCCCGACCAGCAGGGCGACGACGGCGAACCAGCCCCCGCGACGCCACGTGCGGAACGACTCGACGAATCCGTGGATGCACCTGATCATGGTCAAGACCCCCAGAGCGGTTACGCCGGGGCGAAGGCTCCGGCCCGATCCGCGGATCTTGCCACGAACGGGATGCGATGGGAATCCCCTAGTTCCCGGGCCCGACCTGGATCGTGCTCAGGTACCCGGTCAGGTCATCGATCCGCTGTCGGGAAAAACCGTCACGGCGCGCCGGTTTCCAGTCCGGGCGGATGTCGCGGAAGATCCTGCCCCAGACCGGCATCTCGCGGTCGCCGTGCGCGAGGATCCCGGCCTCGCCGGTGATCGAGCGCCGTACGGCGTCCTCGGGGAACACGCCCTCGTGCCGCTGGGCCAGACGCGTCAGGTCGGGGACCGGCGTCGCCAGGGCCGGCGCCGCCGGGCCGCCGCCGCTGCCGTCGATCCCGTGACACGAGGCGCAGGCCTCGGCGTAAAGCTCCACGCCGCTCCTGGCCGCCTGGTTGAACGTCAGCTCTTGCTTGTCGGGCCGTTCACCCGGCGCCGCCTGGATCAGCAGCGCCACGGCGGCGATCGCGATGAGTGCCGGGAGTATCCACGAGCGTCTCATGTTGCACCTCCTGCCGGATGTTCCGCCCCGGCCCGGAACTCCGCCGGCACGCGGCACTATAGAACCCGCACCCGGGACAGCGCCCGGGGGACAACAGGACTCAAGCGACCGCAAAGGTTGGGGTTCGGAGGCGGGGCGGGTGCTACTCCTCGACGAACACCGCCCCCATCATCCCCTCGGCGACGTGGATGTCGCAGAAGAACCCGTAGGCCCCGGGCCGGGTCACGTCGAAGCTCGCGCGTTCGCCGGTCTCGGTCTGCCGGATCGGGGTCTCGCCGAGCGGTGCGGGCATCCCGCGCAAGATCCGGCCGGGCGCCAGCGGATGCGTCACGAAATCGCCCACGAACGTGAGCCGCGTGCCGGCGCTGACGGTGACGCACGCGGGGTCGTAGGCGTAGGCCGTCATCCCGCCGAAGCGGATCTCGACCTCGGGCCGGCCCCGCGCGTCGGTGGCGGTCGCGGCGAGGCAGCCGTTGACCAGCGGTGACGACGGTTCCGGGCCGGTGGACTCCTCGACGGGCCGGCCACCGCCGCAGGCCGCCAGGGCCGTCAGCAGGAGGCCCGTTGCCGCACCGTGCCGCAACGCCGCGCGCACCGGTTCAGTAGCCCCGTTCTGCTTGCCGCTGCGCCAGCAGCCGCGGCAACACCCCGGCGTCGAGGTACATCTCGGTGGCGAACGGACCGCCGGGGTGGTCGAGCAGCCAGACGTGCATCATCTCGGGGGTGCGGGACGAGGGCACGCCCGCCTCGCAGGCTCCCGTTCCGTCGGCCTTGCCGATCAGCAGCAGGTTCTCCATCAGGCAGCCCGGCCGGGCCCAGACGTGGTAGTGCCACACCGTCAGCGGGCCGCCGATCTGCGGTCCCTGCTCGCGGGGCTCGCGGACCAGGAACATCAAGCCGGCCAGCTTCCGGCCCTCGGGGGTCGGGTAGTACATCAGGAACTCGGGGCGCTCGGGATCGAGCAGCGCGTCGTCGAGGATGAACTCGCGGTTCGCGTAGTGCACGTCGTCGGCGTACATCAGCTCGTATCCGTCGCGCTCGCCCTGGGCGAAGTCGAACCAGCCGTGCCGCTCGGCGCTCTCGAAACAGCGCTCGATCAGGTCCCGCGCCGCCTGCTGCTGCTCGGGGGTGGCCGCGGCGTCCGGGTAGCGGCTCAGCTCCCAGATCACCATGCCCGGTCGCTGCTGGGGTCGCTTGGGCAGGTCGGCCTCGGGCATCCAGGGGCCGGTCTCGGAGCTGAACCAGTAACGGCCGAAGCGCGCCGCTTCCCGCTCGTCCGCACACCCGCAGGCCGCGAGCGCAAGTAGCAACGGAACGATGAGGGGCCGGCGCATCGCGGGTTACCTCCGATCCCGGGGCGCGGCGCGGCGCGGCCCAGGTCGACGAGAAGCGCTGGTTGGCAATGCGGCGTGGCCAATCTACGCCGAAACGGCCCCCCGGGACAAGCGCGGACCGCACGCGGCGTTTGCATTCCGGGACCCGCCGACCGAGGTTCTCGTGGAGCCTAGTAGAATCCGTACCGGTCCAGCGCGGGGGAACCTCGAAGCCTTGAGCGGCATCTTCGGCAGAATCGGCGAGAGCACGGACGACGGACGCGAGCTGGAGCGCATGTCCGAGGCGCTGGTGCACCGCGGTCCGGACGACGTGGGGCTCCACACCGGCGCGGGCATCGCGCTCGGCTGCCGGCTGCTGCGTACGCGCGGCGCCGAGGAGGCGCGCCAACCCGTCGCCGACGAGACGGGTGACGTCCAGGCGGTCATCGACGGCGCGATCTACAACGGCGAGGTGCTGCGCCGGGAGCTGGAGCGCGACGGGCGCGCGCTGGACCAGAACAGCGACGCCGAGCTGCTGATCCGGCTGTACCGACGCGAGGGACCGGAGTGCGTCGCGCGGCTGCGCGGCCACTTCTCGTTCGCGATCTGGGACGCCGGCGCGCGACGGCTGGTCCTGGCCCGCGACCACCTGGGCCAGAAGCCGTTGTTCTACGCCGAGACGGCGACGGGGTTCTACTTCGCCTCGGAGATCAAGGCCTTGATCGCGGCGCTGCCCGCGTCACCCGAGCTCGACCTGGAGTCGCTCGACCGCTACCTCTCGATGCGCTTCATTCCCGGCAGCGGCACGATGGTGCGCGGGATCAGGAAGCTGCCACCCGCGCACTGGCTGGTGCGCGACCGCGACGGCGGCATCTCCACGTCCCGCCACTGGAAGCTCTCCTTCGCCCGCAAGCAACGCCTGTCTCACGACGACTACATCGAGCGGCTCGAGGCCAAGTTCGAGGAGACGGTGGCCGTCCACATGACCCCGGACGGGTCGTCGGGGGCGTTCCTGAGCGGCGGTCTCGACTCGAGCCTGATCGTGGCGATGATGGCCCGCGCCTCCGGCGACCCGGTGCCGACGTTCTCGATCGGCTTCGCCGAGAAGGAGTTCGACGAGATCCCGCACGCACGACTGGTCGCGGAGACGTTCGGTACGCGGCAGGTCGAGGCGCAGGCCGACACCGACCTGATCCGGGCCATCCCGGCGATCATCCACGGGCTCGACGAGCCGTCGGACCCGGTGGCGGCGAGCTTCTTCACCGCCTCGCGCCTGGCGGCCGCGCACGTCAAGGTGGCCCTCGGCGGCGACGGCGGCAACGAGCTGTTCGCGGGCTGCGACCGCTACCGCGGGGTGCTGCTGACACGGTACTACTCGATGGTGCCCGGCCCGATCCGGCGCGCGATCGTGGCCCCGTTGATCAACGCGATCCCGGCCAGCTTCGGCTACAACAGCCTGAAGATGAAGCTGCGCTGGTTCGAGCGGATGTCCGGGCAGCGCGGCCTCGGCGAGCGGCTGGCCGAGGCGGTCTCGTTCTTCCGCTTCAGCCAGGCCGAGAAGGAGCTGCTGCTGACGGCGGAGGCCCGCCGCGGCGTGGAGCCCGGCAGCGCGGCCCGCGAGATCGCCGACCGCTTCTACGAGAGCGACGCCGAGCACCCGATCGAGCGCATGGTCTACACCGACTACTGCACGCGCCTGCCGGAGCACCTGCTGATGCTGGTCGACCGGATGGGCATGGTGCACGGGCTGGAGGTGCGCTCGCCGCTGGTGGACAAGGAGCTGGTCGAGACCCTGGCCACGTTCCCGCTGAACATGAAGGTGCGCGGGCAGAAGTCCCGCTACATCTGGTACAAGCTGGCCGAGCGCCTGCTGCCGGCCTCGATCGCCCGACGCAAGAAGCGCGGTTTCCGGTTTCCGCTGGCCTACTGGTTCGCGGTCAAGCTGCACCCGTTCCTGCTCGGCGTGTTCGAGGACTCGAGCCTGGCCCGGGACGGCATCTTCGATCGCGAGTACATGCTGCGCATCCTCGAGGAGCACCGGCGCCGCCAGGTCGACCACAACTGGAAGATCTGGATGCTGCTCAACCTCGAGACGTGGTACCGGATGACGGTCCAGGGCTCGTCGCTGCCCGAGACCGAGGCCTGGATCGAGCGTCACGCCGGGGGCGTCTGATCAGGGACAGGCGTCGACCTCGCGGTTGCCGCAGGCGGCGCTGATCTGCGGCCGCGGCGTCCCCGTCGAGTCGTCCCCTGCTCCGCCCTCGCGCCCGCCGTCGTTGGGCACCACCAGGTAGTACTCGTTCCCGGGGCCCGGCGTGAACACCGCCGGCGAGGTGCGCGCGCAATCGCCGTCCAGCGGCGCGTGGGTGTAGACCCCGGCGCCGTGGAGCTGGTCCAGGTCACCGGCCTGGATCGAGTAGGCCTGGCCGGGCAGCGCGCCGCTGTTGCACGCATCGGGCCAGTCGGCCTGGACCTCGCCGCCCGGCAGCAACGTGAACAGCGTGGTCCCCGGCACGACGCCCGGAGGCGTGCCGCCGCCGATCGAGCCCACCGTGACCTGCCAGGCTCCGCGGCCGTAGGTCCCCGCGGTGAGCATGTCCAGCGTCTCGTTGTAGCGCAGGTCGGTCACCACCAGCCCCTGCGGCAGCCCGTCCATGTAGGGCTCGAAGGTCGCGCCCCCGTCGATGCTGCGGAACAGGCCGACGTCGTTACCGACGAACACGTTCTGCGAGTTGCGCAGCAGCACGGTGTTGGTCGGCACGTCGGGCAGCCCGGTGTCGCGCGGGGTCCAGCCGCCGGAGGCCGTCCATTCCCAGACGTGCGCGGTGCCGAACCCGCCCACCACCGCGAAGCCGCGGTCGGAATCGAACGGGTCGGCGGCCACGTCGTTGATCTCGCGCGACGGCAGGCCGGCGGTGATGTCGGCCCACGTGTCGCCGCCGTCGCTGCTGCGCCAGACCTTGCCGTCGGTCGTGCCGGCGAACAGCACCGCGGGACTGTTGCGGTTGATCGCCAGCGCCTTGATGTTGCCGAAACCGCCGGTCAGGTCCGCCGGGCCGACCGGCGCCCAGCTCGTGCCGTGGTCCAGCGAGCGGTAGACGCGCTCGGTGCCCACGTACAGCACGCTGGGCGAAACGGGATCGAGCAGGTACGGCGTGACCCAGTTGGCCCGGCCGCTCTCGATGCCGCTGCCGGCGTTGGTGATCCTGGAGAACGAGCCGAACACGCCGCCCGTCGAGCGGTAGATCGAGGGCCGCCCGCCGCTGGGGTACGAGGTGGCGTAGGCGTAGCTGGGGTCGGCGGGGTTGAACTGGCACACGAATCCGTCGCCGGTGGCCACCTGCAGCTCCCAGCGGTCGCTCGCCGTGTTGCGGGCCAGCGAGCTGTTGTCCTGGGCGCCGCCGCAGATCGTGTCGGGATCGGTGGGGTGCACCCCGACGGCGTAGAACTGCGTCACGTTGAGGTTGCCGTTCTTGTTCACGAACGTGGTGCCGTTGTCGGTGGTCTTCCACAGTCCGCCGTCGCTGCCGACGTAGAACGTGCCGGGGTTGTCGGGATCGAACAGCAGCACGTGGGTGTCCTGGTGCACCTTCTGCGCCGAGCCCCAGTTGTTTGAGAGGTCGGTCCAGTTGCCGCCGCCGTTGACCGAGCGGAACACGTGCACGGTGCCGCGGACCACCACGTCGGCGTCGGTGGGATCGACGCGCACCACCATGTTGTAGGAGCACTGCCCGTCGCAGGCCTGATTGCCGTAGGACATCGCGGTCCACTTCTTCCCGCCGTTCCGGGTGCGCCAGAAGCCGGCGGACTGGAACAGCGCGTAGACCACGTTGCCGTTGCCCGGCGCGATGGCCAATTCGGTGCGGCCGACGCCGATGTTGGGGAGCTGCGACTTGGTCTGGAGCGTCCAGCTCACGGCGTTGTCCGTCGAGCGGTAGATGCCGTCCGAGGTCGCCGCCCACAGCGTGTCGAAGACCTGGGGGTCGCGCTGGATCTCGTAGATCGAGACGTTGTCCAGCCGGTTGGTCCAGGTCAGCCCGGCGTCGTCGCTGGTGTAGATCGCGCCGGCCTGCGCGCTGCCGTCGGCGCAGCCGCGGATGCGGCCGCCGGTGACGAGCCGGTTGGAGTCGCGGGGGTCGACGTCGATGCTGGCGAAGCTGGCCAGGTCGTCCAGCGTGTTCGCGCCGCTGCCGTTCCTGAGCTCCCAGGTCGCACCGCCGTCGGTGCTGCGCATCAGGCCCAGCCCGAAGTACGACTCGCAGCCCTGGTTGTTCTCGCCCGTCCCGACCCACAGCGTCGACGGGTCGTTCGGATCGACCGTGACGGCGCCGATCGTCATCGTGCCCGCCTGGTCGAAGATGCTGGTCCACGACGCCCCGTCGTCGACGGACTTCCACAGCCCCCCGGAAGCGGTGCCGACGTAGAGGATGCCGCCGCCCCAGTCGGCCGCCAGCGCCGCCACGCGGCCCGAGATGTCGCCGAACGTCCAGCCGCCGAAGCCCGAGGGCGAGGGTCCCTTGGAGATCCAGGTGTCGTGGGTCGACTCGGGCATGTCGAGGCGCCGCAACCGCTGCAGCTCGATCGCCGCGCGCGTCTCGGCCACCGCCGCCCGCCAGCGCGCCGCCATCTCCACGCCGGACAGCGTCCCCGCGCGCCGCGAGTCGTAGAACCACTCGGTCCGCCGCTGGACGCGGTCGCCCTCGCCGCCCGTGCGGTCGTCGGGGTCGTCCCCCTCGGCCCGCAGGCCCGCCCAGGGCAGCAGCGCCGCCGCCAGCGCCAGCGTCCCCAGGACACGCACCCCTCTCGTCGTCGTCGAACCGGTCATCGGGATCCCCCCGCGGCCGGGCTTTGCCGCCGGCCGTGACCGGTTGTTCTACGCCGGATCGGGCTGGCCCGCAACAGCGGGCGGTACAGGGGACCGGGAAGGCTCAGCGGCAGGCGGTCGCGAGGGGATTCTCGCCGAACATCGCCGCGTAGGCCTCGATGTCGCTCCTGGTCGGCAGGAAGATGTTCGGGGGACGGTGACCGTCGACGAGCACGTCGTAGACCTGCACCATGTCGCGGTACGCGGCCTCCGATTCCGTGTACAGGATGACCGGTTTGTTCGGGTTCCGGGCCAGGACGGGATCGATGTAAGCGCGGATCTCGTCCGTCCGCATCGGCCGGCAGTCCACGAGCACGCCGTCGGGCCGGACGTGGATGAAGATCGCCTCCTCCGGCGGGCGGTCCGCGGCCGGTGGCTCGTCGGTCGGCAGGCTCATCTCGAGCCCCTTCGTCGCCGCGAAAACGCTCGTGACCATGAAGAAGATGATCAGCAAGAAGGCAATGTCGGCCATCGAGGCGGTCGGGATCGACGGATCGGCTACGGAACGAGAAAGACGCTTCATGGGGCACCTCGCTTCAGATTCCATTGTGGGTCGCCCCTGGCGCGCCGGCGGCGGCGTCCGAAGTTCACGCTGCAGGCGCGCAGCATCCGGCCTCAAGTCCCCGGCCGGATTGGCCGATGAGGGGTCCGGGAACCGTTCCGCGAGGACCGGGATGCAGAGCTTCTACGCCATGGCGGGGATGATCGGGCGCGGCCGGCTGGAAGCCGTGACCATGGAGCTGGGCCGCGACGCGGCCCGGATCACGGCCGGCGTCTACGCCGACGGCCGGGTGGGGCTGGCGCTCGGTTCGGGCGAGGAGTTCGTGGGCGGGTGCCTGGACCTGCCGGTCAGGGTCGGCGCGGCTTCCCGGGAGGTGCTGGACGTGTCGGCGGGCCTGCTGTGGCGGCTGGGGCGGCTGGGGCCGGACCACGAGCAGGGACCCGGGTGCGTGCTGTTCTCGGTCCACACCTCGCGCGCGGTCTACGGCGCCGAGTCGCGGCTGGGCCGACTGGAGCGCGGGCGCTCGTACCTGGCGCCGCTGTGGCGCGCGTTCTCGCGGTTGATGAGCCCGATGATCGTGACGCTGTTCGACGCGCGGGGCGGCGCGGCCCGCCCGCGCCGCGATGTCCCGGGCCTGGTCCGCGCGCGGCGACTGTGGACGGCCCTCGCCGCGGCCCCCGTCCCCGCTAGCCGCTCCCGGAGCGGTGCGAGAATCCGCCCAATCGAACGGGGCTCCCCGCCCCGCGAGAGGGCCGGGCCGTGTGGAACATCTTCCTCTCACCGCCGCTGGTGATTTTGTACGTGTTCGTCGCCTCGGCGCTGTACATCCACTACCGCGGTCGCGTGCGGCATCCGTTCATGCGCCAGCTCACCGACCACTCGACGCTGATGGCGCCCTACAATACGCTGATGTACCTGGCCTCGCGGGTGCCCACGACGCCGGTCATCGACTCCAGGCACTTTCCCGAGCTGGAGCGGCTGCGTGAGAACTGGGAGACGATCCGCGACGAGGTGCGGCAGCTGTACGACGCGGGCTACGTGCAGGGCGCCCGGAAGTACAACGACCTGGCCTTCAACTCGTTCTACCGCTCGGGCTGGAAGCGCTTCTACCTCAAGTGGTACGACGACTTCCATCCCTCGGCGGTCGAGCTGTGCCCGCGGACGGTGGCGCTGCTGCGCGAGATGCCGTCGATCAACGCGGCGATGTTCACGCTGCTCGCCCCGGGCAGCAAGCTGGTCAAGCACCGCGACCCGTTCGCCGGCTCGCTGCGCTACCACCTCGGGCTGATCACGCCCAACTCCGACGCCTGCCGGATCGAGATCGACGGGCAACCCTACTCGTGGCGCGACGGCGAGCACATCGCGTTCGACGAGACCTACATCCACCTCGCCGTCAACGACACCGACCAGCCGCGGATCATCTTCTTCTGCGACGTGATGCGCCCGCTGCGCTGGCGCCCGGTGGCCTGGCTCAACCAGTTCGTGGTGCGCTACCTGGCCAAGGCGACCAAGACCAGCAACCTGGACACCGAGCAGGTCGGGATCCTGAACCGGATCTTCAGCGTGGCCTACTACGTGCGCGTGGCCGGCAAGCGCATCCGGCAGCGCAGCGAAGCCGCCTACCAGGTCTTGAAGTGGGTCCTGATCCTGGGCGGGATCTACCTGATCTTCGTGCTGCCGTTCACGCTGTAGCTGCCCCAAAAGGACCAAAACGATTCCGTTGCTCCGGTTGACCTGGGCCCGAGTCGTCGGTACGAGTAGCGCGTTCCCGGCCCGCTACGCGGTGCCGCGGGGGGAGGCGCAGCGTGCCGGAGCGCCGGCTGCTCCTGGTCTCGGTGTTCGGTCCGTACGGGGTCAAGGACGACTACAACGAGCCGACCGGGATGCAGATGGAGCTGCTGAACAACCAGATCACGCGCGAGCAGGGCGTGCACTCCCCGCGCGTCCGCGGGACCTACAGCTACGCGCTGTACCTGCTGGCGCGGAACGTCTCGGTTCCCTCGGTGGTGCTGGACTTCCCGTCGTGGGACGAGTTCACCGCCGAGCTGCGCAACGGGTACACCCACGTCGGCATCTCGTTCATCGGCGCCAACGCCTACCGGGCGGGACGGATGGCGCACCACGTGCGCGAGCACCATCCCGGGATCAAGATCCTGCTCGGCGGGGCCGGCACGGTCGCCCCCGGGCTCGACGAGATCGTGCCCCACGACGCGGTGTGCCACGGCGAGGGGATCCGCTGGTTGCGTGAGTACTTCGGCGACGACCCCGAGGCGCCGGTCGAGGGCTGCGTGTTCTCGGGCCCGCAGGACCTGTACGTCTACGGCTACCGGCAGCGGACGATCGCCTCCTCGGTGTTCCCCGGCGTCGGCTGCCCGAACGGCTGCGACTTCTGCCACACCTCGCACAAGTACCGGCGGCGCTACATCCCGTTCCTGGCCACCGGGCGCGAGCTGTTCGACGCGCTGCGGGCGCAGGAGAAGCTCTATCCGGGCGCCCGGCACTTCATGATCGAGGACGAGAACTTCCTCAAGCAGCGCCACGTGGCGCGGGAGCTGCTGGAGCAGATGACCCGCGCGGGCCGACCCTACACCTTCATCATCTTCTCCTCGGCCGAGAACGTCGTCGAGCTGGGCGTCGACTTCCTGGTCCGGCTCGGCGTGGACGTGATCTGGGTCGGCGCCGAGTCGCGCCGCAGCGAGTACGGCAAGAACTCCCGAGCCGACGTGGGCGAGGTGATCGGGCAGCTGCGCGCCAAGGGCATCAAGGTCATCGGCTCGTCGATCCTGTTCCTCGACCATCACACCCGGGACAACATCGAGGAGGACATCGACTGGGCGATCGGGCTGCGGGCCGACCTACACCAGTTCATGGCGCTGTCGCCCTGCCCCGGCACGACGCTGTGGGAGCGCCTGCAGTCGGAGCGGCGCATCATCGAGGGCTTTCCGCTGCACCAGACCAGCGGCCAGGACCGGATCTGGTTCCGGCACCCGCACTTCGCGCCGGAGGAGACTGCGGGCTACCTGCGCCGCGCGTTCCGCAAGAACTACCGGGTCAACGGTCCGTCGATCCTCAACATCGCCCACACCTCGGCGCGCGGGTACCGGCAGGCGCTGGCGGACCACCGGCGCCGGCAGTGGGAGGGCCGCAGCTGGAACCACGAGACGCTGCGCTACGAGAAGCCGGCCGAGCCGGCCGGACCGGACCGGTTCTTCGAGCAACGGCTGGAAGCACTGCGCGAGCGGACGGTGCGTTACCGGCCGATCCTGCTCGCCGCGTGGTGCTTCTCGCCCAACCGCGCCGCACGGGGCAAGTGCCGCGAGGTCGCCGCGCTGTACCGGGAGCTGTTCGGCAAGCCGACGCTCCGGGACCGCGTCGAGTCCGCGGTGGTGCTGGCCTGCGCCACGATCGAGGCCACGCGGATCGCGGTGCGGCGCCTGTTGGGCCGGGGCGACATCCTGCGCCAGCCGCCCCGGGTGCGCCGCGAGTACGACGGCCGGCCCGCTGGCCGGCGCTCACGCCGCGACGGGGCGCTGCCGATGTGGAGCGGCCACGGCGAGCGGGCGCCGACGGGGGCGCGCTAGCGCGCGATCGGCTGGCGCACCCAGCGGGCCTGGAAGTCGGACACCACCTGGGCCACCAGGGCGTCGATCAGCGCGCCGTAGGCCTGCTCCGGGTCCTCGGCGTCGAACGCGAAGCGCTTGCCGCCGAACACCGTGACGTGGCCGATGGTCCGCGTGGCGCGGGACGAGGCGCTCCAGATCGAGGCGCCGCTCTCGGTCTCGATCAGGTCGACCTTGAGCGTCGCGTCGACGTTGGCGGTCAGGCTGCCCGACTCGAGCACCCGCGAGATGCTCAGGTTGGGCCGGATGTCGGAGACCTCCACCGAGCCGACGAACAGCGTGCGCGCTCCCGAGCGCCGACCGAGCTCGCGGTACACGGCCGGGCTGCGCTCCTCCGCAACGAGGTTGACGTCCATCATCCGCACCAGCCCCTGGTCGCGGCGGGCCAGGTCGGTGAAGCGGCGCGTGGCCAGCGGGCCGAGCTGGCCCTCGTTGGTCGAGGCGAACTGGGCCACCCCGATGATCTCGTGCTGCGCGAGGTCGATCCGCGGCGGCACCATCACGGTGCGGTAGCGCGCGGCGCAACCGGCGGCGACGACGAGGGAACAGACGACGAGGGCGAGACCGAGGCGCTTCATCGGGGGGTCCTCCTATGGCGGAGAAAATGTAGGTTCCGCGCCGGCGAGGGACAAACCCGGGGCGGTTCGGCGGGCCCCGGACCCACCACGATCGGATAGGCGTCTATCCGATCGGATAGACCCGCTCGGCAGGCCCGCAGTCCCTCCGTCCCCCCGCGGAAGACCGGTTTGCCCGACATTCCGCAACTTCTGCACGCACCGCCGCGCGCGCCGCCGGTTGGCACGCCCGTTGCCCTATCCACGGTCGAACGGAAACCACGGAAGGAATAGGAGGCACGGCCATGAAACAGACACTGTCGATCGTGGGACTCACCGCGCTGCTGGGCTTGCTGCTGACGGGCTGCGAAGGCGTGAACGCCGTCACGGAACCGCCCGAGGTGTCGGGTGTCTGCACGGCGGCGAACACCGTCGACCTGCAGCTCCTCGGCGACTTCGAGGTCGGCACCGAGGTGCTGGGCATCAGCAACTGGGCCTGCCTGGAGCACGGCGACAAGATCCGCTACCTGTGGCGACGCCCCCAGCGGGCGGTTGCCGCGAGGGACGAGCTGATCGTCTCGATGAACCTCAACGGTCGGTGGAGGCAGTCCTTCACCTTCGCACCCGACGC
>JBFKMV010000008.1:0-55041 GCA_041629655.1 Candidatus Polarisedimenticolaceae bacterium
ACAACGACGGCGTCCTCGACGGCGTCGACAACTGCCCGCTCGACGCCAACCCGGCGCAGATCGACACCGACGGCGACGGGCTGGGCGACGTCTGCGACCCCGACGACGACAACGACGGCGTCCTCGACGGCGTCGACAACTGCCCGCTCGACGCCAACCCGGCGCAGATCGACACCGACGGCGACGGCATCGGCGACGTCTGCGACTTGGACGACGACAACGACGGGGTGGACGACGGGTCCGACTGCGCGCCGCTCGATGCCTCGGCCTCGGCGCCTCCGGGCGAGGTGGCGAACCTGCTGCTCGCCAACCTCGGTCCGACCCAGCTGTCCTGGGATAGCCTGGGCGCCGGGTTCGACTACGACGTGGCCGGCGGGTTGCTGTCGGAGCTGCGCACCGACGCCGACTCGAGCTCCGCCGAATGTCTCCAGGACGATGTCGGCGCGCTGACCTGGGACGACCTCCGGGCGGACCCTGCGGCCGGTGACGGCTACTACTACCTGCTGCGGGGCCAGAACGTCTGCGGAGTCGGAACCTACGGGTTCGCGAGTGCGGGAGGCGAGCGTCTGCCGACGCTGGCCTGTCCCTGATCGATGGCGAGGGCCGGTGGCGCGCTAGTTGCCCGCCGCCGGCCCCTCGAGGACCCTTTCGGTCTCGATGACCCACCGGTCGTACCCGGCCGGCGTCCGCTCACCGGCCCCCGAGGCCCGCTCGCTCGGGTCGCGCAACCGGGGCCCGGATGCTACGTATAGTTACCTCCCGCCGGATCACCGGTGCGGTTTCGGGGGGCCCCGGGCGCTCATGGTGGCGTTGTCCGGGTCATCAAGGAGGTTCCGCTGATGTTGAGAAAGAGCCTGTTCGTGCTCGCCGCGTGTGCGCTGCTCGCCTCGCCCGTCCTGGCGGCCGAGCTGACCGTGGACGAGATCATCGCCAAGAACATCGAGGCCAAGGGCGGACGCGCCGCGCTGGACAACGTCAAGTCGCTGAAGATGAGCGGCCGGATGACGATGGGCGGCGGCATGGAAGCCCCGCTGACGGTGGAGCTCAAGCGGCCCAACAAGGCGCGCATCGAGTTCACGTTCCAGGGCATGACCGGGATCCAGGCCTACGACGGCGAGACCGGCTGGTTCGTGATGCCGTTCGCCGGCAAGCCGGACCCGGAGAAGATGTCCGAAGACCAGCTGATGCAGATGGAGGAGCAGGCGGACATCGACGGCGTGCTGGTCGACTACGCGAAGAAGGGCCACACGGTCGAGCTCGCCGGCAAGGAGGACGTCGACGGGACGCCGGCCTACAAGCTGACCGTGACCAAGAAGAACGGCCAGATCGAGCACCACTTCGTCGACGCCGAGTACTTTTTGGAGCTGAAGGTCGAGTCCAAGCGCGATTTCCAGGGCACCGAGGTCGAGATGGAGGCGGTGATGGGCGACTACAAGGAGGTCGCCGGCCTGATGATGGCCCATTCGATCGACCAGCGGGCCAAGGGCGCCCCGGCGGGCCAGACGATCACGATCGAGAAGATCGAGATCAACGCCGAGATGCCCGACTCGCGGTTCGCGATGCCCGAGGTCGAGCCCGCGGCCGCAACCGAAGGCGGCGAGTAACCGATGCACGGCGCGCCGCTCGCACTCCGGATCGGCCTCGTCGTCCTGGCCGGGTCGCTGCTGGCGATCCCGGCCAGCGGCGAGGTCGAAATCGACTCGGACACCTTCGGTGGACTGCAAGCGCGCGCCATCGGCCCCGCGGTGATGGGCGGCCGGATCGCCGCCCTCGACGCGGTCTGGCGGGACGGGCGGTTGACGGTCTGGATCGGCGCCGCGACCGGCGGGGTCTGGAAATCGGTCAACGGCGGCACGACGTTCAAGCCCGTCTTCGACGAACACACCCAGTCGATCGGTGCGTTGACGATCGACCGCGCCAACCCCGACACGGTCTGGGTCGGCACCGGCGAGGCCTGGGTCCGCAACAGCGTCTCGGTGGGAACCGGCATCTACCGCACCACCGACGGCGGGGACAGCTGGGAGCACCTGGGTCTCGAGGATTCCGAGCGGATCGTCGAGATCCTGGTTCATCCCGACGACGGCGACCGGGTCTACGCCTGCGTGACCGGTCACCTGTGGGACGCCAACGAGCAACGCGGCGTGTACCTGACCGAGGACGCCGGCAAGACCTGGACGCCGGTGCTGCAGGTCGACGGCGATACCGGCTGTGCCGACCTGGCGCTGGATCCCCAGGAGCCGCGGATCCTGTACGCGTCGATGTGGCAGTTCCGGCGCCAGCCCTGGACGTTCAGCTCCGGCGGGCCCGGCAGCGGCCTGTACAAGTCGACCGACGGCGGCGCCACGTGGCGCAAGCTGTCGGCCGGACTGCCCGCGGGCACGCTGGGACGCATCGCGGTCGCGCCCGCGCCGTCCCGTCCCAGCGTCGTCTACGCGACGGTGGAATCGGAAAAGACCGGACTCTACCGCTCGGAGGACCTGGGCGAGAGCTGGAGCTGGGCCGGCACCACGAACGCGGTGGAGTCGCGCCCGTTCTACTTCTCGCTGCTGCTGGTCGACCCCACGGACCACAAGCGGGTCTACAAGCCCGCCGGCTCGCTGGCGGTCAGCAGCGACGCCGGCCAGACCTGGGACGGCCTGGCCGGAGGGACCCACGCCGACCACCACGCCCTGTGGATCGATCCGTACAACGTGCACCACCTGCTGCTGGGCACCGACGGCGGGCTGTACGAGAGCTACGACCGCGGAGTGAACTGGAACTTCCGGCAGAGCCTGCCGATCTCCCAGTTCTACCAGGTCAGCTACGACATGCAGCGGCCGTACAACGTCTACGGCGGTCTGCAGGACAACGGCACGTGGTACGGGCCGACCGCCACGCCCGCAGGGATCCAGAACAAGCACTGGAACAACATCGGCGGCGGCGACGGTTTTCACGCCTACGTCGACCGCGCGGATCCGGACATCGTCTACGTCGAGTGGCAGGGCGGCCGGATGGAACGCATGCGCAAGTCCACCGGCGAGCGCAAGAGCATCCAGCCGCTGGAGCGGAAGGGCGACCCCAAGTACCGCTTCAACTGGAACGCCGCGATGCACGTCAGCCCGACGCGGACCGACACGATCTACGCCGGCGCGCAGTTCGTGTTCCGCTCGCGGGACCGCGGGGAGTCGTGGGAGCGCATCTCGCCCGACCTGACGACGGACGATCCCGACAAGCAGCGCCAGATCGAGTCGGGCGGGCTGACCGTCGACAACTCGACCGCCGAGAACCACTGCACGATCTACCGGATTGCCGAGTCGCCGCTGAACGAGAACCTGATCTGGGCCGGGACCGACGACGGCAACCTCCAGATCACGCGGGACGGCGGCAAGAACTGGACCAACGTCGTGGGCAACGTGCCCGGGCTGCCGCGGAACACCTGGGTCACCGGCATCGATCCCAGCCCGCACGCCGAGGGCACCGCCTACGCCGTATTCGACGGGCATCGCACGGGCGACAAGAACGTCTACGTCTACCGCACGCGCGATCACGGGGCGACCTGGGAGTCGCTGGCCACCGAGTCCGTCGCGGGCTACGCGCTGGCGATTCGCCAGGATCCGGTCAACCCGGAGCTGCTCTACCTGGGCACCGAGTTCGGACTCTACATCTCACCCGACGCCGGGGCTCACTGGGCCCGGTTCAAAGGCGATCTTCCGAAGGTCGGGGTGCGCGAGATCCAGGTCCACCCGCGCGAGCACGACCTGATCCTGGCCACGCACGGGCGCGGGATCTACGTGCTCGACGACGTCACGCCGCTCCGCGCGCTGAACGCCGAGGTACTGGCGTCCAAGGCCGCGCTGCTGCCGTCCCGCCCGGCCGAGATGACGATCCCGGCCAGCATCCAGGAGTTCCCCGGCGACGACGAGTTCGTCGGACGGAACCCGTTTTCGGGCGCGCAGCTCAGCTACTACCTCAAACGGCGCCACCTGTTCGGCGATCTGAAGCTGGAGCTCTACGACGCCGAGGGCAACCTGCTCTCGACGGTGCCCGGGGCCAAGCGCCGCGGGCTGAACCGCGTTTCGTGGTCGATGCGGCTCAAGCCGCCGAAGGTCGCGCCGGCGGCGAGCCTGGTGCCGCAGTTCTTCTCGTTCCTCGGGCCGCGGGTCCCGGCCGGCACGTACACGGTCAAGCTGATCCAGGGCAAGGACTCCTACGAGGGCACGCTCGAGCTGGTGCCCGATCCGCGCGGCGACTACAGCGCCGAGGACATGGCGCTGCAGGACCGGACGGTGATGGCGCTGTACCGGCTGGTCGAGCGGCTGACCTTCCTGGTCGACCGGATCAACGACCTGCACGACCAGGCCGGGGCCCGGGCCGCAGGGCTCGGCGAGCGCGATCGTCTGGGCGTCCGGCTGCGCGACCTCGCGACGAGGCTGGACGAGCTGCGCAAGTCGGTCGTCGCCACGCGCAAGGGCGGCTTTTTGGCCGGAGAGGAGCAGCTGCGCGAGCGGCTCAGCTCGTTGTACGGGGCCGTCAACGGCTACGAGGGCCGGCCGACCGATTCGCAGATCGAGTACCTGGCGGTGCTGGAATCCGAGCTGGCCGATGCGGAGCGGAAGTTCAGGGCGCTGCTCGGCGCCGATCTGGAATCGCTGAACGCCCAGCTGCGCCGCAAGAACCTCGAGCCGCTCGTCGAGCTGTCGCGGGCGGACTGGGAGGCCCGGCAGCAGTGAGCCGCTAGCGCCGGCGCGCCTGCGTCAGCTGCCGGTCGAGGTTGAACGCAGCGCTGATCAGCCCGAGGTGGGTGAACGCCTGGGGGAAGTTGCCCAGGTGTTCGCCCCGCGGGCCCAGCTCCTCGGCGTACAGCCCCAGGTGGTTGGCGTAGCCGAGCGCCTTCTCGAAGGTCAGCCGCGCCTTGTCCAGGTCGCCGGCCCGCGTCAGGCACTCGACGTACCAGAACGAGCACATCGAGAACGTGCCCTCCCCGCCGCGCAGACCGTCGGATGCCGCCTCGTCGACCCGGTAGCGGTAGACCAGCGAGTCGTCGACCAGGCGCTGCTCGATCGCCGCCAAGGTGGACAGCCAGCGCGGGTCGGTCGGTCCGATGAACTTGACCAGCGGCATCAGCAGCGCGGCTGCGTCCAGCACCTCCGCGCCGCGGTACTGCACGAAGGCCGACAGGCGGGGGTTCCAGAACTGCTCCATCACGTCGCGATAGATCGTGTCCCGCGTGCGGATCCAGCGTTCGAGCGGGGCCGGCAGCGAGCGCTTGAGCGCCAGCCGCACCCCGCGATCCAGCGCCACCCAGCACATCACCCGCGAGTACAGGAACTCGCGGCGGCCGCCGCGCACCTCCCAGATTCCTTCGTCCGGCTGGCGCCAGTTTTCGGCGACCCAGTCCAACAGGGTGACGAGGCTGCGCCACAGCTCGTACGAGATCGGCCGGCCGTACTTGTTGTAGAGGTACACCGCGTCCATCAGCTCGCCGTAGATGTCGAGCTGGAGCTGGCCCTGCGCGCCGTTGCCGATCCGGACCGGCTGGGAGCCCCGGTACCCCTCGAGGTGGTCCAGCGCCTGCTCGGGCAGCTCGCGGCGGCCGTCGACGCCGTACATGATCTGGAGCGCCCCGCCCTCCTGCAGCTCACGGCACCGCGCCTCGATCCAGTCCATGAAGGCGCCCGCCTCCTCGGTGAAGCCGAGCCGGATCAAAGCGTAGAGCGTGAACGACGCGTCGCGGACCCAGGTGTAGCGATAGTCCCAGTTTCGCTCGCCGCCGAGCTCCTCCGGCAGACCGAACGTGGCGGCGGCCACGATCGATCCGTGGGGCCGCGAGGTCAGCAGCTTGAGCGTCAGCGCCGAACGGTTGACCGTCTCCCGCCAGCGACCGCGGTACGAGGATCCACGCAGCCACGAACGCCAGAAGTTCACCGTGCGCTTGAACGACTCGGCCACGTAGCCCGGCGCGATCGACGGCGACGCGCGACCCGGCTCGGCGTGTTCCAGCACGAAGCGCGCGTTCTCCCCCGCCCGCAACGTGAACTCCGCCCGCGCCGCACCGTCCACGACCCGCACCGGGACGTCGTAATGCCTGAGCCGCAGGCACAGTCCGTCGTCCCCGCCGGAGACGAACAGCACCTCGCCGTCCCGCTGCTCGACGGTGTGCTCCGCCCGCGCGTAGTCGAAACGGGGACTGCAGGTCATGCGGAACTGCACCTCGCCGCGCACGCACTTGGCCCGGCGAACCAGCGTGTGGCGGTGCTCCGTTTCCGCGATCGGCATGAAGTCGGAGACCTCGGCCACCCCTTCCTCGGACAGAAAGCGCGTCAGCAACACGTTGGTGTCGGGCAGGTAGATCTGGCGGCGGCGCGCCTCTTCCAGCGTTGGCGCCAGGCGGAACCGACCGCCGCGACGGCGATCCAGCAGCGAGGCGAAGATCGTCGGCGAGTCGAAGTGCGGACTGCACATGAAGTCGATCGTCCCGTCGATCGCCACCAACGCGACGGTGTGCAGGTCTCCGATGACGCCGTGGTTCTCGATCGGCGGGTAGCTCATGCCGCGATCCAGCCGCCTCCGAGCACCAGGTCGCCGTCGTAGGCCACCGCGGCCTGACCGGGAGCGATCGCCCGTTGCGGCTCGTCGAACCGCAGCTCGGCCGTGCCGTCGCCGCGGTCACGGATCGTCGCCGGCGCACCGTCGTGCGTCGAACGGATCCGGACCGTGGCGCGCAGCGGACCCCGCGGCCGCTCGAACGGGACCCAGCGGGTGCGCTCGAGCGCGCAGCGATCGCGACGCAGCTCCTCGTCGTGGCCCACCACGACGCGGTTCCGGTCCGGGTCGACGCGCAACACGTACAGCCGCCGGTCGGAGGACAGACCGAGGCCGCGGCGCTGGCCGACGGTGAAGCCGTCGATCCCGCCGTGCCGGCCCAGCCGGCGGCCGGAGTCGTCGACGATCTCGCCCGCGCCGCCCGTCGGCGCGAGCCCCTGGCGCTCCAGGAACCCGCGGTAGCTCTCGCCCCGGGCCACGAAGCACAGGTCCATCGACTCCGGCTTGTCCGCGGTGGACAGCTCGAGCCCGCGCGCCAGCTCGCGCACCTCGTGCTTGGTCCGCCGTCCGAGCGGGAACTCGGCTCGCCGGCGCTGCTCCTCCGACAGATCGAACAGGAAGTACGACTGGTCCTTGTCGCGGTCGACCGCGCGACGCAGCAGCGTCCGGCCGCGCCGCGGGTCACGCTCCAGGATCGCGTAATGTCCCGTCGCCACCCGCTCCGCGCCGACCGCTCGCGCCCGGGCCAGCAACGTGCCGAACTTCATGAAGGTGTTGCAGCGCACGCACGGCGAGGGCGTGCGACCCTGGGCGTAGTCCTCGGCAAACGGCCGCACGACGTGCCGCATGAAGTCTTGCTCGAGATCGACGACGTAGTGCGCGAACCCCATGCGATCCGCGACGCGACGCGCATCGCGGAAATCGTCGGGCGAGCAGCAGCGCCCGTAGCGCTCCTGCTCCCCGGCCAGCCGGTCGATCAGCTGCATCGAGAAGCCGACCACCGGCCGGGACTCGCGCGCCAGCAACGCGGCGGCCACCGAGCTGTCGACGCCGCCGCTCATCGCGACGGCGGTAAGTGCGGTTCCGTTCACGGCAGCCAACGGTAGCGAGGGGCCGCGGAGGCGTCAAGCGCCGGGCCGGCGCCGTTGCTTGAGTCCCGAGCGAACCTGCTCGACGACCTCGGGGATCCGCCGCAGGAAGTGGTCCACGTCGTCCTCGGTGGTGCTCCAGCCCAGCGACAGCCGGACCGCGCCCCGGGCCTCGTCCTCGCCGAAACCCATCGCCTGGATGACGTGCGACGGCTCCACCGCGCCCGAGGCGCAGGCCGAGCCGGTCGAGACCGCGAACCCGGCCAGGTCGAGCGCGATCACCAACGTCTCGCCCGGTAGCCCCGGGATCGCGAAGTTGACCGTGTTGGCCAGCCGCGGCGCCGCCTGCCCGTGGATCCGCACGTCGGGGAACAGCGTGCGCAACCGGGTCTCGAGCCGCGAACGCAGACGGAGCAGTCGCGCCGCCTCGCGCTTCAGCTCGGTATGCGCGGCCGCCGCGGCCGCACCGAAGCCCGACAGCGCCGCGACCGGGGGCGTCCCGCCGCGCCGCCGCTTCTCCTGCGCGCCGCCCCCGATCAGCGGGGCCAGCACCAGGCCACTGCGCACCATCAACGCGCCGGTCCCCTGCGGTCCACCGAGCTTGTGCCCCGACACCGCCAGCAGGTCGACCCGGTGCTCGCCCGGATCGAGCGGCAGCTTGCCCGCCGCCTGGACCGCGTCGACCAGGAACGGCGCGCCCGCCGCGCGGCAGGCTTGGCCGATCTGCTCCAGCGGCTGCAATACGCCGGTCTCGTTGTTCGCCCAGTGCAGCGCGGCCAGCACCACGTCCTCACCGAGCGTGGTCAAGAAGCGCCCGACTTCGACCCGCCCGTCGTGATCACACGGGATCCGCACCACCACGAACCCGCGGCGGGCGGCCAGCCGGGCCGACTCCAGCACCGCCGAGTGCTCGATGCTGGAGACGACGATCCGGCGCCGGCTCGCCGGCGCGCGGTCGCAGACCCCGCGGACCGCGGCCGCGATCGCCTCCGACCCTCCGCTGGTGAAGACGACCTCGCTGCCGTGCGCGCCGATCAGCATCGCGACCTGCTCCCGCGCCTGTTCGATCCGGGCCAGCGCGGCGCGCCCCTCGTGGTGCATCGAGGACGGATTGCCGATCGGACGCTGGAGCGCGGCACGCACGGCCTCGACGGCTTCCGGCCGCATCGGGCTGGTCGCGTTGTGATCGAGGTACACCCGCGGCGGGCGGTCCGTCATCACGGCTCCTTCCCGGCGCGGGAGCGGGCGGCCGGGACCGCTCGCATGATATTCGACGGCGCCCGGGTTGTGCTAGATTGCCCGGTCCCGCGTGCCGACAGTCCGTTCGGCCCGCCGGTCTTCGTCATGCAGCTACTCGAGGACATCGCGGCGCGACGCCGCTACTTCGTTCTTTCGATCGTGGTGATCACGCTCGATCAGGCGACGAAGATCGCAGCCCACGCGTGGCTGCGCGGCCGCGTCCCGGTGACCGTGGTACCGGAGCTGTTTGACCTGCGCTACTCGCGTAACCCCGGCGGCCTGTTCGGGTTCTTCTCCGAGCTGACCAACCCGTGGCGCGGACTGCTGCTGACCGTCGTGCCGCTGCTGGCCGTGGCGCTGATCGCGGTGTTCCTGGCCCGCACGCCCGAGCGCGACCGCGGCGTGCTGGCGGCACTGGCGCTGATCCTCGGCGGCGCGGTCGGCAACCTGATCGACCGCGTGACGCGCGGCGAGGTGGTGGACTTTCTGGACGTCTACGCCTCGGAACGGCTGCTGCCGGGGCTGTCCCGCTGGCTGCTGGACACGTTCCAGACCGTGCACTGGCCGACGTTCAACATCGCCGACTCGGCGATCGTGGTCGGTGTCGGCCTGCTGATGCTCGACATCGTGCGCCCCGCGCCGCGCCCGGCCGCTGCGCCGGGAGAACGCCCGGCGGACGACGGGGAGGCGGCCTGACGCCGCGCGGCCGTCGGCAGGCGCAGATCGCCACGAGGCGCTAGACTCGACGCGATGTATCCGAGGTTGCTGGACTGGGGCGTGGTGGAGCTGCCCGTGATCGGGCAGGTCGAGCTGTTCCTGCCCAGCTACGGCGTGCTCTACGCACTCGGCGCCCTGCTCGCCTGGTGGTGGTTCACGCGGCGGGCCAGGACCCTCGGCATCGCCGACGAGGACACCTTCAACCTGTGCTTCTACACGTTGCTGGCCGGCATCTTCGGCGCGAAGCTGTTGCTGGTGCTGCTCGATCTGCCGTTCTACCTGCGCAATCCCGCGGAGCTGTTGGGAAGCCTGCGCTCGGCCGGCGTGCTGATCGGCGGGGTCGTGGCGGGCGCGGCGGTCTTCGCGTGGTACGCCAGACGGCACGGGCTGCCGGTGCTGCGCCTGGGTGACGCGATCGCTGCGCCGCTGGCGCTGGCGCAGTCGGTGGGCCGTCTCGGCTGCTACGCCGCCGGCTGCTGCTACGGCGTCGAGACCCACGCCGCCAACCCGATCGCGATCGTGTTCACCAACCCGGTCGCCAACGCGCAGACCGGCGTTCCGCTGAACCGGCCGCTGGTCCCCACCCAACCGATCCAGATGGTCAACGACCTGCTGCTGGCGTTGGTGCTGACCTGGCTGTGGCGCCGCCGGCCCGAGCCGCCGGGAGCCGTGCTGTGGTGGTACGTGCTGCTCTACGCCGTGACGCGCGGGGTGATCGAGTTCTGGCGCGGCGACGCCAACCGCGGCCTGTTCCTGGACGGGGCGCTCTCGACCTCGCAGATCTTCTCGCTGTTCGGAATCGTGCTGGCGCTGGCGATGCTGGTTCGCGGGCGCGCCGCGCGTGGCCAGGCGACCGGCGCATGAGCGACCGCACGCTGTCGCTTCAGGTCGGCGACGATGGGGAGGGACAGCGGCTCGATCGCTTTCTGACCGCCAGCCTCGACGACTTCAGCCGCTCGGCGTTGCGGCGCCTGATCGCCGACGGGCGGGTCGACGTCGACGGTCGCGCCGCCGCCAAGGCCGGCCAGCCGCTGCGCCCCGGCATGCGGGTCGAGGTCCGCCTGCCACCCCCACCCGAGGATCGCCCGGGGCCGGAACCGATCCCGGTCGAGGTCGTGTACGAGGACGCCGAGCTGCTGGTGACGATCAAACCGGCCGGCATGGTCGTCCACCCCGCGCCCGGCGTGGCCGGCGGCACGCTGGTCAACGCGCTGCTGGGACGCGGCACGCCGCTCGCACCCGCCGGCGGAACGCTGCGGCCGGGCATCGTGCACCGGCTGGACCGCGACACCTCGGGGCTGCTGATCGTCGCCAAGACCGACCGCGCGCATCGCGCGCTCCAGCAGTCGTTCGCCGCCCGCGACGTGCGCAAGGTCTACCAGGCGCTGGTCTGGGGCCATCCCGATCCGCCGCGCGGCACGATCGTGCGCAGCATCGGACGCAGCCGCGCGCATCGGACGCGGATGACCGTCGGGGGCATCGGCCGTCGCGAGGCCGTTTCGATCTACCGCACGCTGAAAACGATGCCGACCTTCGCCTGGCTCGAGGTGCGGCCGATCACCGGTCGCACGCACCAGATCCGCGTCCATCTCAAGTCGCTCAACCACCCGATCGTCGGGGACGCGGCCTACGGCGGCCGCGGCTGGCGCGGCGTGCAGGACCCGGTGAAGCGGAAGCTGCTGCGGGAGTTCCAGCGGCTGGCGCTGCACGCCGTGGAGCTGGCGTTCCCCCACCCGGTCGAGGATCGCGAGATCCGCTGCCAGGCGCCGCTGCCTCCGGAGCTGGCGGCGCTGCTGGACGGCCTGCGGGCAGCAGGATGAGCGCCCGACCGCGCCCGGCGACCGCCGTGATCGGCGCGGGCCGGCTGGCCGGCTCCCTGGCGCCCCGGCTGCGCGATGCCGGTTACCCGATCGTCGCGCTCGCGTCGCCCGGCGGACGCTCGGCCCGGCGCCTGCGCCGCAGGCTCGGGGTGGGATCGGCGACGGCCGACCCGCGGCGCGCCGCGCAGCGGGCGGCGCTGGTGCTGCTGGCCGTTCCCGATCGCGAGATCGCGCAACTGGCCGCCGAGCTGGCGGGCGGCGCGCCGTCGTGGGCCGGCCGCACCGTGCTGCACCACGCCGGGGCGCTCGGCGCCGACGTCCTGTCGCCGCTGTCGCGGAGCGGGGCCGCGGTGGGCGTGCTGCACCCTCTGGCCTCGCTCGCGGCGCCGGCGGGGAGCGCCTCGATGCTCGCCGGCTGCGCGGCCCGGATCGAGGGCGACCGTCGCGGTTCGGCGATGGCGCGCCGCGTGGCCAGCGACCTCGGGCTGGTCCCGCTGGCGCTTCCGCCGCGCTCCGGGACGGCGGGCCGCGAGCTGTACCACGCGGCCGCGGCGCTGGCGTCGAACGACCTGCTGGCGCTGCTCGACCTCGCGGCGGAGCTGCTGATGCGGGCCGGACTGTCGCGGCGCGCTGCCCTGGAGGCGTTGCTCCCGCTGGCCCGCGGCACGCTCGCGCAGGCGCGCTCGAGCGGCCTCGGCGGCTCGCTGACGGGCCCGGTCGTGCGGGGCGACAGCGGAACCCTGTCGCGTCACCTGCGGCGACTCGGCCGCACCTCGCGCCGCGCCGCCGAGGTCCATCGGCTGCTCTCGCTGCAGCTGCTCGAAACCGCGGGGTCACGGCTGACGCCGCGTCGGCGCGCCGAGCTGCTGCGCCTGCTGCGCACGCGGCGCTGATCGGGTGGACCCGGAGCAGCGCGCACCGGGACCGTTCCGGTGGTCGCCGCCGCGGGACCGGGTTATAGTGGGAGGTCGCTCAACCCGCAGTGTGGGAAACGGCGCTGCGGCGGACCCGAACCGAACGGAGAACCCGATGGACCGACGGATCCTACCGGCGCTGCTCGCGCTGCTGGCCACCGTGCTCGCGCTGTCCGTAATCGGCGCGCAGGGCAAGCGGATCACGCGCTCGTTCACCGACCGTGGAGAATGGAAAGGTTCCTGGGTGTTCGTCAGCCGAGACGAGCACGTGGCGTTCTTCATGCGGGGTCCGGCCGAGCGACCCGAGCTCAAGGTCCGCTACGAGCATCAGACCAGGCCCGAGCAGTTCGAGACGGGCTGGGACGGGCGCGCCGCGTATTTCTTCGCCGGCAAGCCGGGCCTGTTCGAGATCTCGCTCGAGGACACCTCGGCGAGCCGTCTTCACGGCAGCTGGCGCCGCGAGTTCACCCTCAGCGGCACCCGCGTCGCGGAGCGGGGCGCGTTCACGATCGGGCGAAGCGGCGACGGGCGCTGGCTGTTGCTCGATTTCGACGACCTGCGGCTGGGCCGGCAATCCGCCGACGGCGTGGTCCAGGAACGCTCGACGTCGCGATCGTGGACCTTCCGTAAGGTCTCGCGGCGCGTGGTCCGCTGGGAGGAGCTCCCGCGCTGATCCCGTTCCGCCCGCCTCCCGCGGGCCGCGCCGGGGATCCTTGACGCTGCTCCCGGCCGCTCTTTATACTCGCCCGCTATCGGCCGCGCATGGCGGCAAGACCCGCCCTGCGGACGCCGCTCCACGGCGGAAGCAGCCGGATGAGGGGGGGAGATGCAGCAGGATCGAGGCCACTGGACCTCCCGCGTCGGTTTCGTCCTCGCGGCTGCCGGCAGCGCGATCGGCCTCGGCAACCTCTGGAAGTTCCCCTACATCACCTGGGACAACCGTGGCGGCGCGTTCGTGCTGGTCTACCTGGCCTGCATCCTGGCGGTCGGACTGCCGATCATGATGGCGGAGATCCTGATCGGCCGCCGGACCCAGAAAAGCCCGGTCGGAGCGATGCGCGAGGCGGCCGGACCGCTGTGGGCCTGGGTCGGGGGCCTCGGCGTGCTGACCGGCTTCGTGATCCTCGGCTACTACACGGTGATCGCCGGCTGGACGCTGCGCTACTTCTGGAAGTGTCTCGAGTGGAGCGTCGGCGGGTTCAGCCACGCGGCCGCCACGGGTGAGGCCTTCGGGGCGTTCGCCGGCAACGGGGTCCTGCAGGTCGTCCTGTCCGGGCTGTTCATGGTGGTCACCGTGACGGTGGTCTATCGCGGGATCAGCGGAGGCATCGAACGGGTCGCCCGGACCCTGATGCCCGCGCTGTTCGGCATCCTGGTCGTGCTGCTGATCAGCTCGCTGTCGCTGAAGGGCGCGGGCGAAGCGCTGTCGTTCATCTTCCGGCCGAACTTCGCCGAGCTGCGCGCCGAGGGGGTGCTCGAGGCCCTGGGGCATTCGTTCTTCACGTTGTCCCTCGGGATGGGTGCGATGATCACGTACGGGTCGTACCTGAGCCACCGCGAATCGGTGGTCGCGGCGTCGACGACCGTGGTGATCCTGGACACCGTGATCGCCGTCTCGGCAACGGTAATCATGTTCTCGGTCATCTTCTCGTACAACATGGCGGAGTCGGTCAGCGGCAGCACCAGCGGAATGCTGTTCATCACGCTGCCGACGTTGTTCTACGAGCAGGTGCCGTTCGGCGCCGTGCTGGCCCCGCTGTTCTACGTGCTGGTCGGGTTCGCCGCGTTGACCTCCACGATCTCGCTGCTGGAGGTGGTCGCGAGCTACTTCATCGACCAGCGCGGCTGGTCGCGGGCGCGAGCGAGCGTCGTCTGCGGCGCGGGCTGCTTCTCGCTGTCGCTGTTGTGCGGATTGTCGGTCGGCGCCTCGAAATCGCTTTCCGACTTCAACTGGATCCAGGCCAAGCAGGGGCTGTTCGCCCATCTCGACCACTTGGCCTCGAACTGGATGCTTCCGGTGGGCGGTTTCTTCATCACACTCGCGGCGGGCTGGATCCTGACTCGCGAAACGACGCGGGGCGAGCTGGTCGATGATACGACGCCGTCGTGGTTCCACTTCGGAACGTGGCGGTTCTTCATCCGCTTCGTCGCGCCCGCGGCAGTGCTGGCGATCATCGTCGCCGTGATCACGGGCAAGGATTTCAGCTGACGGGCCGCCGGGTCCGGCCCGGAGGTTGCCGTCGATGATCGAGAGCCTCAAGCGCTACGCCCGCTGGCTGCACCTGCGCTGGCCGGCCGGGCATGTCGAGCCGCTCCCCGAGCTGGCCGAGGACGGCAGCACCAACCTACCGGGCGTGTACGTCGTCGGCGACCTGACCGGGATCCCGTTGCTCAAGCTGTCCGCGGACACGGCGGCCCGGGCCGTGGCGACCATCGCGGCCGACGCCGGGTTCCGCCGCGCACGGGAAGATCGACCTGCCGGCGTCCACGACCTGTTGATCGTCGGTGCGGGCGTCGGCGGCATGGCGGCCGCGCTGGAGGCGGAGCGGCGCGGTCTCGACTTCGTCGTCGTCGAGGCCAAGCGGCGGTTTCAGACCGTCGCCGATTTCCCGCGCGGCAAACCGATCTACACCTACCCCCGCGACTTCGAGCCCGAGGGCCGGCTGCGGTTCCGCGCCACGGTCAAGGAGGAGCTGCTGGCCGAGCTCCAGGCGCAGACCGCGCACCTCGACGTCCGCTCCGGACGGGTCGCACGGCTCGGCCGCCGCGACGGCCTGGTCGTCGCGCGACTCGCCGGCGGCGGGGAGCTGCGCGCGTTGCGGGCGATCGTGGCGATCGGCCGCAGCGGCAATTTTCGCAAGCTCGGCGTGCCGGGCGAGGAGCTGGACAAGGTCCACAACCGGCTCCACGATCCCGCCGACTACCGCGACCGCCGTGTGCTGGTCGTGGGCGGAGGCGACAGCGCGCTGGAGACCGCGATCGCGCTGACGCAGTGCGGAGCCGACGTCACGCTGTCGTACCGCAAGGCGGAGTTCTCGCGGCCCAAGCCCGAAAACGTCGAGAAGCTGCGCCGGCTGGAACGGGACCCCGCGGCGGACGTCGCGGTGGAGGACCCCGAATCGGAGCGGGTCGCCAGCGCCAGCGGCGGATTCCTGGAGCAGGTACGCCGGCCCGGTCGGCTGCGCCTCGCGTTGCCGAGCGCGGTGCGCGAGATCCGCGAGGACGAAGTCGAGCTGGAGCAGGGCGGCGCCCGGACCACGCTGCCCAACGACGTGGTGTTCGCGATGATCGGACGCGAGGCGCCGCTGGACTTCTTCCGCCGCGCCGGCATCCGGATCCGCGGCGAGTGGAGCGCCGGCCGGATCGCGGCGTTGGCCGCGTTCCTGCTGTTCTGCCTGGCGCTCTACGACTGGAAATCCGGCGGCTGGCTCGACGCGCTGTCCCGCCAGCGCGGGGTGTTCCCGTACAGTCTCGGCGCGCTGGGCGAGCGGCTGGCGCCCGGCACGCTGGCCGCGATCACGCTGGAGTCGGCGCGGACACCCTCGTTCTGGTACACGCTGGCCTACTCGCTGCTGGTCGTGATCTTCGGCGTCCGGCGCATCCGCCGCCGCCGCACGCCCTACGTCACCGTCCAGACGGCGACCTTGATGGCGATCCAGGTGCTGCCGTTGTTCCTGCTTCCGGAGATCCTGTTGCCGTGGCTCGAGGTCCACGGCTGGCTTCCGGCCTGGATCGCGGACCCGCTGTTCCCGCGGGTCGACTACGGGCACGGGCGCGAGTTCTGGCGCGCCTACGGGCTGGTGCTGGCCTGGCCGCTGAACGTGTACAACGTGTTCACGGACGCCCCGAACTGGGCCTGGCTCGGGATCGCGTTCCTGCAGACGTTCGTGGCGATCCCGCTGATGATCCGCTACTGGGGCAAGGGCGCCTACTGCGGCTGGATCTGCTCCTGCGGGGCGCTGGCGGAGACGCTGGGCGACCGGCACCGGCACAAGATGCCCCACGGCCCGCGCTGGAACCGGCTCAACCTGGCCGGACAGCTGATCCTCGCGCTGGCGTTCGTGTTGCTGGTGCTGCGGGTGCTGTCGTGGATCTTTCCCGACTCGGGACTGCGGCAACTGTCGAACCTGCTGCTGAGCGGATCCGTCCTGTCCTACAAGTGGGTCGTCGACGTGTTCCTGGCCGGGGTGATCGGTTACGGCGTGTACTTCTGGTTCTCGGGCCGGTTCTGGTGCCGGTTCTTCTGCCCGTTGGCCGCGTTGATGCACATCTACGCCCGTTTCAGCCGCTTCCGCATCCTGGCCGACAAGCAGAAGTGCATCTCGTGCAACGTCTGCACCTCGGTCTGCCACCAGGGGATCGACGTGATGAACTTCGCGAACAAGGGTCTGCCGATGGCCGACCCGGAGTGCGTGCGCTGCTCGGCCTGCGTGCAGTCCTGCCCCACCGGAGTGCTGGAGTTCGGCCAGGTCGATTCTGCCGGCAAGCTGATCGCGGTCGACCGGCTCGCCGCCAGCCCGGTGCGGCTGCGCGAAGGCTGACCGCTGCTCAGTGCAGCGCCGACAACGCGGCGCGGGTGGCCCGCATCCCCTCCACGACCGTCTCCTCGGGGCAGGCGAAGCACAACCGCAGGTACCCGTCGCACAGGAACCCGCTGCCCGAGGCGACCAGGACCCCGGCCCGGCGGAGCAGGTAGTCGCTGACGTCGTCCGAGTTGCGGATCGTGCGACCGTCGGGCGTGCGCAGGCCGAAACACGCGCGCACGTCCCAGAACGAGTAGAACGTCGCCGGAGTCGGCCAGACCTCCACGTGCGGCATGTCCCGGGACTCCCGGTGCAGCAGCCCGCGGCGTCGCTCCAGCTCCGCGGCCAGCGTGTGGTCGTACTCGTGGCTCAGCGCCGCCAGCGCCGTACGCTGGGTCGGCGTCGCCGGTCCGGAGGTGTAGTGGCTCTGCAACGTCGCCATCGTGCGCGACACGTCGTCCGGCGCCACGGACCAGCCGATCCGCAGACCGCCGGCGCGGCGGAAGTTCTTCGACATCCCGTCGACCTGGATCACCCACGGCCGCGTCTGCTCGTCGATGCGCGGCTCGGGGAACTTGTGTCCCTCGAACAGCAGCCGCCAGTACAACCGGTCCAGCACGAAGAAAATCCGGTGCTCGACGCAGATCTGCAGCAGCTCCTCGACCTCGCCGGCGTCGTACAGCTGCGCGGTGGGGTTGCAGGGGTTGTTGAGCAGGAACAGCCGCGCGAAGGGGCGCAGCGCGAGGTTCCGCCGCAGGTCGTCCGGTGACAGCTTCATGTGCACCCGGTCCCGCCCCTCGAGCGGCAGGACCATGATCGGCGTCGCGTAGGCCATGTGCGCCAGCGGTTGGTAGCTGACCCACGGCGCAGCATCGAACAGCACCACGTCGCCGGGGTTGCACACGGCCATCAGTACGTTGAACAAACTCTGCTTGGCGCCGGCGGTCACGACCACGTTGCTGATGTCGT
This sequence comes from Candidatus Polarisedimenticolaceae bacterium, assembly GCA_041629655.1. Taxonomy (GTDB): domain Bacteria; phylum Acidobacteriota; class Polarisedimenticolia; order Polarisedimenticolales; family Polarisedimenticolaceae; genus JBFKMV01. The sequence continues at coordinate 17,793 of JBFKMV010000008.1, forward strand.
ATTGCGTTTCGAGGTCGAGCCATCGCAGCACGGCCCGGCGCAGCTCGGGCATCCCCGCCGGGTCGGTGTACATCGTGTGCTCTTCGCGAAACGCGGCCTCCCCCGCCTCACGGATGTGCGGGTTGAGTTTGCCCTGGGTCTCGCCGAGCCCGAAGTCGAACACCGGCAGACCGGCCTCGCGCCGCTCCCCGGCGATCCGTTTCAGCTCCAGCGTCAACGAGGCGCGGAACTTGGCCATCTTGGCGCTGATGCGTTCCCGGTCGCGCACGACACCCTCCCCGCCGCCGACCTACGGCCTTGAGAGGCGATTCTAACAGGATTCCGGGGGCGGCCGGCGCTATTCGGCCTCGAGATCCGGGTCGCCCGCGGCGACGGCCGCTTCGCAGGCCGGCAGCAGCGTGCGGAACAACGCGCCGCCGCCCGGGGCGTCGTCGATCCAGATCATGCCGCCGTGGGCCTCGACGGCCAGCCGGCAGAACGTCAGGCCCAACCCGCGGTTCGCGGTGATGCCGCTGCCGCGCAGGTCCAGCCGCGAGAACTTCTCGAACACCTGTTCGCGATACTCCGTCGGGATCCCGGGTCCCTGGTCGGCGATCGTCACCTCGATGCCTTCCTCCACCGCCCCGACGCGCAGCGTCACCTTGCCGTCCTTGGGCGAGTGGTCCAGGGCGTTGGTCAGCAGGTTGTCCAGCACGCGCCGCAACACCGAGCCGTCGCCCTGGATCCGGCAGTCCTGACTGGCATCGTCGACGAGAATCTCGACGTTGCGGCTGCGGGCGGCGACCTCGGCGTCGTCGATCGCCCGACGCAGCAGCTCCAGGGCCTCGACGGGCTCGGGCTGGAGCGCCAGCTTTCCTTCTTCCAGACCCGCGATGTCGAGCAGATCGAGCACCATGCGGTGCATCCGTTCGGCGGACGTGCGGCAGCGCGAGACCATCCGCAGCTGATCTTCCGAGGCCTTGGCCTCCAGCAGCTCCAGGTAGCCGATCACCGACGTCAGCGGATTCTTGAGGTCGTGCACCAGCGTCTGCGTCAGCGTTTCCTTGTGCGCCTGGTGCTCCTCCAGCTCCGCGTTCCGCGCCGCCAGCTCGCGACGCGCCTCCTCCAGCTCGACCAGCAGTCCGCGGGCCCGCAGGCACGAGCGCACCTTGGCCAGGAACTCCTCGCGACGCACCGGCTTTTCGAGGTAATCGTCGGCGCCGCAGTCCAACCCCTCGACGCGGTTGGGCGTCCCGTCGAGCGCGGTGACCAGCACGACCTGGCAGCAACGGGTCCGCGGATGTCCCTTGAGCTCGCGGCAGACCTCGAAGCCGTTCATGCCCGACATCATCACGTCCAGCAGCACCACATCGGGAACCAGCTCGTGCGCCAGCGCCAGGGCCGTCGGGCCGTCCGGCGCGCAGCGGACCCGGTAGCCGCTGGCCGCCAGGTAGCCCTGGAGCAGCTTGCGGTTGCGCGGGTCGTCGTCGACGACCAGCATCTCCGGGGGACGAACGTCGTGCGTGGTCATGCCACATTCTCCTTCGTTTCGAAGAAGCCTTCGATCTGATCGGGAAACCGGGCCAGCTGGATCGGCTTCGCGATGTAGCCGGCGCACCCGGCGTCCAGAGCGCGCTGCTCGTCGATCGTCTCGGTGTGGGCCGTCAGCGCGACCACCGTGATTGCCGCGGTCGAGGGATCCCGCTTGAGGCGCCGCGTGACCTCCAGGCCGTCGATGCCCGGCAGCAACAGGTCCATCAGGATCAGGTCCGGCCGCTGCTCGCGGACGCGGTCCAGCGCATCCTCGCCGGTCTCGGCCTCGATCACGCGGTGGCCCCGCGATTTCAGGGCGTTGCGCGCCAGCTTGCGGTTGAGCACGTTGTCCTCGACGAGCAGGATCGTCCGCTCGCGGGGCCGTCCGGTGCCGGCCGTGGCGGCCTGCCCCGCCGACGGCGCTGCGCCGGGCGCGCCCGCGGACGACGGCGCCCCGCCGGGCTCCGCCACGCCGAACGAGACCGGCAACGGCCGCGCCGCGGAGGCATCCCCGGTGCGGGGAAGCTCGGTGGCCGGTCCCTCGACGAGGCAATCGGGGAAGCTGCAGCGGAACAGCGCCCCCTCGCCCCGCTTGGATTCCAGCCGCACCGTGCCGCCGTGGAGCTCGACCATCCGCATCACCAGGGCCAGTCCCAGGCCGGTGCCCTGGTACTCACGGGAATAGGAGCTGTCGACCTGGTAGAACTGGCGGAACACGCGCTCCTGGTCCTCCTCGGAGATCCCGATCCCGCTGTCCTGCACCTCGACCCACACGCCGCGCCCCTCGCGAATCGCGTTGACGCGGATGCTGCCGCCCTCGGGCGTGAACTTGACCGCGTTGCTGAGCAGGTTCACCAGCACCGAGCGGAACATCCCCGGGTCGAGCTCGGCGACGCGGACGTCCTCGCCGCAGCGGGTCGTGACCGTGAGACGCTTCTTGTCCGCCTGCGGCCGGATCATCGCCACGCAGCCCCGCAGCAACCCCTCCAGCTCCACCGGGACGCGGTGCAGCTCCATCTTGGCCGCCTCGATCTTGGACAGGTCGAGGATGTCGTTGATCAGGCTCAGCAGGTGCTCGCCGCTTTCCTTGATGTCGCCCACCAGCTCGCGCTGACGCTCCGTCAACACTCCGCTGCTGCGGTCCTCGAGCAGCTCCGAGAAGCCGATCACCGAGTTCAACGGGGTGCGCAGCTCGTGGGAGACGTTGGCCAAGAACTCGCTCTTGGCCCGACCGGCCTTGGTCAGCTGGACGTTGGTGTCGCGCAGCTCACGGTTGGTCTCCTCGATGCGCTGCAGCGCCTCCTCCAGCTCGTGGGTCCGCAGGGCGACCTTGTGCTCCAGCTCGGCGTTCAGTCCCTCGACCTCCTGGATCCGGCGCTGGTGCTCCTCCAGCCGGTCCTTGTGGGTCTTGTAGAACGCCAGCAGCATCCAGCACGGCGGGATCGCCAGCGCCAGCCCCCACAGCCCGAGCGACTCCAGCACCAGCAGCATCACGGCGGCGACGGTCAGCCCGGTCATGTAGGACACGACCGTCCAGAGGAACGAGTCGCGCCAGGTCTGGAAGATCCGCTGCGCCCGCTCGAGGCCCACCGCGACGCTGACCAGGCCGGTGTTGACCAGGAAGAAGGTCGCCGTGGCGCCGGCGAGCGGCAGCAACAGCGCCACCGTCGTGGAGCCCGGGCGGCCGCCGAGCAGGTGGAACACGATGCCCGCGGCCGCGGTCGAAGCCGCTTGCGCCGAGATGTTGAACGCGACCCGGATCGGCACGGAGCCGCTCCGCTTGATCACCATCGACCCGATCACGCCGCAGAGCGTCACCAGCACCGCAGCGAAACCGCCCAGCGCTCCCAGCGCGCAGAAGATGAACGGGTGGGTCACCGTGAGCTGGACACGCAGCGCGGAGATGCGAACCGGACGCGAGCCGGCGACGGCGGTCATCACCGACAGCAGCAGCAGGGTCGCCGGGCTGGCAAAGGCGCCGCGGCTGGGGAGCGCGTACAGCGACGCCACGGCGGCCAGTACGACCAGCCCGACGAAGACGCGCAAGGTCCAGGTTCGACTCATCACGATCGACTCCAGCGTTCGGGATTACCCGACGCCGAGCGGCTCGGGAGCGGGCTGCTGGCTGTCCTCGGACGCCCCCTCGTCACCGGCCAGCCCGTACCGCTTCAGCTTCGCGTACAGCGTGCTGCGGTGGATCCCCAGACGACCCGCCGCACGCTTCTTGTTCCCGCCGCACTCCCGCAACACCTCGCGGATCCGGCGACGCTCGATGTCCTCGAGCGTGCCGGGCAGGCTGGCGATCAGCCCGTGGCCGGGCTGGCGTACGCCGGGCGGCAGGTCTTGCAGCGCGATCCGCTCGCCGCGGGCCAGCACGACGAGACGCTCGACCATGTTCTCCAGCTCGCGGATGTTGCCGGGCCACGGGTAACGCACCAGCGCCTCCAACGCCTCCTCGCTGAACCCGTCGACGGTGCGCCCGATGCGCTCCGCGCACTCGCGCAGGAAGTGCTGGGCCAGGATCGGCACGTCCTCGGCGTGCTCGCGCAACGCGGGGACGCGGACCGGGATCACGTTCAGGCGGTAGTACAGGTCGCTGCGGAACTCGCCACGGCGCACGGAGTCTTCCATGTTGCGATTGGTCGCGGCGATCAGGCGCACGTCCGCCTCCAGGGTCTCCTCGCCGCCCACGCGCTCGAAGACCCGTTCCTGGAGCACCCGCAGCAGCATCAGCTGGGTCGCGGCGGAGATCTCGCCGATCTCGTCCAGCAGCAGGGTTCCGCCGCGAGCCAGCTCGAAGCGCCCCTTCTTCTGCCGGTCGGCGCCGGTGAAGGCGCCCTTCTCGTGCCCGAACAGCTCGCTGTTCAGCACACCCTCGGAGTAGACGACGCAGTTGGCCTCGACGTACGGACCCAGTCGCCGCTCGGAGGCGGCGTGGATCGCGCGGGCGGCGAGCCCCTTGCCGGTCCCGCTCTCGCCGCTGAGCAGCACGGTCGAGTCGGTGCGCGCGATCTCGCGCAGGGTCTCGACGAGGCCGCAGATCGCCGGCGAGGTGCCGACGATGCCGGCGAAGGAATCCCGCGTCGCGAGCTGACGCTCGAGCCGCTCGAGCCGGGAGCGCTCCTGTTGCAGCTCCTCGGACATCCGGCGCCGCTGCTCGCCCTTGTCGCGCAGCTCGCGGGCCCGGGCGGCCTGCTCCCGTAGCGTCGGGGGCAGGATCGGCTCCAGCAGGTAGTCGTAAGCACCGCTGCGATAGGCCTCGATCACGTCCGACGCCGCGACCGAGCCTCCCGTCACCACGACCAGCATCGCGGGCCGGATCCGTTTCAGCTCGCGGATCAGCTCGGGTGTGGACACCCCCGGCAGGTCGTCGGCCAGCAGCAGCAGGTCGAAACGCGTATCCCGCACGCGGTCCACCGTCGACCGGGCATCGTCGGCGGTGAGCACCTGGTGGCTCGCGGCCTGCAGCACCTGCACGACGACCCGACGCGTCGGTCCGCCCGGTCCGGCGATCAGTACGTGCGCCCCGTCCATGTCCGACCCTCGCTCGGCCCCGTGTCGCCTCCCCCGACGGAGGCTGTCGCGAATTCGTGCAAGATCGGTTCCCGGGGGCGGGTCGTGAAACTTGCCGGAAAGAGCGCGCTTCGAGTGCGACCCGCGACGCCAAAGCGCGATGGTTGTCAGCGCGGGCCCGCGGGCGTGCCCCCGAGCGTCATGTCCGTTTCGTAATCGCGGCCGGCCGGGCGGCCGGGGCGGGAGAGGTTGGCGTCCCCAACGGGATTTGAACCCGTGTCGCCACCTTGAAAGGGTGGTGTCCTAGGCCAGACTAGACGATGGGGACGCTCTGCCTCACGATTCCAAAAGAGCCGGGATTCTAGCCAATCGAGGCGCGGGGATCAACCGCCCGCTACCGGGGCGGAATGGTGAGCCGTCCAGGATTCGAACCTGGGACCCTCAGCTTAAAAGGCTGGTGCTCTACCAACTGAGCTAACGGCCCACACCGGAGACCCGGAATGTAGCGCGAACGGCGATCCGGCTCAAGCGTCGTTCATGGCTCGACCGGGGCAGCCTCCAGCAGCGGCTCGATGCGGTCCCATTCGCGACGCACGTCGGCGCGGCCCAGCTCGAGCAGGCGTTCGGTGTAGGGCCGTTCGAACAGCAGGTAGCTCAAAAAGTCGGGGCTCTCCAGCTCGTCGGAACCCAGCCCGCGGATCAGCGTGCGCAGCGAGCGCGGCAGCGAGCCGTAGAGGTCCCGCGACAGCTCGCCCAGGTCGTGCGACGGGCGCAGCACCTGCAGCTCGACGCGGCGCAGCCCCTCGGGGTGCACGCGTCCGGGTGGCAGCAGATCGAGCGAGCGGTTGACGCGCGCCAGCCGCTCCGCGTCGGCCTCGGTGGCGTCGAGGAACACCGAGTTGAACACCATCCCCAGCACCTGCGCCGGCGGCGGGCTGCCGGCCGGCGACGGCAGCATCGCCGACGGCGACCAGCGACCGTGACGGAGCGAGACGGCCAGGACCCGTCCCGCTCCGAGATGGATCGCCGGGGCCAGCGGCGCGGTCTGGCGCACGCTGCCGTCTCCCATCCACTCCTCCGCGACCTGGACGGCCGGGAACAGCAGCGGCAGCGCGCACGAGGCCAGCACGTGCTCCGCCCCGATCGGGACCCGCTCCGAGCGCCGCCCGGCCCGGCGCCACGTCGGCAGCTCGCCCCGGCCGTGGACGAACGTGACCGTCTGGCCGGTGGCATAGCTCGTCGCCGAGACGGCCAGCGCCCGCAGCCGCCCCGACTCCAGGTTCCGCTCGATCCGCTCGGGCGCGAGCAGCCGCGTCAGCATCCGGTGCAGCGGCCGCGTGTCGAGGATGCCGCGCAGCTCGTAGCCGGGGGTCAGCCCCCCGCTGCCGACGCCGAACAGCCACTTCACGGCGCTGGCGGCAAGGGTCAGCAGACCCGGCCGGAAGACCTGCTCGACCGACAGTCCGAGCCACATCGTCTCCAGCGCCTGCACGACCTCCCGCAGCGGGCCGCGGCCGCTGGCCAGCCCGGCCGCGTTGATCGCGCCGGCGGACACCCCGGTCACGATCGGAAAGCACACGTCGCCGCCCGAGCGTTCCGCGATCCCGGACAGCACGCCGACCTGGTAGGCGGCGCGGGCGCCCCCGCCGGACATCACCAGGGCCAGCGGACGATCGATCGGCATCGATCGAAGCCTATACCAGGAGCAGGGTCCAATGGTACGATGCCGCTCACGTAACCGGACCTTCCCGGGTAGGGATGTTTCCTGGCCCCGCACGGTGCCGCCGGCGGGTCGCGAGGCGGAGCGAACGATGCCAAGCGTGCTCATCGTCGAGGACAGCCCCGACCAGGCGCTGACGATCGCCGCGATGCTGAAGGGCGCCGGCTTCGACGCGCACACCGCCAAGGACGGCGTGGACGCGCTGGAGGCCATCGGCAAGCACCGGCCCGACGTGGTGCTGACCGACCTGATCATGCCGCGCATGAACGGCCTCGAGCTGGTCGAGGCCCTGACCAAGCAGTACCGCGCCATCCCGGTGATCCTGATGACCGCCTACGGCAGCGGAGAGATCGCGATGCAGGCCCTCAAGGCCGGCGCCGCCAGCTACGTCTCCAAGAACCGCATCGCCCAGGACATCCTGGACACCGTCAACAACACGCTGCAGGTGTCCCAGGCGCGCCGGGAGCAGGCCCGGGTGCTGGATTCGCTCCGCGAGACGGAATTCCGTTTCGAGCTCGACAACGACCAGTCGTTGATCTACCCGCTGATCGGCTACCTCAAGGAAGCGATCGTCAATCGCGTCGGATACGAGGACGAGTCCCAGCTCACGCAGCTCGGCATCGCGCTCCACGAGGCGCTGCTCAACGCGATGCATCACGGCAACCTCGCCGTCAGCTCCGAGCTGCGCGAGCAGGACATCAACCTGTACCTCGAGCAGGTCGAGCAACGGCGCAGCACCGCACCGTTCCGCGACCGTCGCGTCGAGCTCCGCGCTTCGATCTCGCCGGTCGAGCTGCGCTGCGTGATCCAGGACCAGGGAGAGGGTTTCGATCCCGCGGCCGTTCCCGATCCGACCGACCCCGCGAACCTCGAGAAGCCGAGCGGGCGCGGCCTGTACCTGATCATGACGTTCATGGACGAGGTCCGGCACAACGAGTCCGGGAACTGCATCACGATGGTCAAGCGGATCGACGCCGCCGGACCCGGCGGCGCCTGATCCGGAAGCGGCATGCCAGCAGCGGGCGACAGCATCGACGCCACGACGCTCGACCGGTTGCAGAAGATGGTCGGGGACAAGGTGTTGCGGGAGATCACCGAGCTGTTCTTCGAGCACACGCCGGGGCGGGTCGCGGCGGTCCGTGCGGCGCGAGACGCAGATGACCTGCCCGGCGCCGCCCAGGCCCTGCACAACTTGAAGTCCAGCGCCGGCATGCTCGGCGCGAAGCGGCTGCAGCAGCTCGCGGAGCGCATGGAGCAGCTGGCCCGCAGCGGCGGCGACGACGAATCCCCGTGGCCGCTCGTGGAGCAGCTCGAGCGGGAGTACGAGCAAGCGGCCGCGGCGTTGCGGCGCGTCGGCGAGGACGCGCCGTGAAGAAGATCGCGGTCGTCGAGGACAACCCGGACAACCGGCTGCTGGTGCGCGCGCTGCTCGAGGACTACTACGAGGTCCGCGAGTACGACAGCGGGGCCGCCGCCCTGGAGCGCTTCGCCGACGAGCGTCCCGACCTGGTGCTGCTGGACATCTCGCTGCCGGGAATGGACGGGACCGAGGTGCTGCGCCGGATTCGCGCCGCGGAGGCCCTGCGCGATCTCCCGGTGATCGCGCTGACGGCGCATGCGATGACCGCCGACCGCGAGCGGTTTCTCGACCAGGGCTTCGACGAGTACGTGGCCAAGCCGATCACCGACGCCGAAGAGCTGACGGACAAGATCGCCCGCCTGCTGTCCCGCTAGGAGCGCGGCGGAATGCCCGACCGCAGCCCCACCGGCCCCGGCGACCCCCGGGAGCAGGAGCGACGCTGGCGCGATTTCACCGCGCGGGTCCGCGCCGGCCGGGGCGGCGCTTTCGCGGAGCAGTGGACGGCGTTCCGGTCGATCTACGGAAACCGCCGCGCTGCGGACGGACCGCCGCCGGCCTGGCTGCCGGACCCCGAGTCCGCCCGCGCCTCGAACCCCGGCCGCTGGATGCGGGATCGCGGGTTCGATTCGTTCCGGCAGCTCCACCGCTGGTCGGCGCGCGAGCGGGAGTCGTTCTGGGCCGAGGCGATCCGGCGGCTCGGGATCGTGTTCCGGCAAGCGCCGCAGCGCACGCTCGACCTGTCGGCGGGCGCGCTGGCTCCGCGCTGGCTGCCGGGAGCGCGGCTCAACGCGGTAGACAGCTGCTTAACCGCCGATGCCCGGCGGCCGGCCGTCGTCGTGGCCGGCGAGCGGTCCCCCGTACCGCGCGTCGTCTCGTACGGCGAGCTGCGCCGCCTCGCCGAGCGCTTTGCCGACGGGCTCGAACGGCACGGCTTCGCGCCGCAGGCGGCGATCGGTCTCTACATGCCGATGACCGTGGAGTGCGTCGCGGCCTACCTCGGGATCGTGCTGGCGGGGCGGCGGGTCGTGTCGATCGCCGACAGCTTCGCCCCGGCCGAGCTTTCCCGGCGGCTCGAGATTGCCGGCGCCGCGGGCCTGGTGACGGTCGACCGGGTCACCCGCGCCGGCAAGTCGATCGACCTCTACGGCAAGGTCCGCGAGGCCGGGGCTCCCCGGACGGTCGTGATCCCCGCGCGGAGCGGGACGCCCCCGGCGCTGCGCGACGGCGACCTGGCCTGGGAGCGGTTCCTCGGCGCGGCGGGGTCCGAGCCCGTGGCCTGCGACCCGGAGCGCGTCACCAACGTGCTGTTCTCCTCCGGCACCACCGGCGACCCCAAGGCGATTCCCTGGACCCAGCTGACCCCGATCAAGTGCGCCATGGACGGCTGTTTCCACCACGACGTCCGGCCCGGCGACGTCGTCGCCTGGCCGACCAACATCGGCTGGATGATGGGGCCGTGGTTGATCTACGCCGCGCTGATCAACCGGGCCACGATCGCGCTGTGGGACGGCCTGCCGACCGGCGCCCCCTTCGCGCGCTTCGTGCGCGACGCCGGCGTGACGATGCTCGGCGTGGTGCCGTCGCTGGTGCGGGCGTGGCGGGCCTCGGAAGAGCTCGAGGACATCGACTGGAGCGGGGTGCGCGTGTTCAGCTCCACCGGCGAGCCGTCGAGCCGCGAGGACTACCTGTGGCTGATGAGCCGCGCGGGATACCGCGCCCCGGTGATCGAGTACTGCGGCGGCACCGAGATCGGCGGCGGCTACATCACGGGGTCGGTGGTCGAGCCGGCCTCCCCCGCCAGCTTCAGCACGCCCGCCCTGGGGCTGGACCTGGTGGTGCTGGACCCCGACGGCCGCCCCGTCGGCGAGGGCCGGATGGGCGAGGTGTACCTGGTGCCGCCGTCGATCGGGCTGTCGCAGACGCTGCTCAACCGCGACCACGACGAGGTCTATCACGCCGGGTGCCCCGCCGGACCCTCCGGCGAGCCGCTGCGGCGGCACGGCGACCAGCTGACGGTGCTCGCGCGCGGGTACTACCGCGCCCAGGGCCGCGCCGACGACACGATGAACCTCGGCGGCATCAAGGTCAGCTCGGTCGAGCTGGAGCAGGTGCTGGCCGGGCACCGCGACGTGCGCCAGGCGGCGGCGATCTCCGTGCAGCCGGGCGGCGAGGGCGTCGAGCGGCTGGTCGTGTACGTGGTGCTCGAGCCGGGACGGCCGGGGCCCCCCGACCCCGAGGCGCTGCGGGGCGAGTTGGGCCGCCGGGTCGCCGAGCGGCTCAACCCGCTGTTCAAGATCCACGACCTGGTGGTCGTCGAGACGCTCCCCTACACGGCCTCGAACAAGCTGCTGCGGCGCGAGCTGCGCGCCGCCTGGGCGGCTCGCGCCAACGGCTGAGTCAGCGTCCCAGCAACCGCGGCAGCCACGTCGTCAGCGGCGGCACGTACGTGATCAGCAGCACGCCGACGCCGAGAATGACCAGGAACGGGATCGCCGCCCGGTACAGGGTCAACAGCGGCCGCTCGAAGCGGTACGAGGCCAGGAACAGGTTCAGCCCCACCGGCGGCGTCAGGTATCCCAGCTCCAGGTTGGCGACGAAGATGATGCCGAGGTGCACCGGGTCGATGCCGAACGCGGCGCCGAGCGGCACGATCAACGGCACCACGACCACCGTGGCCGAGAAGATGTCCATCACGCAGCCGACCAGCAGCAGGAACAGGTTCAGGCAGAGCAGGAACACCAGCGGGGACTCGATGTGCTGCTGGACCCAGTCCAGCGCCTGCGCCGGGACCTGCGCGTCGACCATGTAGTTGCTCAGCCCCATCGCCACGCCCAGGATCAGCAGCACACCGCCGATCAGCACGATGCTCTGCCGGAACACGTCCAGCAGCTGCGCGCCGAACTTGATGTCGCGGTTGACGAAGCACTGCACGATCAGCGTGTACAGCGCCGTCAGCGCGGCGGCCTCGACCAGCGTCGCGAAGCCCCCGAAGATCGCCAGCAGCACCAGCAGCGGCAGCGCCAGCTCCCACTTGGCCTCGCGCACCGCGGCGAACGCCTCCTCGAGCCGGAACGGCTGGCGGCCCAGCTTTCGCAGCACGCCTTCGCGCATCCCCCAGCCCGCGACCAGCAGCACCAGCAGGATCCCGGGCAGCAGCCCGCCCAGGAACAGGTTCTCGATCGGGATCTGCGCCACGATGCCGTACAGGATCAACGGCAGCGCCGGGGGAAACAACAACCCCAGCGACCCCGACGAGGTCAGCAGGCCGAGCGAGAACCGCTCGCGGTAGCCGTCCTCCCGCAGGGCCTGGAACAGCAGCGCCCCGAGGGCCAGGATGGTCACGCCCGAGCCTCCCGTCGGGGCGGTGAAGAACGCGCAGACCAGCGCGCAGACCACCGCCGTCCCGCCGGGCACCGAGCCGAAGAAGGCCTTGAACAGCCGCAACAGCCGGTGCGAGGCCCGCCCCTCGGCGAGCAGGAAGCCGACCAGCGTGAACAACGGGATCGCGGGCAGCGTCGGCGAAACGCTCAGCCGGTAGGTCTCGGCCAGCACGGCGGTGGGCGGCACGCCGTCGCCCATGAACAGCACCGCCGCGGCGCCGCCCAGCACCGCGAAGATCGGCCCGCCCAGCGCGGCGCCGACGATCAGCATCAGCACCAGGGGCCAGATCGGGCGCCCGTCCAGCCACTCCGGGTACTGGCCCAGCAGCAGACCCAGCAGCAGACCGAGTCCCACGATCGTCCGTCCGGTCCAGCCGGGCTTGGCGCGCCAGGCCAGCCGCAGCCCGATCATCGCGAACGCGAACGGCAGCACCAGCTGCGCGACCCAGGTCGGAATCCCCAGCGCGACCTCGAGCCCGGCCTCGCGCTCGATGCGGACCAGCTCGATCCCCGCGCGGCACAGCAGCCCGGCCACGGCGGCCGCGACGGCCATCGAGAACACCGAGGCCGCGGTGCGCACGCGGCCCTCCGGGAGCAGCTTGCCCGTCGCGATCCGCAGCAGCTGCCCCTCGCGCGCGGCCAGGGCCGCGCCCAGGAACGCGACCCACAACGTCAAGTGCTGGACGATCGGGGCCGACCCCGGCACCCCGCTGCGGAACAGCCGGAGCACGATCTCCAGCAGCGGCAGCAGGACCATCGCGACCAGGGCCGCTCCCGCTGCCAGCTCCTCCGCGCGGCGGAGGACCCCTCTCACCGGGCCGATCCCGCGGCGCGGCCCTTGCGGAACTCGTCGCGGTAGCGCTGCGCGGCATCGAAGATCTCCGGCGGGACCAGGCGCGCGCGCATCTCGTCGGCCAGCTCGCGCGCCAGCTGCTCCCACTCGGCGCGCGACCCCTCGGCCTCGACGTCGATCACCTTCAGGCCGCGTTTCTGCATCTCGGCCACCGCCTCGCCGTCCTTGGCCGGGATCTCCACGGCCAGGCGCCGCTCGGCCTCGCGCGCCGCCTCGAGCAGGATCCGGCGGTCCTGCTCCGAGAGGCGGTCCCAGACGCGCTTGTCGATCACGGTTCCCGCCCCCAGCGGGGCCACACCGGGCTCGATCATGAACGGGGTGTGCCGGAACCACTGCATCGACAGCGCGGCGAGCGGCGTCGTCGGCAACGCATCGATCAGCCCGGTCTGCAGGCCGGTCAGCACGTCGGTGGCCGCCAACGGCACCGGCCGGAAGCCCTTGGTCTTCCACACGCCCGACATCCCGTCGTCACCGGCCCAGGTGAACATCTTGACCTGCCGCAGGTCGGCCACGGTGCGCACGGGCTGCTTCGAGAACAGGTGGATCCAGCCGCCGCGGCCCCAGTGCAGCAGCTTCAGGCCCTTGGATTCGAGCCGCCGCTCCAGCTCCGGGGCCAGCTTGTCCCGCACGTACACGAACTCGTCCCACGACTCGAAGAACAGCGGGATCGTGAACACGTCGAACGCGGAATCGACGTCGGAGAACCCCGCCGTGGTCAACGAGGCGCCGTGGAGCTGGCCGATCCGGATCTTGCGCAGCATGTCCGGCTCGTCGCCGGCGACGCCGCCCGCGTAGAGCACGACCCGGACCCGACCGTCGGTCCGCTCCTGCCAGGTGGCGCCCATCTCCTCCAGCACGAGGTGCCAGGCCGAGCCGTCCGGGGCCAGCGTGGCCAGCTTGATCCGCACGCCGGCGGCCGACACCGGCAGCGTGAGCAGCAGCAGCGACAACGTGGCGATCGCGATCCGCAACAGCTTCATGCCTTCCCCTGGCCCCGCCCCCTGGCCCGTATCTTATCGGGCCCCGCTAGTCTCCGCCGGAACCCGCCGGCAGCTCCTCGAAGAACAGCTCGTCGGCGCGTTCGAGCAGGTGCCGCGCCCTGCGCTGCACGATCACGTTCTGGAGCCGGCTGTCGGGATCGCCGTCGGGGTCCACGGCCAGGGCCAGCTCGAGCAGGCGCGTGAACTCGGCGCGGTCCTGCTGCGGCACCGCCACGCTCTCGGCGAGGGCGAGATGGGTGCTGGCCCGCCGCCCGCCGGAAAGCTCCACGGCCCGCCGGTAGTGCTCGCGGGCGCGCTCCACCGAACCGCCGAGATTGGAGCCCAGGCTCTCCAGCACCACCAGCACTTCGTGGATCGCGCCGTCGCCGTAGTCCTCGTCCAGCTCCAGCGCGCGCCGCATCAGCGCCGTGACCGCGGGCAGGTCGGCGACGATCTCCGGCCGGTCCTTGCCCAGCGAGACCGCCGAGCCCCAGGCGGCGCCGGTCCAGTACAGCAGCTCCACGTCGCGCTCCCTGCAGGCCGCGACCGCCGGCTCCGGCTCGAGCAGGATCCGCTCGCCGATGCCGGGGCAGCGGAGCTCCAGGGAGCGCAGGCAATAGTCGCGGCCGCGCAGGTAGAGCTTGAGCGCCCGCTCGCGCAGCCGCCGGGCCTCGCGGTAGCTCTCGCTCTCGATCAGCTCGGCATCGGTCTCGACGAAGGCGTAGGCGTACTGCGTGAACCCGCTGCAGCTCGACAGCAGCAGCGGCCGGTGCTCCGGCACGGTCTCCAGCAGGCTCTCGAACGTCTTGAGCGCGAACGGCACCGCGTCGCGGACCAGCTCGGGGTCGTCGTCCCGCGCCCAGACGCTCGACCCCGCGGTCAACGCGTTGGCGACGCGCGTGATCGCGAACTTCCGGACCGAGCAGCCCGGGGCGGTCCACAGGCCGACCAGCACGATCGCCGCCGTCGCCAGCCGGGCCGCCCGGGACGAGGTGACGCTCATCGACCTCTCCCAGCAAGCGGCGAACATACCACGCGCCGCCGCCGCATGGTCCCGCTCCTCCTCAGATGCTGGTCGTCTTGGGGATCCGGCGCGCGACGCCCGAGGCGTGGGCGGCCCGGGCCACGGCGCGACCCACCTGCTTGGCCACCTTGCGGTTGAACACGCTCGGGATCACGTAGTCCGGCAGCAGCTCCTCGTCGGAGATCGCCCCGGCGATGGCGTGGGCCGCGGCCAGCTTCATCGGCTCGTTGATGTCGCGGGCGCGGGCGTCCAGCGCGCCGCGGAAGATCCCCGGAAACGCCAGCACGTTGTTGATCTGGTTGGGATAGTCGCTGCGGCCGGTGCCGATCACCGCGGCCAGGCCCTCGACCTCCTCGGGCGGTACCTCCGGCACCGGGTTGCTCATCGCGAACACGATCGGCTCCGGGGCCATGGCGCGGATGTCCTCGCCGGACAGCAGGTCCGGCGCCGAGACCCCGAGGAACAGGTCGGCGCCGCGCAGCGCCTGCTTCAGGTCGCCGCGCTCGCCGGTCTTGTTGGTGTGCTCGATCATCCAGCGCTTGGCCGGGTTGTCGCCGACGTCGCGTCCGGCGTGGATCGCGCCCTTGCGGTCGCAGACCACGACGTCGCCGATCCCGAACTCCAGCAGCGAGCGCGTGCAGGCGTAGCCGGCGGCGCCGGCGCCGGCGACGACCGCCTTCATCGAGCCGGGCTGCTTGCCGGTGATCCGCAGCGCGTTGATCGTCGCCGCCAGCACGACCACCGCCGTTCCGTGCTGGTCGTCGTGGAACACCGGGATCTCCAGCGACTCGCGCAGCGCGTCCTCGATCTCGAAGCAGCGCGGCGCGGCGATGTCCTCGAGGTTGATCCCGCCGAAGGTCGGCGCGATGGCGCGGCACAGCTCGATGATCCGCTCGCTGTCCTGCACGTCGACGCACAACGGGAAGGCGTCGACCCCGCCGAACTCCTTGAACAGGATCGCCTTGCCCTCCATCACCGGCATCGCCGCGGCGGGCCCGATGTTGCCCAGGCCCAGCACGGCGCTGCCGTCGGAGACCACGGCGACGGTGTTGCGGCGGATGGTCAGGTTGAACGCCGCACGCGGGTCGTCGTGGATCGCCTCGCAGACCCGCGCCACGCCGGGGGTGTAGGCCATCGACAGGTCGGCCCGCGTCTGGAGCGGCACGCGCGAGCGCACCTCGAGCTTTCCGCCGAGGTGCATCAGCAACGTCTCGTCGGCGATCCCGTGGACGGTGACGTCGGCGAGGCTGCGGATCGCCTCGCCGATCTTCCGGGCGTGCTCGGTCGAGCGGCATTCGACGGTGTAGTCGCGCAGACTCCGCCCGCGATGGATGTGGACCAGATCGATGGCCTGGATCGCGCCGCCCGCGTCGCCGATCACGCCCGCGATGCGGGCGATCCAACCCGGCGCATGCGGGTACTCCAGGCGCATCGTGATCGCATACTGGGCACTCGGGCGCGCCGCGACGGACATGCTCTCACCCTCCTCCGGACGTGCTGCGGAACGTCTCCGGGTGCAACCGCGCCGCACCTCAGTCCTGGACCTGCTCCAGCACGCTCAGGAAGTCCTCGTAGCGCAAGGCCGGCCAGCTCTCGGCGGTCCGGGCGCCCTGGGCCCGCGAGATCAGCGAGACGCGGTGCGCCGTCTCGACGTCCGGAGCCTCGTAGAGATCCAGGAAGTCGTAGGGGCCGAGCAGCGCGTAGTGTCCGATCCACTTGACGTCGGGACACGCGGCGTGGACCGCCTTGAGCCACTCGCGGCCCAGCGCCCGGCGTCCCTGGGCGTCCCGCATCGATTCCGGCGCGAGACGCGTCATCAACACGAACGTCGGCATGGCTGCCTCCTTGTCGGGCCGTCGGCCGACCCGCGCTCCGATTCTCCTACGAAACCGCGCCGTGCGCCTGTGGAAAGCGGAGCGAACGGCTCGCAATCGGCGCCGCGGCGCCGGCGCGAGCGGCGGTGGCAGGATCGGCCGCCCTGCTGTTAGGATTCGGCCCTTTGTTGCGTGTTTGGCAGGAGGCCCACCTCGTGACCGTTCCCCGCCGCATCCCGCTGGAGGACTTCTTCCGCAAACCGGACCGCGTGACCGTCCGGATCTCACCCGGAGGAAGCCACGTCGCCTTCCTCGCCCCGTGGCAGCGGCGGCTCAACCTGCACGTCCGGGACCTCGCGACCGGCGAGGAGCGCCGCATCACGGCCGCCGCCGAGCGGGACATCGCCGACTTCGTCTGGGCCAACGAGGAGCGGCTGATCTTCGTCCAGGACAAGGGCGGCGACGAGAACTACCGGCTGTACGGCGTGGGCCGGGACGGCTCGAACCCGATCGACATCACGCCGTTCGACGAGGTCAAGTGCGACATCATCGACGACCTGGAGGACGTGCCGGACGAGATCCTGTTCCAGATGAACCGGCGCAACCGCGAGCTGTTCGACGTCTACCGCCTCGACGTGCACAGCGGCAAGATGACGATGATCGCCGAGAACCCCGGCAACGTGCAGAGCTGGATCACCGACCACGAGGGAAAGCTGCGGCTGGCGCTGACCACCGACGGCGTCAACACCAGCATCCTCCACCGCCCGACGGAAGACGAAGACTGGGGCGTGGTCGCGACGTACGACTTCAAGCAGACCGCCCGCCCGCTGTTCTTCACCTTCGACAACCGGGCGGTCTACGCCGCCTCCAACGTCGGGCGCGACAAGGTCGGGATCTTCGAGTACGACCTCGGCTCGGGGACCGAGACGCGGTTGATCTTCGAGCACGAGGACGTGGACGCGGCGAACCTGCTCTACTCGCGCAAACGCAAGCAGATCACCGCCGCGACCTACGAGACCGACCGCCTGCACTACGCCTTCTTCGACGAGCAGCGCGAGCGGATCCAGCGTCTCCTCGACGAGCAGCTTCCCGGCTACGACAACCACCTCGTCTCGGGCTCGCGCGACGAGACCCGCTACGTCGTCTACTCGGGCAGCGACCGCACGCGGGGCAGCTACCACCTGCTCGACGTCCCGGCGATGAAGCTGACCCGGCTGTTCGACCTCTCTCCGTGGCTGGACGAGCGCGAGATGGCGCCGATGCAGCCGATCCAGGTGTCGAGCTTCGACGGGCTGACCCTGCACGGCTACCTCACGCTGCCCCAGGGCATCGAGCCGCGCGGCCTGCCGTTGGTGGTGCACCCGCACGGCGGACCGTGGGCCCGCGACTCGTGGGGCTTCGATCCGGAGATCCAGTTCCTGGCCAACCGCGGTTACGCGGTGCTGCAGATCAACTTCCGCGGCTCGACCGGCTACGGCCGGAAGTTCCTCGAAGCGAGCTTCGGGCAGTGGGGTCTGGCGATGCAGGACGACGTCACGGCGGCGGTGCGCTGGGCGATCGACGAAGGCATCGCCGACCCGCGGCGGATCGCGATCTACGGCGGAAGCTACGGCGGGTACGCGGCGCTGTCCGGGCTGACCAAGACGCCCGAGCTCTACGCCTGCGGGGTCAGCTACGTCGGCGTGTCGAACCTGTTCACCTGGATCGAGGCCTTCCCGCCGTACTGGAAGCCCTACCTGGAGATGGTCTACGAGATGGTCGGCCACCCCGAGCGCGACGAGCGGCGCTATCGCGAGACCTCGCCGCTGTTCAACGTCGAGCGCATCCGGGTGCCGCTGTTCGTGGCCCAGGGCGCCAACGATCCGCGGGTCAAGAAAGAGGAGTCGGACCAGATCGTCGAGGCGTTGCGCGGGCGCGGCCTGCCCGTCGAGTACCTGGTCAAGGACGACGAGGGGCACGGCTTCCGGAACGAGGAGAACCTGTTCGAGTTCTATCGTGCGATGGAGCGCTTCCTCGCGCAGCACCTCGGCGGTTCAGCCGAGTAGACCCGCCATCCACGATCCGGGCCGGATGATGCTCTGCGCACGGTCGGGGCCGACGCCGACCATCCCGACCGGCGAGCCGATCACCTCGCCCAGCCGGTCCAGAAAGCGGCGGGCGTTGGACGGCAGCTCGTCCCAGCGGCGGACGCCCGTGGTATCCGTGCTCCAGCCGGGCAGCGTCTCCCAGACCGGCTCGACCCTGGCGGCCGCCGCGGGCGAGGCGGGGAACGACCGCACCTCGCGCCCGTCGTCGCGGTAGCCCACGCACAGCTTGACCTGGTCGAACTCGTCCAACACGTCCAGCAACGAGATGCAGACGTTGTCGAAGCGGTTCAGCCGGTTGGCGTAGGCCGCGGCGACGCCGTCGAACCAGCCGCAGCGCCGGGGCCGCCCGGTCGTGGTCCCGTACTCGCGACCCCGCTCCCGGATCCGCTCGCCGTCGGCGTCTTTGAGCTCGGTCGGCATCGGGCCGCCGCCGACCCGCGTGCCGTAGGCCTTGAACACGCCGAGCGCCCCGTCGAGCCGGGTCGGCGCCACGCCCAGCCCGCCGCACAGCGCGCCGGCGATCGTGCTGGACGAGGTCACGAACGGATAGGAACCATGGTCCAGGTCGAGCAGCGTGCCCTGCGCGCCCTCGAACAGCACGTCCAGACCCTCATCGATCCAGTCGTTGAGCAACAATGCCGTGTCGGCGACGTAGGGCGCGAGCCGCCGGCCCCGCTCCCAGGCCTCGCGCGCGATCGCGTCGGCGTCCAGGCGCTCCCCCGCCTCGCGCAACCGCTGGCCGGCCGGCCCGTCGACGATGCGGCGGACGCGGTCGGTCAGGTAGTCGAGCTCCGCCAGGTCGCCGATCCTCACGCCCCAGCGCGCGGCCTTGGCCTCGTAGGTCGGGCCGATCCCGCGCAGCGTCGTGCCGATGCGTGTCGCCGCGTCGGCCGCCGACTCGCGCAACGCGTCGAGCCGGACCATCACCGGCAGCACCACGTGGGCCCGGTCGCTGACGAACAACCGCCCGTCCAGCTCGATCCCGGCGCGCACCAGCCCGTCGAACTCGTCGAGCATCTTGCCCAGGTCCAGCACCGTGCCGTTGCCGATCACGATCCGGACGTTGGGACGGAACACCCCGGAGGGAACGTGGTGCAGCGCGTAGCTCTGCCCGCCGAAGGTGACCGTGTGGCCGGCGTTGGGACCACCCTGGAATCGGGCCACGACGTCGAAGCGCTCGGAGAGCAGGTCGACGATCTTGCCTTTCCCCTCGTCGCCCCACTGGGCCCCGATGACGGCGATGTTGGGCATGTTGTTTCCGGCGCCGATCCGTCGGCAAAGGCGTCAGTATACCACCCGGGACGGACCCCGCCGTGTGCTAGCATCGCCCGTCGTGAGCGCCTGGACCCTGTTTTTCGCTGCGCTCGGCCTCGCGATCTTCATCGAGGGGCTGCCGTACTTTATCTCGCCCCAGGCGGTGCGGCGCTACCTGGAGGCGCTCGGCCGGTTGAGCGACGGGGCACTGCGCGTGCTGGGGCTGGTGTTGATGGCAGGCGGGCTCGTGCTGGTCTACCTTTCGCTGCACCGTT
Organism: Candidatus Polarisedimenticolaceae bacterium; assembly: GCA_041629655.1. GTDB lineage: Bacteria > Acidobacteriota > Polarisedimenticolia > Polarisedimenticolales > Polarisedimenticolaceae > JBFKMV01. The sequence goes on from JBFKMV010000008.1 coordinate 37,565, forward strand.
GAGGCGCCGGGGGACCGAACCATGCCGCGCAAGCGAACGCTGCTGCTCGACGGCTCGACCCTGACGCCCGAGATGGTCGAGGCGATCGCCGACGGGCAGCCCTGCCGGCTGGCCCCCGCGGCACGGCGGCGGGTGCGCGCGGCGCGCCGGGTGGTCGCCGGCGCCGTGCGGAGCGGTCGGCGCGTCTACGGCGTCAACACCGGTTTCGGCCACCTGGCGGGGATCCGCATCGCCGAGGCGGACCTGGACGAGCTCCAACGCAACCTCGTGCGCAGTCACGCCGCCGGCGTCGGCCGCTGCCTCGACAAGCGGGTGGTCCGGGCCGTCGTGGCGCTGCGGGCGAACAGCCTGGCGCGCGGGCACTCCGGCCTGCGGATCGAGACGCTGGAGCGGATGATCGAGCTGCTCGACGCAGGCATCGTGCCGGCGATCCCGGAGCAGGGCTCGGTCGGGGCCTCGGGAGACCTGGCGCCGCTGGCGCACCTGGCGCTGGTGATCATGGGCGAGGGCGAGGTGCTGCATCGCGGCCGCCGCCAGGCCGCGCGCGCCGCGCTGCGCCGGGCCGGGCTGGAGCCGATCCGTCTCGAGGCCAAGGAAGGCCTGGCGCTGATCAACGGCACCCAGGTCATGACCGCGATCGGCCTGCTGGCGCTGTTGCGCGCCGAGCGGCTCACGGTCGCGGCGGACATCGTGGGGGCGATGAGCCTCGAGGCCACGCTGGGCAGCCACCGCCCGTTCGACGAGCGGATCCACGCCGCGCGCCCGCACCCCGGCCAGCTCACCTCGGCGCTGAACCTGCGCCGGCTGTTGCTGGACAGCGCGATCGAGCGCTCGCACGCCGACTGCTCCCGCGTGCAGGACTGTTACTCGTTGCGTTGCATGCCGCAGGTCCACGGCGCGGCGCGCGACGCGCTGGCCCACGTGCGCTGGGTCTTGCAGATCGAGGTCAATGCGAGCACCGACAACCCGATGGTGTTCGCCGAGCAGGACGACCTGGTCTCCGGCGGGAACTTCCACGGGCAGCCGGTCTCGCTGGCCCTGGACCACCTGGGCGCGGCGACGTGCTCCCTGGGCACGATCAGCGAACGGCGGATCAACCGGCTGGTCGACCCGGCGCTGAGCGAGGGGTTGCCGGCGTTTTTGACCTCGAACCCCGGCCTGCACTCCGGGTACATGCTGGCCCAGGTCACGGCGGCGGCACTGGTCTCGGAGAACAAGGTGCTGGCACACCCGGCCAGCGTGGACAGCATCACCACCTCCGCTTCCAAGGAGGACCACGTCTCGATGGGCGCTCAGGCCGCGCGGCAGGCGGCGCAGATCGTGGGCCACGTGGCTACGGTGCTGGGCATCGAGGCGCTCTGCGCGGCGCAGGCGCTGGACCTGAGGCGTCCGCTGCGGGCCGGACGCGGCGTGGAGGCGGCGCGGCGGGCCCTGCGCCGCCACATCCCACGGCTCGAGGCCGACCGGGTCCCGGCGGGCGACATCGAGACGGCGCGCCGCCTGGTCGAGGACGGAACGCTGCGGGACGCCGTCGAGAAGGCGATCGGCCCCCTGTGCTGACGCCTCGGCCGGTCACGGTCGGGGTTGGTGGACGGCAAGGGGCTCGAACCCTCGACCTCGGCGTTGCGAACGCCGCGCTCTCCCAGCTGAGCTAGCCGCCCGGATGATTCGTGGTGGGGCGTACTGGATTTGAACCAGTGACTTCCACCGTGTGAAGATGGCACTCTACCGCTGAGTTAACGCCCCAGCAAGGCGCGCTTTTATAGCACACGGCCCGGGCAGCGGCTACCGCGCTTCCCGGCGAGCACGGCTCCGTGTCCTGCCCCAAGCCTGTGGCGCGTGCCGCGATGGCACGATCGACGCGTTCCTGGCGCGGCCCGCGCGGAAATGACGGGCTCCCGGCTCCCGCCGCCCCGGGAAGGGCCGGAATGGCCCCTTCCGGCCCTGGCACACCGATTGCTCTCTCTACGGGCGGAGACAATAACCCCTGACTCCTTCTCCTTACCAGCAAAACCCGGGGCCGGCGAGTGGGTGACTCGCCGGCCTTCGTGTTTTAGGGCCCGAAAAAACACTTTTTCCGCTGCCGCACCGAGCGCCCCGCCCCCTTCCGGCCGACTTTGCCGGCTCCCCCGGCCCTCCGACCGGTCGCATCTCGAAGCGGCGCCGTTCGCAACACCTGTTGCAATCTGCAACATGACGGGATAGCTATAGGGGATGGACAAGGCGGGCATCCCCGAGATCATCGCCGGCCGCTACCGGGTGGAGCGCGAGCTTGGTCGCGGCGGAATGGGCGTCGTCTACCTCGTCAACGAGCAGGGACAGGATCGGCCCCTGGCGCTCAAGGTGCTCTCGCGCGTCTACTCCGAGTCCGCGCTGCGTCACTTCGAGCAGGAGTTCCGGACGCTGACGCGGCTGGCGCACCCCAATCTCACCGAGGTCTACGAGTTCGGCCGGACCACCGGTGAAGACGACCGCGACGTGCCGTTCTTCACCATGGAGCTGGTCGACGGCGAGTCGATCGACCGTTACTTCCGCCGCACCGGCGCCGACCCCGCGGCGCTGTACGCCGCGCTGGCGCAGACCGGGCAGGCGCTGGCCTACCTGCACGGCAAGGGCCTCGTGCACCAGGACGTCAAACCGTCCAACATCCTCGTCGCGCGCGTCGACGACGCCTGGCGCGTCAAGCTGATGGACCTCGGCCTGGCCGGGCGCCCGCGCGGGGAATCCACGACCGGGAGCATCCGGGGCACGGCGGCGTACCTGTCTCCGGAGGCGGCGCGCGGGGGTGCGATCGACCCGCGCTCGGATCTCTACAGCCTCGGTTGCGTGATCTACGAGCTGTTGGCGGGGCGGCCGCCGTTCACGGGAAACAGCGCGCTCGCGGTGTTGCGGGGCCACTTGCAGGAGGAACCGCTCCCTCCCTCGACCTTCAACCGCGACGTCCCTCCCGGGATCGAGGGACTCGTGCTGAGGCTGCTGGCCAAGGATCCCGGCCTCCGGCCGGCCAGCGCCGACCGGTTCCTCGAGCAGCTCAACGAGGTCGCCGGGGGCACGCTGCGCATCGAGACGCCCGAGGTGCGCCGGCACCGGGTCCTCGGCGGCGGCTTCGTCGGCCGCGCCCGCGAGCTGGCGCGGCTCACCGCTCGGATCCAGGACACCCGGCAGCAGCGACGCGGCGGCCTGGTGCTGGTGTCCGGTGAGGCCGGCGTCGGCAAGAGCCGGCTGCTGCGCGAGCTGCAGGTCCATTGCCAGCTCGAGGGGTTCGACCTGTTCGTCGGCCGCGCCGGCGCCGGCGGCCTCGCGATGGCCGAGGCGCTGCGGACGGCGATCCGGGCCCGCGGCCCGCTCTCCGAGGAGACGCGGCAGCGGCACGGCGCCGTGCTCGACGGCTTGCTGGCCGCCGACCCCGGCCGGCCGGAAGCCGCTCCGCCGGTTGACGTGCCCGTGCCCGACGTGGACGCGGGGCGTCTTCCCGAGGCCGTGATCGCGGCGGTCGAGGAGCTGGCGCGCTCGGCCCCGTTCGCGATCGCGCTCGAGGACCTGCACGCCGCGGACGAGACGACCTGCCGGCTGCTCGGTCGTCTCGCGGAGCGGGTCGCCGACGGCGGGGTCGGGGGCCCGGCCCCGACGCTGCTGTTGCTGGGGAGCTACCGCGCCGACGAGGTGTCGGTCGCGAGCCCGTTCTTCGATCTGCTGGCGGAGGCGCGGCGCGACGGCGGCGTCGAGGAGATCGTGCTGGCCCCGCTCGATCCCGAGGAGACGGCGTCGCTGGTGCGCTCGCGTTGCGGCGCGGACGAGGTGCCCCCCGGTTTCCTGCAGCGCATCCTGGAGGAGACCCGCGGGAACCCGCTGCACATCGGCGAGCTGCTGGCGCTGCTGGCGGAGGAGGGGCACCTGCGTCCCGGCGCCGAGCGCCCGTTCGATCTCGAGGCGTTGTCCCGGCTGGAGCTGCCGGGCAAGATCCGCGATCTGCTCGAGCGGCGGCTCGACCGGGTGGAGCCCGGACCGCTGCGGGTCCTGACGGCCGGGGCCGTGCTGGGCCGGGCGACCCTGGACCCCGACGCCATCGCGGCGATCACGGGGTTGCGCTGGGAGCACGTGCTGCGGCAGCTGATGGAGCTGTGGGCCAGCGGGATCGTGCAACGCGAGGAGGACGAGGAGGGAGCGCCGGTGTACCGGGTGCTGCACCCGGGCGTCGCGGCGCTGGCCGAGGAGCGCGCGCCGGTCGAGGAGACGCGCAAGCTCCATGCGCAGGCCGTGTCGTACCTCGATCGCCGCGGCGTGGCGCGGACCCACGGCGCCTGGGGAGAGTTCGCCCGTCACGCCGAGAGCGCCGGTCAACCGGGTCGCGCCATCGAGGCCCACGCCCGGGCCGGCGACCTGGCCCGCGAGCTGCACGCCAGTCGCGAGGCGATCGGCTTCTACAGCGCCGCGATCGACCTCGCCCTGCGCCAGGGCGGCGCTGCGGCCCCGGTGCTGTGCGGGCTGTACGAGCGCCGTGGCCACACGCACGCGTTGATCGGAGACCTGTCGCACGCCGAGGAGGACTACCGCTGGATGCGGGCGCAGGCCGAGAAGAGCGCCAGCGAGCCGTTGCGGGCCCGCGCCCACCTCGCCCTGGGCGGGGCACTCGCCGTCCGCAGCCGCTACGCGGAGTCGCAGGAGAACTTCGAGCTCGCCCTGGAGATCGCGGAGCGCGCCGGCGATCCGGGGCTGAGCGCGGAGGCACGGATCGGCCTCGGCCCGATCCTGGCGCAGCTCGGGGACGTCGAGCGAGGGCTCGAGCACTCGGACCGTGCGATCGCCGACGCCCGCGCCGCCGAGCGGGTCGACCTGGAGCTGCGCGCGCGGGTCGCCCAGGGCACGCTGTACCGCGAACAGGGACGCTATCGCAAATCCCTCGAGTGTTTCGACGAGGCCCGGCGCAAGGTCGACGAGGGCGTGCCGGTCAAGCTGCGCGAGGCCGTGCAGGAAGGCACCGCCCTGGCGCTGGAGGTCCAGGGTCAGCACCGGCCCGCGCTGGAGGCCTACGGCCGCGCGCGCGAGCGCGCCGGCGAGCGAGGGGACGCCCAGGCCACCGCGCGGCTGACCAGCAGGATCGGCACGCTGCACATGAAGCTCGGCGATCCGCTGGCCGCGCGCCGCGAGCTGGAGCAGGCGCTGGAGCTGCACCGCGCGCTCGGCTCGCGCGAGGCCGAGGTCCTGGACCTGCATGCCCTGGCACGGCTGCACGGCTTCCGCGGCCGCAACGAGAACGCCCGCGAGACCGCCGAGGACGCGCTGAGCCTCGCACGGCGGCTCGGCAAGCGCGACCTGATCGCCGCGTCGCTCAACCTGATCGGCGGGATCGACCTGCGGCTCGGCGACGTGGAAAGCGCGCGCGCGCTGCTCGACCAGGCCCGCGAGCTGATGGGCGACGACACCAACCCACGCTGGCTGGCCCCGTTCCTGCTGGATCTCGGGGAGCTGCGACTCCACGAGCACCAGCCCGGCGAGGCGCGCAAGCAGTTCCAGGAGGCGGCGTTCCTGGCACGCAAGACCGGAGACCGCCGCCTGGAGTCGATGGCGCTGTCCCGGCTCGGCGAGGCGCACCTGCGCGACAACGACTACGACCGCGCGGCCGTCGCGTGCAAGAAAGCCGAATCCGTGATCGAGGGCACGGAGCTGACGCGCGAACAGGCCGACGCGCGCTCGCTGCGGGCGCGAATCGAGCTCTCGCGGCCCGGGGGCGACCTGATCGGCGCGGAGACCGCCGCGCTCGAGGCATTGGGCTTCTACCGCGAAGCGCGCGAGCCGGAGCAGATCTGGAAGGCCGAGCACCTGGCCGGACGCGCCGAGCTGCGGCTCGGACGCCGCGACGAGGCGCTGCAGCGGATCGCGCGGGCCCAGCGCTACCTGCAAGGCGTGCGCGCCCGGCTGGACGAGCGCTGGCGCGAGACGTTCCTCAACGACCCGCAGCGGCGGGAGGTGATCGAGGACTGGCAGCGGCTGCGCGGCGAGAGCGCCGAGCCCGGAGAACGCGCCGCCTCCGTCGAGCAGGACGCCGAGCTGCAGAGCTCGCGCGAGGAGGTGGCGACGCTGCAGCGCCTGCTCGAGATCAACCGCACGCTCAACTCGACCCGCGACATCGAGGAGCTGCTGCGGCTGATCCTGGACGCCGCGCTGGAGCTGACCGGCGCGGAACGCGGGTTCCTGCTGCTGCGCGAGGGCGAGGAGCTGCTGATGCGCGAATCGCGCGCGGCCGGAGGCGAGCCGATCCAGGAGGAGGCGCTGACGATCAGCCGCTCGATCGCGCGCCGCACCATGGAGACCGGGGAGCCGCTGCTGTCCACCGACGCCGAGGCGGACGACCGCCTGAGCGGTTTCGAGTCGGTCCACGACCTCAAGATCCGCTCGGTGCTCGCGGTGCCGCTGCCGATCCGCGACGAGCTCGCCGGCGCGATCTACCTCGACAACCGGCTCGGCCGCAAGCTGTTCACCTCGTTCCACCTCGAGCTGGTGTCGCGCCTGGCCGACCAGGCGGCGATCGCGCTGTCCACGGCGCGGATGCTCGACGAGATCGACCGGCAGCGGGCCAGCGTCGAGCAGCTCAACCGCGAGCTGGAGAAGACGCTGACGGCCGAGCGCGCCGAGCTGGCCGACGCGAGAGAGATGTTGTCGCTGAGCCGGACGAGCCTCGAGCTGCGCTACCGCTTCGAGGACCTGATCGGCGGATCACCGCCGATGCAGCGCGTGTACCACCTGATCGAGCGGCTGGCCCCGAAGAAGCTGCCGGTGCTGGTCACCGGCCAGTCCGGGACGGGCAAGGAGCTGATCGCGCGGGCGCTCCATTCCAAGAGCGACCGCAGCGCCGGTCCGTTCTTCACCATCAACTGCGCGGCGGTCAACGAGACGCTCTTGGAGAGCGAGCTGTTCGGCTACCGCCGGGGAGCCTTCACCGGCGCCGACCGGGACAAGCCGGGTTACTTCGAGCTGGCCCACGGCGGGACGCTGTTCCTGGACGAGATCGGCGAGATGGGCCCCGCGATGCAGGCCAAGCTGCTCGGCGCGATCGAGCGCGGCGAGGTGATGCCGGTCGGCGGCAAGTCCACCGTGGCGGTGGACGTGCGGATCGTGACCGCCACGCACCGCGACCTGCCGGCGATGATCCGCGAGGGCGGCTTCCGGGAAGACCTCTACTACCGCATCAACGTCGGCCGGATCGAGCTGCCGCCGCTCTCGGCGCGCCGCGAGGACATCCCGCTGCTCGCCGACCACTTCCTGGCCGCGCTGGCCGAGGAGGAGCAGCAGCCGAAGAAGGACCTGGAGCCGGCCGCGCTGCGGCGGCTGATGGATCATCCCTGGCCCGGCAACGTGCGCGAGCTGCAGCACCAGCTCCAGCGGATCTCGGCCTTCGCCAGGGGTCCCTTGATCACGGTCGCGGACCTCGCCCGCCACGGCGAGATCACCGGACGTCCGGCCGGCGACGCGCCGGCGGCCGGCTCCGATGCCCCGGACGCGCCGCTGGAAACGCTGGAGCAGCTCGAGATCCGCCAGATCCGGCGGGCGCTGGAGCGCGCGGAGGGCAACAAGACCCGGGCGGCGGAGCTGCTCGGGATCAACCGCGCGACGCTGTTCCGCAAGCTCAAACGGCTCGACCTCGACTAGCGCCCCGGAAGCGTCGCAAACTGCAACGAGTCGCACCCGATAGTGCATTCTGCAACAGGCCGGCCGGCTGCGGCCGACGGCGAGATCCCGACGACTCTGCACCCTAAGTCGTTACTCCTTGGTACCTTGCGGCCGAGTCACCCCGGGAGGAGCCACGTGGCACGGGGGTTGCTCTATGGTAGGGCGGCAACGCGGATCCGGGGCGAGGGGCTCGGTTGACTCGCCGAGAGGAGACGCGAAGCCGAGTCGGATTCCGTAACACGTTTTTGATGGAACGGATAAGGACCCCCTCCTCCGACACGGCTTCACGGGCCCCTCGCCACGGAACGTCGAGCCTCCGGTGGGTCAAGGACACTCGCCTCCTGTCGCGGTTCCTCCCCCCCACCAGCACTCCCCACGAGTCGACGGCCCGACCCTCCTGACGTCGGGCCGTCGTTTTTTTGCCCGTTTGACGACGGCAGGACCCGTCGTTATTCTCGACCCGTCGGAGCTTTTTCAAGGGAAGAGCCGCCGTTGCCGCAACGTGCCCCCTCCTCGGCCACGCGCACTCGCGTTTCGGTCCTGGCGCTGGTGCTCGTCTTGACCGGGACGGCCCGGGCCACGGGTCCGGGACCGGCCGAGGCCCGCGAGGCCGCGCTCGCGTTCGGTCACGCCCTGACCTCGGCCGACGCCACGCTGCTGCGCACGGTGCTGCCCAGCGACGGCAAGGTGCAGCTGCGGCTCGAGTTGCTGGGACCGGAGCAGGGGTATTTCAGCACGCGCCAGGTCGAGGCCGTGCTGGCCGATTTCCTCTCCGTGGGCAACGTGCGGGCCTACGAGCTGCTGCGCGTCGAGTGCGAGGAGACGATCGCCCTGATCCACGCACGCGCGGCGCTGACCGATCGCGCCGGCCGCACCGCGCGCGTCAAGCTCCACCTCTCGCTGCGCCCCGAGGCCGGCCGGTGGGTCGTGCGGGAGATCCGGGAAGTCGCATCATGACGCGAGCGCTCCGGCGCCCCGCGACATTCCGTGCCCGGCTGTCGATCCTGCTGTTGGCGGGACCGGCCATCTGGATCGCGTTCCTGGTCGGGAGCTGGGCGGTCGAGGCGATCGGCGACCGCGATGCAGCGCAGCTCCTCGAGGCTCACGCGGCGCTGCAGTCCGCCACCGGCGGCCTGCTGGAGCAGGCGCGCGAGATCGCCGACACCGCCCTCGACAGCTCCCACTGGCGCGCCGCGGAACGGGCGCGAAACGGGCCCTGGGCCGGGAGGCTGGAGGGAGTCGGCATCGTCGCCGAGGGTTCGTACGTGCAGTGGGACGGCGTGCCCGTGGAGCCCGAGCACTGGCACTCCGATCCCGGCTCCCCGACCTGGACGATCCGGCTCGACGGACTGCGCACCCGGCTCGTCACCCGCGCCGGACCGGACGCCTACGGCCGGTTCGCGCTGGCGACGTTCGTCCTCGACTCGACGATCGACGAGGCGACGTTCCGCGAGCTGGTGCGCACGCGCGTGCCGCACTCCGACACGCTGGCCGTGGAGTTCGTGGACACGCTCGCGCTGTACGACGACGCGATCACCGACGCCGGGCTGCGAGCCGAGCTGACGGCCGCGGACGCGCCGGGCCTGTTGCGCGACCCGCCGCGCGAGACGGCCCTGGTTTCCCCCTCGGGCGAGCTGCTGGCCGTGGCGCGGATCGATCCGCCGCGTGCGGAGCGGCGGGGCGCCACGCTGCGGCGCGTCGGAGAGTCGATCGCCGCCGGGGTGATCGCGCTGTGCCTCTCGCTGCTGTTCGAGTGGCGCCGGCACTGCCGGACCGCGGCCGGGCTGCTCGCCGCGCTGGCGGCGCTCGGCGCAGCGCGCGGACTGCTGTTGAAGTTCGACGCGCCGGCGCACCTGCTGCCGCGGGAGCTCGGCTCGCCGAGCGTGTACGGCTCGGCGGCGCTGGGCGGTCTGCTCGGCTCTCCCGCCGACCTGCTGCTGACCTGCGTGACCCTGGGCCTGGGCTGTCTCGCGCTCCGCGTGTTCGCCGGCAGCCTCGTGGAGCGGCGGCGCGGCGCCGCGGTGCTGGTCTCCGCGCTCGGGGCCGTGCTGGCCACCGCGGCGCTGGCCGCGATCAGCGTCTCCCTGGCCGAGAACACGCGGGTCTCCCTGCTCCGGCTGGACAGCCTGCTCGGCCCCGGTGGGGCGGCACCGCTGCTGCTCGGCTGGGTCGCGCTGATGCTGGGTGCGGCCGAGCTGCTCGCCGCTGCGTGGGTGTTCGCCCGGGGCAGCCCGGGCGCCCGGTCGCGGCGGCGACCCGACCGTCGCCGCGTGGCCGTGGCGCTGTTGCCGATGGTCCTGCTGGCGGTGCTGATCGCCGAGAACGTCGGCGACCGGCTGGCCCTCGAGCGGCTCGACTCGGAGTTCGCCCCGCAGGTGCTCGAGCAGGCCTCGCACCGCCGGGTCGCCCTGCTCGCGGCGGTGCGCCAGGCCGCGGACTCGCTGCGCGGCGCCGAGAACGTGATCGCGGATCTGCGCGCGCACCCCGAGTTCCTGGCGTTCACGCTGTGGATCCACGGCGACCTGTTCCACGCCGGGTACAAGTCGTCGCTGGACCTCTACAGCGTGAACGGGACGCGGCTGAGCCACTTCGGTTTCGACCTGCCCGAGCTGCTCGAGGCGATTCCGCCGGCCGACGAGCTGTCCGAGGAGCCCCGGGTGCGCGAGGAGGACTACCCGCTCGGCGCGCTGTCGCAGTTCGTGATTCACGCCGAGATGCCCGTGCTGCAGGACGGTGTGCCGGTCGGCGCGGTCGTCGGCCACGTGCAGGACGAGCCCTCGAATCTGGCCTTCCTGCCGTCGTCGGAGCCGTACCTCGCCGCGCTCGGACCCGGGGGCCCGTACCCCGGCCGCGACGGGGCGGCGCTTCCGGACTACGTGCTCTACGACCGTCGCGGGACCGTGATCCTGGCCACGCTCGACCAGCCGCCGACCTTGACGCGCGAGCTGGAGATCGCGGCCACGCGGCGACAGCCGGTGCGCCTGGCCGCCGGCGAGGACCGCTACGCCGGGCTCCCACTGCTGGACGGCGACCGCCTGCACCTGCTCTTGGTGCGTTCGCGGACGCCGCTGGAGCGGGTCGGGACGTTCGTGCGGCTGTCCCTGCTCGCGCTGGCGCTGCTCGTGGTGCTGTTCCTGCTCTCCAACGCGTTCCGTCGCGGCGGCATCTCGGATCTCTCGCGCGAGGTGCGGGCCTCGTTCTACCGCAAGCTCGTGGCCACGCTGCTGATCGCCTCGGTGCTGCCGCTGGTCGGGCTGTCGCTGTTCGTGCGCGGCTACATCACCAGCCGCGGGCAGACCGCCCTCGTGAGCGCCGCCGTGCAGTACGTCAGCGTCGCGCAGCGGGTCGTCGAGGATTTCATCGCCACGCAGGTCGAGCTGGGCGAGCCGGCGCCCGAGCTCAACGACCAGATCCTGCACTGGCTGCGGCGGCTCGTCGAGCAGGAGATCCACGTCTATCGGCACGGGCGGCTGGAGGCGTCGTCCAAGCGCGAGCTGTTCGCCTCGGGGCTGCTGGCGCCGCGCTTGCCCGGCGAGGTCCAGGACCGCATGGTCCGCGGCGGCCTGCCCTACCTGGTGCTGGATACGCGGCTCGGCGAGACCTCGATCCCGGTGGCGTACGCACCGATCCGCGCCCCCGGCACCGCGGACAGCCTCGTCGTCGCGGTCCCGCTGGTGCTGCAGCGGCAGGAGATCGACCGCACGGTGGACCGCATCGTGGAGGTGCTGCTGCTGGCCACGGTGGCCCTGGTCGGGCTGCTGGCCCTGGCGGCCGGGCTGCTGGCGCGGACCGTGGCGCGGCCGGTGCGCGAGCTGGTCGGCGCGACCGGACGCATCGCGTCGGGCGACTACAGCGCGCGGCTGGCGGCCCGGACCCAGGACGAGATCGCCGACCTGGTCCAGGGCTTCAACACCATGGCCGCCTCGCTGGCGGCGCAGCGGGCGGACCTCGAGCAGCGACGGGACTACATGGAGGCGCTGCTGCGCAACGCGACGACCGGCGTCGTGTCGACCGACGCCGCGGGAAGGATCGTGACCGTCAATCCCGCGATGACCGGGCTGCTGGGGCTGCCGCCCGCGGCCCTGGCTCCGGGCCGGAACCTCAACGACGCGCTGTACTGCGAGGACAGCCTGCGGCCGCTGGGCGAGAAGCTGGCCCTGCCGGCGGAGCGGCTGGCCGAGCCGAGCGAGGTGGACATCGAACGCGACGGCGAGGCGCGGCGGTTCCGGCTGGTGCGGGTCGATCTCCCCGACCCGGCGGGCCAGGCGCCGGGGTCGCTGATCCTCGTCGATGACGTGACGGACCTGATGCGCAGCAACCAGCTCGCCGCGTGGGCCGAGATGGCGCGGGCCATCGCGCACGAGATCAAGAACCCGCTCACCCCGATCCGGCTGTCCACGGAGCACCTCGAGCGACTGCTGCGCGACCGCGGGGCCCTGCCCTCGACGGAGATCGAGTCCTGTCTCGAAACGGTGATGAAGCAGGTGCGCGCACTGCAGGACATCGCCTCCGAGTTCTCGGCCTACGCCAAGCTGCCCGCGCTGGCGCCGGAGCCCGACGACGCCGCCGAGTTCATGCGCGAGGTGATCGCGCCGTACCGCGCGGGCCGGCCGCCGCGCGTGACGATCGAGGAACGCTACCGCCCCGCTCCCCCGGTCAACATCGATCGCCGCGTGCTGGGGCGCGCCGTGATCAACCTGATCGAGAACGCGCTGCAGGCGATGCCGGACGGCGGCACGCTGACGGTCGCCGCCGGGCTCGACCCGGAAGGCGGCGACGTGGTGCTGACGGTCGGCGACACCGGGACCGGGCTGGGGTCGGAGGTTCGCGCACGGCTGTTCGAGCCCTATTTCTCGACCAAGTCCTCGGGCACCGGGCTGGGGCTGGCGATCGTCAAGCGGGCCGTGCAGGCCCACCAGGGGGCGATCGAGGTCGAGAGCCGGCTCGGCCACGGCACGGCGATCCACATCCGCCTCCCGGCGGCCCGCGAGGCGGTGCCCCGGGACGCCGGAACGCCCGCGGGATGAGCCGACTGGCCTCCGGCGTGATGAAGTTATAATTTCACCGCTGATGGGCACCAAGCGCCGATCCCCCACCGCGGGAGAGCCGGATCCCTGGTACGCGGAGGGTCTCCGGTTCGAATGCCAGCCGGACTGCGGCGCGTGCTGCACGAACCACGACGACTACGCCTACGTGTACCTCGAGGGGGACGACCTGGAGCGGCTGGCGGCCTTCCTGCGCCTGAGCCCGGCCGCGTTCAAGCGCCGCTACACCAGGCTCGACGACGGACACCGCGTGCTGCGGATGGACCGCCCCGATTGCCCGTTCCTGGACGGCGGCCGCTGCACCGTCTACCCGGTGCGGCCCGTCCAGTGCCGGACGTTCCCGTTCTGGGGCGAGAACCTGGCGACCCCCGAGGCCTGGCGGCGGCTGTCCGGCTTCTGTCCGGGCGTCGGGCGGGGCCGGCGCCATTCGCTGCTCCGGATCCGGACCCAGGTCGAGCTGCGAGGCGAGCAATGATGCCAGGACCGGACAACCGGGGCCGGGTCGTGCCGTTGCTGCTGGCGCTGTCGCTGGCGCTGGCGGGTTGCGGCGGCGACGAGCAGACCGGGACCGTGCCCGGCGAATCCGGACAGCCGGCGGACGAGCCGCGCCGCGGCGGGACGCTGGTGCTCGGCAGCATCTCCGGCGTGGACAACTGGAACCCGTACCTCGCGCAGCAGAGCTTCTCCTACGACGTGCTGCGGCGGATCTACCTGGGGCTGGCCCAGCAGCTCGGTGACAGTCGCGACCACCCGCCCTCGTTCGAGCCGCAGCTCGCCGAGTCGTGGGAGTTCTCGGACGACGGGCTCGCGCTGACGTTCCACCTGCGCCGCGCCGTGTGGAGCGACGGCCGGCCCCTCACCGCGGCGGACGTGCGTTTCACCTGGCAGGCGCAGGTCTCCGACGAGGTCGCCTGGACCGGCCGCTCGTCCAAGGAGCAGGTGCGGGACGTCGAGATCGTCGACGACCGCACCGTGAGGTTCCACTTCGACTCGGCCTACGCCTACTACCGGCTCGCCGACGCGGTGGACGGACCGATCCTGCCCGCCCACGTGTTCGGTGCGGTGCCGTTCGGGGACTGGCGGACCCACGACTGGTCGGAGGCACGGGTCGGCAGCGGCCCGTTCCTGCTCCAGGACCAGCGGCCCGAACAGGAGATCACGCTGGAGCGCAACCCGCGCTACCACGATCCCGAGCTGCCCTACGTCGATGCGGTGGTGGTGCGGATCGTCCCCGACTCGGGCAATCTGCTGTCGCAGCTGGTTTCGGGCGAGATCGACTACATGGAGCTGGCGTTCCCGCGCGAGGCCCAGCGTATCCGCGTCGACGACGCGATCACGATCACGCCGTTCGATCAGCCGAAGTACGACTTCATCGGCTGGAACGGCTCGCGGGCGCCGCTGGACGACCCCGAGGTCCGCCGCGCGCTGACGCTGGCCATCGATCGCGAGGCGATCGTGGAGGACCTGCTGTACGGCTACGGTCGGGTCAGCGCCGGACCGGTGCTGTCCTTCTGGTGGGCCGCCAACCGCGCCCTCACTCCGTGGCCCCACGACCCCCGCGAGGCGCTGCGCATCCTGACCTCGAAGGGCTACCGGCCCGGCGACGACGGGGTGCTGGCGCGCGGCGGGCAGCCGCTGCGGGTCGAGCTGATCACCAACGCCGGCAACCCGTTGCGCGAGTCGGCGCTGATCAAGGCGCAGGAGCAACTGCGGCAGGTCGGCGTGGTCGCCGAGGTGCAGACGCTCAACCTGCGCGCCGTACGGCAGAAGGTCGTCTCGGGAGACTACGACGGCTGGCTCGGGGGCTGGGTGTTCACCGGCAAGGTGGATCCCAAACCGCTGTTCGGGTCGCGGTTCCGGCCCCCGCAAGGGATGAACTTCGTGGCCTTCGGCTCGCCGCGGGTCGACGCCCTGCTCGCCGACCTCGAGGCCACCGGGGACTGGAAGGAGGTCAAGCGCGTGCTCGACCTGATCCAGGTCGAGATCCACCGCGACCAGCCGTACACGTTCCTGTACGAGGCCCAGCGTCTGGCGGTCTACCGCCACCGCGTCCACGGGGTGCAGGTCGACTTGCCGTTCGACCCCCTGGCGCGACTGCATCGCTACTGGCTCCAGGGTTAGCCGCCGCCGTGTTGCGCTTCGTGCTGCGCCGGCTCGCCGCCGCCGTCCCGCTGCTGCTCGGCGTCGCCACCCTGACCTTCGTGCTGCTGGAGGCGGCCCCCGGCGATCCGATCGATTACTGGATCGGCGACAACCTGGTGCCGCTCGAGGTGCGCGCCAACCTCGAGCGGGCCTACGGGCTCGACCGCTCGCCGGTCGAGCGCTACGTGAGCTGGCTCTCCTCGCTGCTGCGCGGCGACCTGGGCTGGTCGCACTCCCGCTCGCGACCCGTGGGCGAGGCGCTCGCGGACGCGCTGGGGCCGACGCTGCGACTGGCCGGCGCGGCGCTGGCGCTGCACCTGCTGGCGGGGATCCTGCTCGGCGTGGTGTCGGCGGCGCGGCGCGGGCGGTGGTCCGATCGCGCGCTGACGCTCTCGAGCCTGACGCTCTACGCGATGCCCACGTTCTGGCTCGGGCTGATGGCGATCCTGGTGCTGAGCAACGAGCTGTCGCTGTTCCCGGCGTCGTCGATGCACAGCATCGGCATCCGTGAGGCCGGTTGGGTGCGGCGCTTCGCCGACGCGGTGTGGCACCTGGTGCTACCCGCTTCCGTGCTGGGCATCGCCTCGGCGGCCGCGATGGCGCGGTTCGTCCGCGCCGGGCTGTTGCAGGCGCTGGGGGAGCAGTTCATCCGCGCCGCGCGCGCCCGCGGCGCGGCGGAGCGGCGGGTGCTGTTCCGCCACGCGTTGCGCAACGCGCTGCTTCCGGTGATCAACCTGCTCGGGTTGTCGCTGCCGATCCTGGTCTCGGGCTCGCTGGTGATCGAGGTGGTGTTCGCGTGGCCCGGGATGGGCCGGCTGACCTACGACGCCGTGCGCGCGCTGGACTACCCGGTGACGCTGGCCGCGACGCTGCTGGCGACGCTGATGGTCGTGCTGGGAAGCCTGTTCGCGGACCTGGCGATGGCGGCGGCGGACCCGCGGGTCCGGCTGACCGGCCGGGACGGCGCGTCGTGAGCGACCGACGGCTGACCTGGGGGCTCGGCTTCCTGGGCCTGCTCGTCGCGGTCGCAACGGCCGCACCGTGGCTCGGCCTGCGCGACCCGGCGGCGCAGCCGGACGGGCTGGTGCTGCGCGACCTGCCGCCGCTGGCGCGGGTCGACGCCGTCGCGCTGGCCGACGGCTCGTTGCGTTACGCCCACGAGCTGCGGCCGCTTCCGGACGGCTCGATCGAGTACCGCCGCGGCGAGAGCTGGAGCACGCTCGAGCCCCGCCAGCTCGCCGGCCCGGAGCGGGAGCGCTGGCACCGGCGACCGCTGTTCGTGCTGGGCACCGACGGCTTCGGCCGCGACCTGTTGAGCCGGCTGGTCCACGGCGCCCGGGCGTCGATCGCGGTCGGGCTGCTCGGCGCCCTGCTGGCGATCGGGATCGGCGGCACCGTCGGGCTGACGGCGGGGCTCGCCGGCGGCTGGGTCGACTCGCTGCTGATGCGCCTGACCGACTTGGCGCTGTCGGTGCCGCGGCTGTTCCTGCTGCTGTTCCTGGTCTCGCTGTTCGGCCCGTCGTTCACGATGACCGTCCTGGTGCTGGGCAGCACGACCTGGATGGCGGCCGCTCGGATCGCCCGCGGCGAGGTGCTGTCGCTGCGCGAGCGCGACTGGGTGCAGGCGGCGCGCGCCGCGGGAGCCGCGCCGCTGCGGCTGGGGCTGCGGCACCTGCTGCCCGGGGCGGCCGTTCCGTTGATCGTCGAGGGTACGCTGCGCGTCGGCGACACGATCCTGCTCGAGGCCGCGCTGTCGTTCCTCGGGCTGGGCGTGCAACCGCCGGTAGCGTCGTGGGGCAACCTCGTCGCCGACGGGCGGCACAGCCTGGGCCACGCCTGGTGGATCGCGACCTTTCCCGGCCTGGCCGTGGCGCTGACGGTGATCATGCTCAACCTGGTCGGCGATGCGGCGCGCGACCGGCTCGACCGTCGCCGGGCGTGTTGACCGGCCCCCGGGCAGTCCCTATGCTGGGTCGCGCCGATGCGTGAGATCCTCAACCTGATCGACGGCGACCCCGTGCCGGCGGCCGGCGCGGCGTGGCTCGACAACGTCGAGCCGGCCACCGGAAAGATCTACTCGCGCCTCGCCGACAGCGACGAGCGGGACGTGGCGCGGGCCGTCGAGGCGGCGCGGCGCGCGTTTCCGGAATGGTCGGCGACCCCGGTGGCCGAACGCTCGCGGATGCTGCTGGAGCTCTCCACCCGGCTCGAGCAGCGGCTGGAGGAGTTCGCGCGTGCCGAGAGCGTCGACAACGGCAAGCCGTTGACGCTGGCGCGGAGCGTGGACATCCCGCGCGCCGTGGCGAACCTGCGCTTCTTCGCCACCGCGATCGTGCACTTCGCCTCGGAGGCCCACGCCACCGACCGCCAGGCGATCAACTACACGCTGCGGCAGCCGCGCGGCGTGGCCGGCTGCATCTCACCCTGGAACCTGCCGCTGTACCTGTTCACCTGGAAGATCGCGCCGGCGCTGGCGGCGGGCAACACCGTCGTCGCCAAGCCGTCCGAGCTGACGCCGCTGACGGCCGCGCTGCTGGGCGAGCTGTGCCGCGAGGCCGGGCTCCCGGCCGGGGTGCTCAACATCGTCCACGGCCTGGGCCCCAAGGCCGGCCAGGCGATCGT
>JBFKMV010000009.1:0-54646 GCA_041629655.1 Candidatus Polarisedimenticolaceae bacterium
AGCTTGAGCACCATGTGGCTGATCGAGCTCCAGACGAACACGAGCACGGCGGACAGCAGGATCGGGAGCCAGAGCGCGGATAGCGAGACCATGGTCGGTACCTCCTCGTTCGTTCGGGGCCGCGGCAAGCGAGAGGTCGGACGGGGAGTCGCGCAGGGCCCGGGTAGGCGGAACTCTACGCCGATCCGGGGTCGGGAATCAACGGCCGGGCAGCCCCTCGTTGTAATCTGCGGCCACGAACGGGTCGGCCGGAGCGTCACCGGGACGATTCCCTCGCCGCCCGGCGGAGGTTCCCATGAATCAGCAAGCAACGACCGGATCGATCGGTGCGGCGCTGTCGCGGTTGTGGGGGCAGGTGGTCGACTTCCTGCCCACGCTGCTGGCCGCGGCGCTGACGGTGCTGGCCGGTTGGCTCGTCGCACGCCTGCTGCGCTGGTTGGCCACCCGGCTGATCGACCGGCTGGCCCGTCTGGCGCCGGGCCGGGCCGTCGAGGGCGAGCTGCGCGCCTCGGGAGTCGAGCGGCTGGCGGCGGAGGCGGTCGGGCGGGTCGTGTTCTGGGCGGTGTTCCTGTTCTCGCTCGCCGTGGCGGGCGAGGTGCTGGGTCTGGACGTGATCAGCAGCGGGCTGAGCGGTCTGGCCGGCTACCTGCCCAGCGTGCTGGCCGCGGTGCTGGTGGCGATCGCCGGGATCGTGCTCGGCAACCTGGCGCGCAACTGGATCGTCGGCGCCACCGCGCGGGCGCGGATCAGCTACGGCGAGCTTGCCGGCCAGACCACGCGGGGCGCGATCTGGCTGGTCGCCGGGGTCGTCGCGCTGGACCAGATCGGCATCGAGAGCGCGCTGTTGATCCTGACCGTCGGCATCCTGGTCGGGACGGCGGTCGGCAGCGCGGCGCTGGCGTTCGCGCTGGGCTCGCGCGAGACGGTCGGCAACTTCATCGCGGTGCACTACCTCGGGCAGAGCTATCGCATCGGCGACACGGTGCGCAGCGGAGAGTTCCGGGGGAAGATCGTCGAGTTCACGCGCACGGCGGTGGTGCTCGACACGCCCGAGGGACGGGCGCTGGTCCCGGCCAGCGAGTTCGGCGGCCGCGCCTCGGTGCTGCTGCGCGAGGAGGGCTAGGTGAGCCTGGACCGCCAGCTGTCGCGGGTGTTCGTGAGAGACCACCCGGCCGACGCCGCTCGCACGCTGGAAGCGCTGGCCCCCGACGAAGCCGTGGCGGCGCTGGCCGAGCTGCCTCCCGGGCTGGCCGCCCGCGCCCTGCAAGCGATGGAGGCGTCGTTCGCCGCGGCGTGCCTGCTGCGGTCGCCGAAAACGCGCGCCGCGGAGGCGCTGCGGGAGCTGCCCGCCGCGGCCGCGGCCCGGATCGCGGGACGTCTCGACGCCGAGAGCCGCGGGCTGCTGCTGGCGGACCTGCCGTCCGAAGTCGCCGACCCGATCCGGCGGATGGTGCGCCATCCCGCCGGCACGGCCGGCGCACTGATGGACCCGGACGTGGCGGCGCTTCCCGAGGACATCACCACGGGCGAGGCTCGCAGGCGCGTCCGGCGCGACGCACGGCGCGTGCTGTACTACCTCTACGTCACCGACCGCGAGCAGCGCGTCTCGGGCGTGGTCAACCTTCGCGAGCTGATGCTGGCGCCCGCCGACCGAACGTTGGGCGCGGTGATGGTCCGGCCGGTCACGACGCTCTCCGCGCACGCGCGCCGCGAGGCGATCCTGGCCCACCCGGGGTGGCGGGAGTTCCATGCGCTCCCCGTCGTCGACGGCAGCGGCGTGTTGCTCGGCGTGTTGCGCTACGAGACGCTGCGGCAGCTCGAGCTGGAGGGTGGGCCGGAGGCCGGGCGTGGCCCGCTGGCGCTCGGCCTGGCGCTGGGCGAGGTCTACCTGACGGCGTTGACCGCGATGCTCCAGGGAATGCTCGATACCGTCGGCAAGCTGGAGCCTGAATCGACGAAGGAGGAGCGCGATGGGCGCTGACCGTCCGCGAGGAATCGAATCGCTCGTCCGGGGTCTGCTCGAGCGGTATCCGGAACAGGCGGCGCGGCAGCTCGAGGGCGCTTCCGCCCGCGATGCGGCCCGGCTGCTGGAAGGTGCGCCGTCGAAGACCGCCGCCGCGGTGGTGGCGCGGCTGACCTCGACCGCCGCCACGCGGTTCCTCGAGCTCATGCAACCCGCTGCCGCAGCGGCGCTGCTGAAGTTGCTCGAGCCGGCGCGCGCGGCCACGCTGGTCGCCGCGGCCGAACGGTCCGCCGGCGAGCGCTGGCTGACGCTGCTGGACCCCGCCACCGCACACGAGCTGCGCGAGCTGGGCCGCTATCCCGCGGACAGCGCCGGCGGCCTGATGGACCCGCGCGTGCTCGCGGCGCCCGCGGACATGAAGGTCGGCGAGGTGCTGCGGCGACTGCGCGCGTTTCGCGACCGCAAGCTGCGCCGGGTGTTCCTGGTCGACGCCGAGGGCCACCTCACCGGATCGATCCAGCTCCAGGAGCTGGCGCTCGCCGACCCCGGCGAGCGGTTGGAGCAGCTCGAGGTCGCCGGGCCGGTGAGCGTGCAGGCCACCTCCGGCCTCGAGGAAGTGATGGAGGTGCTGGAGACGCACAACATCGGCACGCTGCCCGTGGTGGACTTCGCCGGGCGGCTGGTCGGCGTGATCCGCCACGACGCGCTGATCACGGCCGCACGCGAGGAGGCGACGTCCGACCTCCAGGCGATGGTCGGCGCCAGCCGCCAGGAACGCGCGTTGTCGAAGGTCTCGTTCGCGGTGCGCAAGCGGTTGCCGTGGCTGGAGGTCAACCTGGGCACGGCGTTCCTGGCCGCGGCCGTGGTCGGCCTGTTCGAGCAGACGATCGCCCGCAACACCGCGCTGGCGGTGCTGCTGCCGGTGGTGGCGGGGCAGTCCGGCAACACGGGTTCCCAGGCCCTGGCGGTGACGATGCGCGGTCTCGCGCTCCGGGAGGTGCGGGCGCGGCAGTGGCTCAAGGTCTGCTGGAAGGAGGTCAACGTCGCGCTGTTCAACGGCATTGCGGTCGCGCTGACGACGGCGCTGTTCGTCTGGATCTGGAGCCGATCGACCGGGCTGGCGCTGGTGATCGGAATGTCGATGGTGGTCTCGATGGTCGCGGCCGGCCTGTCGGGTGCGGCGATTCCGATGCTGCTGACCTCGCTGGGGCAGGACCCCGCGCAGTCCTCGTCGATCATCCTGACCACGGTCACGGACGTGGTGGGCTTCTTCAGCTTCCTCGGGATCGCGACCCTGTTATCCTCGATGCTCTGACCGAAGCAGGAGGGGATCATGGCCCGAGTCAATCTGACCGACCGCCTCGAACAGGAATACGTCCGGCTTTACGAGACCTGCGAGATCCGACAGGAGCGGTTCGGCGAGGTCGACGCCGTTGCCGTCGCCGTGCTCCGCGACCGCGCGCGCTACGAGCAGGTCGGGGATCCGCTCGGGATTCCGTGGTACCTGGTGGCGGCGATCCACAATCTCGAGAGCAGCCGCCGCTTCGACCGCCACCTGCACAACGGCGACCGGCTGACGGCGCGCACGACGCACTGGCCGCCCGGGCGACCGGCGGGCGGTGAGCCGCCGTTCACCTGGGAGGAAAGCGCAACGGACGCGTTGAAGCTGCGGCGGCTGCACCAGGTCGACGCGTGGCCGCTCGCGCGCGTGCTCTACGAGGCCGAGGGCTACAACGGATTCGGCTATCGCCTGCACCACCCCGAGGTGCTCTCGCCCTACCTGTGGGGCTTCTCCAAGCACTACGACCGCGGCAAGTACGTCGCCGACGGGACGTGGTCCGCCACCGCGCGATCGCGGCAGTGCGGCGCGGGCTCGCTGATCCGGCGGCTCGAGGAGCGGGGCGACATCCCGGCGCTGTCGGGCAGGATGCCGCGCAAGGCGCTGCTGGTCTACAGCCCGCGGCGGAAGCGCGAGCGCGCCGACGACCTGCAGCGCTTCCTGAACACGTTCCCGGGCATCGTGTTGCGGGTGGACGGCGTCGCGGGCCCGAAGTCGTCGGACGCCGTCCGCGAGGTGTTCGGCTTCTATCTCGAGGGTGATCCGCGTGCGGAGGAGTAGCCCGCTGCTCGACGCGGCGGCGCTCGCAGCGGTCGCGCTGGCCCTGGTCGCGGCGCTGGCGTGTGGCGGTGGGCCCGGAGCGCCCGCGCCCGACAGTGCCCCGGTCCCGGCGCCCGCGCCCGAATCGAAGCTGCGTACGTTCGAGCGGGACGGTGAGCTGTGGCTGGAACGGGCGGGCGAGCAGCCCCAACGGCTCGCCGACGACGGCCGCGGCTACGTGGCGCACGTCTCGCCCGACGGACGGTGGGTCGCCATCGACGTGGTGCTGTTCAGCAACCTCCAGGTCACACGGTTGATGCGACGCGACGACGCCAGCGGACGGTTCGTGCCCGCGGCCAACCTCTCCACGGCGGCCTGGACCGCGGCGAAGGAGACGCTCGGCATCGGGATCGACGAGGTCGAGAACGCACGGTCGTCGTTCGCGGGCTGGTCGGAGGCGGGGGACGCCGCGCGGATCGAGCTGTCCGGGCTCGCTCCCGACGGCAGCGAGATCCGGCGGACCGAGCCGGTGCCGTTGCGGGACTGAGGGGACCGACTACCGCTCGGCGGGATAGGCGAAGCTGCGGAAGTCGACGCCGTAGAACAGGGAGTACAGCGTCGGCACCACCCCCAGCGTCAGCGCCGTGGCGAACAGCAGTCCGAAGATGATCGCGATCGCCATCGGCTCCCACATCGCCCCGCCGCGCAGCCATAACGGGATCAGGCCGCCGATGGTGGTGAAGGTGGTCAACAGGATCGGGCGCAGGCGGCGCTGGGCCGACTCGATCACCGCGCGGGCGGGTGGGTGGCCGTTGTCTTCGATCTCGATGCGGATCCGGTCGATCAGCACGATCGCGTTGTTGATCACGATGCCGGCCAGCGAGATGATGCCGAGCAAGGTCATGAAACCGAAATACGACCGGGCGACCAGCAGTCCGAACACCACGCCGATGATGCTGAGCGGAATCGTGAACAGGATGATCAGCGGCTTGCGGATCGAGTTGAACTGGGCGACGAGCAGCAGCACGATCAACAGCCCGGCGACGGGCAGCTTGGCCTGGATCGAGGCGTCGGCCTGCTGCGAGGTTTCCGCCTCGCCGCCGAACTGCCAGCCGTAGCCCAGCGCCCAGGCCGATTCCTGCTCGCGCAGCCACGGCCGCAGCGCGGCGTTGACCTCCGCCGCGGTGAACCCGGGCCGCAGCCCGGCCTCGACCGTCACGGTCCGCAGCCGGTCGCGCCGGTGGATCACCGACGGTTGCCACTCGACCTCGATGTCGGCCACCTGCGCCAGGGGCACCGAGCGCCCCGTTGCTTGCGCGTAGATGTTGAGCGTCTCGAGCTTGTCGATGTCCTGGCGCTCCGCGGCGGTCGAACGCAGCACGACCGGGATCAGGTCGTCGCCCTCGCGGAACTCGGTCACCGCCAGCCCGCTCAGGAAGGTCTGGAGCGAGATCGCCACGTCCTGGCTGGTCACGCCCGCCCGCCGGGCCCGCGGCTGGTCCACGCGGACGAACAGCTTCTTCGAGCGGGCCCCCCAATCGTCGCCGAGCAGCACGGCGCCCGGTACCTCGGCCACCCGGTTCTTGATCCGCGCGACGATCCCGACCAGCGGCCGCAGCTCGCGCCCCGAGACGCGAACCTCGACCGGCGGCCAGGCCGGCGGGCCGTTGCTCAACGGACGCACCGTCGCGATCAGCTCCGGGAAGCGGTCCCGGCAGTAGGTTTCGATCTCCGGAATCATCACGTCGACGATGGCGCGCGAGCTGGCGTTGAGCAGGAACATCGCGTAGCTCGGCGCGAGCTGCTCGGGGCTGTAGGCCAGCACGAAGCGCGGGGCGCCCTGGCCGATAAACGCGCCCCAGCCGGTGATGCCATCGGCCCGGTCGGCCCCGACACGCCACGTCTGCTCGAGGTGTCGCTCGAGGTCGAGCACCAACTCCTCGGTCCTGCCGATCGGCGTGCCCGCGGGAAGATCGAGCTCGATGGTGAAGGTCGGGCGATCGTTCGGCGGGAAGAAGATGTTCGGCACCCATCGGAAACCGGCCAGCGCCACCGCGAACACGAGGGCGATCACCCCCAGCGACAGCGCGCGATGCCGCAGCACGGTCAGCAGCGCACCGCGGTACCCGCGGTAGAACGGGGAGTCGAAGCCTCGATCGCCGCGGATCGCCTTGACGCGCAGGAACAACACGCACAACAGCGGGATCATGGTCAGCGCCAGCATCCACGAGCAGAGCAGCGTGATCGTGACCACCTTGAAAAGCGGCGCCGTGTACTCTCCGGTGGTCGACTCGGCGAGGAAGATCGGCAGGAACGCGGCGGACGTCGTCAGCGACGAGACCAGCAGCGGGATCCTCAGCTCGTCGGCCGAATCGATCGCCGCGCGCACGGCCGGCTTGCCCTCGCTCATCTGCACCATGATCGATTCCGACATCACGATCGCGTTGTCGACCAGCATCCCCAGCGCGATGATCAGCGAGGCGATCGACAGCTGGTCCAGTCCGATTCCGGTCAGCGCCATGACCAGGAAACTCGCCACCATCGCCATCGGGATCAGGCTCGCCACGACCAGCCCGGTGCGGAAACCCAGGAAGATCAGCATCACCAGCGTCACGATCACGACCGCCTGGAGCAGGTTGACCTTGAAGTCGTCGACCTTCTTCTTCACCGCGTCCGGCTGGAACTGGATCTCCTCGAACTCGACGCCGATCGGGTAATGACCCCGCACGCGGTCGATCGTCGCGCGCACCGCTTCACCCAGCACGCCGATGTTGCCGCCCTCGCGCATCGAGATCGCGAGCCCCAGCGCCGGGGCCCCGCTGACGCGCATCCGGGTCCGTGGCGGGTCGACGTAGCCGCGGCGGATCTCGGCCACGTCCCGGAGGAACAGCACGTCGCGGCGGCCCGGCAGGCGGATCACGGTGCGCTGGAGCTCGTCGAGCGTCTCGAAGTTGCCCGAGGGCTCGAGCGCCATCTCCTCCAGCGCGGTGCGGATCTCGCCGCCCGGAATGATGATGTTCTGCGATTCGAGGATCGATCGGAGCTGGACCGGCGACAGGCCCAGCTCGGCGAGGCGCGCGTTGTTGTACTCGACGAACACGCGCTCCTCCTGCGCGCCGTAGATCTCGACCTTGGCCACCTCCTCGATCAGCAACAGCTCGTCGCGGACCTCGTCGGCGACCTGCTTGAGAAACCGGTAGTCGATCCCCTCGTCGCCGGTGATGCCGAGGATCACCCCGAACACGTCGCCGAACTCGTCGTTGACGTCGGGGCCGATCAGCCCGTCGGGCAGCTCGCCGCGGGCGCGATCGACCTTGCGGCGCAGGTCGTCGAAGATCGGCCGCATCGCGGTGTAGCGGTCCTTGAAGTTGACGTAGATCAACGAGACCCCGGTCTTGGACCGGCTGGTCATGAAGTCCAGCTCGGGCATCTCCTGGATCGCCTTCTCCAGCTTGTCCGTGACCAGTTGCTCGACGCGCTCCGGGCTGGCGCCGGGGAAGACCGTCGTCACCAGCGCCGTGCGCACGATGAAGCCCGGGTCCTCGTTCTGCGGCAGGTTGAGGAACGCGCCCACGCCGGCCACCAGCACCAGGAGCAGGATCGTGAAGGTCAGGCGGTCCTTCTCGATCGCGGCCCGGGTCAGGCTCATCCCGCGGCCTCGGGGACGAGCAGCTTGACCCGCTGGCCGTCGCTCAACCGCCGCACCCCGGCGGTCACGACCCGCTGGCCCTCGGACAGACCCGACAGGATCTGCAGGCCGTCGGCGGTCAGCAGGCCGACCTCGACGGGCGTGCGGCGGACCACGCCCACCCCGGGTTCCGCCGCCGGCTCGAGCACGAACACGAACCGGCCGTCGAGGTCCCCGGCCACGGCGTGCGTCGGCAGGTAGATCCGCTCCCCTCCGTTTCCGGTCTCGAAGCGGAAGCGAACGTTGGCCGCCATGCCGCTGCGCACGTCCGAGCCGGCGCGACCGAGCCGCACCTTCACCGGGAACGTGGTCGCGGTCCCCGTCGCGGCAACGCCGACCTCGGTCACCACACCGTCGAACTCCGTCCCGGGCATCGCGTCGAACGACACCGTGACGGCGTCACCCTCGCGGATCTGCGAGATCAACACCTCCGGGATCGCGACCTCGACCTCGGACCGCGCCCCCGAGGTCAGCAGGACGACCTTCTGGCCCTGGTTGACGTTCTCGTTGACCTCGACGGAGACCGAGGCGATCGCGCCGTCGACCGGCGCCCGCAGGTTGGTGTAGTCGAGCCGCCGGCGTGCCGCCTCGAGGGACTGCCGGGCGCCATCGACCTGCGCCGACGAGGATTGCTGTCGCGCCAGCGCGGCGTCGAGCTGGTCCTGGGACGCGTTGCTGGCTTCCCACAAACCCCGCACCCGCTCCAGGTCGGACTCGGCGTTGCGGAGCGCCGCGGCGGCCTGGGCCAGCGCGGCCTCGGTTTGGCTCACGGCGATCTCGTAGTCCCGCTGCTCCAGGCGGGCGATCAGCTGCCCGGCTCGCACCGTGTCGCCCACCTTGACCGCGAGGCGCTCCACGGTTCCCGGCACCCGAAAGCTCAGCTCGGTCTCCCGGCCCGCGCGGGCGGTGCCCGGGAACGTCCGCTCCCGGCTCGCTCCCCGGGCGTACACCGTCGTGGTCAGCACGGGGCGCAGGATCTCCTCGGGCGGAGGCGCGTCGGCGCAGCCGGAGGCCAGCAACGGGGCGGCCAGCAGCGGGACGAGCAGCCGTTTCGATTTCGCTGTCACGGTCTCACCTCGGCAGACGGCCGGACCTTCACGCCGGCCTGTTCGAAGTAGGCGCGCAGGCGCTCGAACCAGGCGTCGCGGCCTTCGTCGGAGATGAAGAAGTCGAACGTGTTCGTGGCGCGCTGGCCCTCCATCAGGTCGAGCAGGAATTCGTACACCGCGTTGGCGGCGAACTCTCCGGCCGCGACATCGGCATTCTGCGCGTCCAGCAGCTCGATGATCGAGACCGCGCCCCGCGAGTAGGCGTCGGTGACCAGCTCGAGGTTGTCGCGCGCCGCGCGCGCGGCTTCGCGGGCGAGGTCGATCGCCGGGTAGGTCGAGCCGGCCTCGAACAACGCGACACGGATCCTGAGCTCGATCGCCTCCGCCAGCGCCTGTCGCTCCAGGCGCAGCCCGGCCAGCTCCTGCTGCGCCTTGCGCACCCCGGCCGCGCGGGCGCCGCCGCTCCACAGCGGAAGCGTGGCGGAGAGCGCGATCGACCAGTCGTCGCGGTCCGCCCGCTCGGGGAAGCCCGGCAGGGCCGCCACGGCCTCCGAGCCGGCGCCGCCCCGGGCGAAGTCGCGGTCGACGTCGCCGCGCAGTCCGATCTCCGGGGACCAGTACGAGCGTCGCGCGGCGAGCAGCACCCGTTCCTGGGCGGCGACCGCCCGGTCGAGGGCGCGCAGCTCGACCGAGTTGAGCAGCCCCTGCTCGACCGAGAACTCGCGGAAGATCCGGTACAGCGCCGGGTTGTCGACGTACGGCAGGAGCCGATCGCCGCAGGTGACCAACCAGGATTCCTGGAGCCCCGGTGACTCGGGAACGAACGGTTCCTCGAGCGGCCGGTGCAGCAGGCGGTTCAGCACCGCCTTGGCGGCGAGCGTGCGGTTCTGGGCCCGGATGACCTCGGCGCGATCGGTGGCCAGCCGGCTCTCCCAGCGGTAGACGTCGGCGGCGCCCGAGGCGCCGAGCCGCTCCCGCCGCCGCGCCAGGTCGAGGTGCGATTCGGTGAGCCGCGCGTTGTCCCGCTCGACCCGCTCCAGCGTCGCCGCGCGAAGCACGTCGAGGTACGCGGTGGCGGCGGCCAGGGCGATGTCGAGCCGCTCGGTTTCCCGTTGCCACTCGAGCGACCGCTGGAGCTGCTTCGAGATCCCGAGGTTCGCGAGGGCCGCGTCGGACCACAGCAGCTGCGAGACCGAGAGCCCGGCGGTGGCCGTACGCTCGGCCTGGCTGCCCAGGCTGGCCCGGGCGCGGTCGGCGTCGATGCCCACGCCTCGCGCGAAGCTCTCGAGCTGTGGGAAGAACGGCGAGCGGGCCCGCGAGACGTTCTCGGCACCCGCCGCCACGGCGCGGTCCGTGGCGCGCAGCGAGAGGTTGGCCTGGACCGCCTCGCGCACCGCCTGGTCGAAGGTCAGCGACCGGGCGTACTCGAGCGGCTCGTCGGCGATCTGGACGGCCTCGACCAGCACGCGCCAGCTCGGGTAGACCCCGGTGGCGCGCGCCGTGGCCATGTTGACCATCAGCCGCTCCGGCTGTTCGAGCAGCACCGACAGCGTTCCCGCATCTTCACCCATCAGGATGCGCTGGATGTTCAGCGCGACCCGCCGTCCGATGCGGGTGATCTCGGTCGTCGATCGGGTGCCCGCGAGAATGCCGCGCTCGACCTCGTCCTGGCCCAGGAACGAGAAGCTGGGCAGTCTCCGCGCGATCAGGCCGTCGACGAGGCGGCCGAACTCCTCCGCGCTCAGCCGCGGCAGCGGCGTCACGTAGACCCCCTCGGCGTCCGCGGGGAGCGCCGCGAGAATCGCCTCGGCGCTGTCCTCGCCGGGCACGGTGATCAGCTCGAGCCCCAGGGCGTCCTGCGCGGCCAGCACGTGATCGGGGATCTCGGGGATCATCTCCAGGAACCAACGGTCGGAAACGATGTGGACCCGGGACAGGCCGATGATCTCCTTGAACTTGCGCAGATCGCGCAGGATGCTGCCCGGCGCCACCAGGTAGTTCAGGTTGTCGACGCCACTGGCGTCCCGTTCCAGCGGCAGACCCTGCGCCTGGATGTCGAGCGCCCAGGACGCGATGACCGGTTTCGGCAAGTCCGTTCGTCGTACCAGCTCGTTGGTGCAGAACGGGCCGACCGACACCACGACGTCCACCTCGGGATCCGCCAGCAGGCGGTCCACCGCGCGGCGGATGCCCGCCCGCGTCCAGTCGGCAGCGACCTGTTTGTCGTCCGGAAACCGGACGTCGAACTGGCGGCGTGTCAGGGCGACCGTCTGCTCGCGGACGGTTTGCAGCAGCTCGTCACGGCGTTGCAGCACCACCCGGCCGCTACCCGGCGGCTGCGGTCCGTCGAGCACCACGCCGATCCGCACGACGGGTAGCGGATCGGATGCCGCCGGTGACGGAATCGACAGCGCCAGCGCAATCAGCGCACACCAGCGAAACACTTCGGCCCTGCCGAGGGTGTCGCGTGACACGTCCGGGTGTCCCCTTCTGTGATGGACTCCGGAGTCTATGGGGATGCCGAGACAGGGTCAACCGACCGGGGTTGTCATGAATTCATTCGCCCCGCCGGTCCCGCGCCGTTTCCGAATGGGTCCGCCGTGCCGCCGCGATGGCCGCCAGCAGCGCATCCCGGCTCGCGCGGACGTCGCCTGCATCGATCCCGTCGCCGCGGCCCGGGAAACGCGCCCATTCCGCGATGCGCTCCTCGGCGAGCCGCGCCTCCAGCTCCTCCAGTCGCGCCAGCCACGCTGCTGCGACCGCGCGGGCGCGGGGCTGCCGCTCGATCGGCGGCGTGCCGTCCACGGTGACCCACACGGCTCCGGTGTGCGCGGCGGCGGGGGGCTCCACCGCGCCTTCGGGAAGCCCGGCCAGCACGGCGGCGTTGGTGCCACGTTCCAGCGCCAGCATGCTCTCCAGGAATCTCCGCGGGGCGATTCGTTTCTCGTCCCGTTTGACACCCCGCGCGCGCAACGCGATCCAGGTCGACCGGTCGATCTCGACCGGAGTGTCGAGCGTGATCTCTCCGGCGGACCGCGGTGCCTCGACGACCAGGACCACCTCCCCGGCCCGCACCAGCTCCAGCCGCGTGACCGCGTCGCGCCGCGGGTCGAACCGCACCCGGCCTTCGATCCGCACCTCGCCCGGCGCCGCCAGCCGCAGCTCGTCTCCGATCGCCGCTCCGCCGACGGTCAGCTCGATCACCGGGCCGTTGGTGACGAACGTGCGGCCACGGCTCACGGCCTCGATCCAGCTCTCCGCCGCGAGCGGCCCCTCGACGCGCGCGTAGAACCGCTCGCGTCCCGGCAGGCCCGGCAGGCACGGGTAGTCGCTGCCGGCGGTGGGCCCGATGCGCAGTCCCAGGTCGAGCGCCTCGTACCAGCGTTCGTAGAACGGCAGCCCCAGGTTCAACACCTCGATGAAATCGAGCAACCCGGTGTGCCCCCAGACGGCCAGTCCCTCCTCGGCGCCGCCCAGCGCCCAGTGCGCGTAACCGTTGGCCGCGCCCTGCTCGTGGGCCTCGCGCCACACGCCGTCGTAGAGCGCGTAGCTCGACGGGAGGTCGATGTAACGCCGCGCGCCGAGCACGATCGAGTGGCCGAGCACGTGGGTGCGCGGGTTCTCCTGGCCCGACAGCAGCATCGTGTCGCCGTCGCGGTACACCGCGCGAGGTCCGAAGCCGTGTTGCGGGGTGATGTGGACGTCGCGGGCCAGCCCCATCTGGAGCAGGTTGGCGACGTGGATGTCCTCGGCCCGCATCCAGATCGCGATCGCCGGATCGAAGCGCGGGTGCGGACGCTGGATGTGCAGGTGATCGTCCGCGCCGTACCAGCCCGCGGCGGGAAGATCGGCCCAGCGAACCAGCTCCAGCTCGACCCGGCGCGTCTCGCCCGGGGCGACCTCGAACCCGGCCCGGGCGCGCTCGTACTCGATGCCCTTGGTGGCGCTGACCGTGTAACGACCGGCGGGCAGGCCGGCGGTGATCGTGCCACCGGCGTAGAACTCCGTCCGTCCGGTGTAGGGGTTGGCGATCCCGCGCCGGCGTTTCGCCAGCGCCTGGAGCTGCGCCGTCCACGGAACCCAGTTGTGCCAGGGGACGTTCCGGCAATCGTCGAAGATCATCAGCGCCCGGTCGGGGACGATCGTGGCGCCGTCCGCGGACGTCAGCTCGATCCGCGCGGGAGTCGGCTCGCCGGTCGAGGCGTCCCGGATCGCCAGCTCGAGCGTGCCCGGGGCCACGGCGGAACGGTCGGCGGCGGGGTCGCCCCCGCACGCGCCGAGCAGCGCCAGCACGAGCAACACGAAGCCGAAACGCTTCACGACGCCGCGTCCCTCGCGCGCTTCGTCCACCAGCCGGCGCACGCGGCCGCGGCGATCGTGACGGCCGCCGCGACGGTGGCGAGCGCCGCATCGACGACGGTCCATCCTCCACGGGGACCCCGCAGGTGCAGCGTCAGCCACACCACGACCGCGGCCAGCGCGACAGCGGAGCCGATGAGCGCCCGGGGAATCGACCTCCGGCCGCGGAACCGCAGCGCGGCCGTGGCCGCCAGCGGGGTGGCCAGCAGCGCGAGGGACGCCGCGTCGGTCCCGGCGGACAGTGCGAGCAGCAGCTCCGCCGACACCAGCAGGACGAGCGTCGCCGCCACGGCGGCCCGCGCATCGGCCCACGCCCGGGTCGAGGTCAGTCCGCGCAGCCGGGCCACGCCCGCCGCCAGCACGGCTGCGACGACGGCCATCACCCCGAGACTCGTCAGCGTGACCATGGACGACCCTCATGGTACTCGCTACGATGAGAGGCAATGCCCTGGCGCTCCTGGCTCAACGCCGAGATCTATGACCGGTTCGTCCGCGAGCAGCGGATCTACGGCTGGCTCAACCGTGAGCTGGTCGGCCTGGCCGCGATCCCCGGCGCGGCGCGGATCCTCGACCTCGGCTGCGGCACCGGCGCCACGACGCTGGCCTGCCTGCCGGGGATGGACGCCCGCGCCGAGATCGTCGGCATCGACGCCTCGGAGGAAATGGTCCGGGTCGCGCGCGCCAACGTGCTCGACCCGCGCGCGCGTTTCGAGGTCGGGGCGGCAGCGGAGGCCGGTCGGCTCGAGGGAACGTTCGACCGGATCGTCTGCAACGCGGCGTTCTGGCAGTTTCCCGCCGCGGGGCCGGTGCTCGAGGCGCTGGCGCGCCGCGCCACCCCGGGCTGCCGCCTGGTGTTCAACGTTCCCGCCGAGCGCGTCGTCGGCGAGGGGACGACGATCCACCCGTTCCAGGTCGCGCTGCGCGCGCAGATCGAGACCGAGCTCGGCCGGCGCTTCGAAGGCGTGCCGGTGCTGCTCGACCGGGAGCGCCTCGAGGCGACCGCGGCCGAGCACGGGTTCGCGCTGACCGGCGTCGAGCGACGCGTCTATCGCGGGCTGCAACAGGAGCTGATGGAGCTGATGTCGATCCCGGCGATGATCGGGCCGTTGACCTCCGGGCTCGACGACGCGCAGCGGGAGGCGGCGCTGCGCCGCGCCCGGGAGCGTTCGAATCCCGAGCTCGAGGTCCGCGTGCCGTGGCTGTACTTCATCCTGGAGCGCCGCCCGGATCGGGCAACCCACAGCCCCTGAGGAAGGCCAGCATTGTCCGGGCCACCGGCTCCGCGTCGCTGGCGAACGGAACGTGGCCGAGCTCCGGGAGCAGCTCCACCCGCGAGCCCGCGGTGGCCGCCGCGATGCGGGCGGCCGCGGCCGGCGGGCCGATCCGGTCGGCGTCGCCGCTGACGATCAGCACCGGACAGCGGGGCCGGCAGGCGGGCACGGGCCCCGCCAGCACGCGCCGCAGCTGTCCGTGGAGCGCGGTGTAGCTCGCCGGCGGGCGCAGCCGCGCCAGCACCATCGCGGCGACCAGCTCCGGGGAAGGGTCCGCCGGAACGTCCGTGGTACAGAAGTCGAGCAGCTCCTTGCGCAACCATCGCTCGCGGCCGCGACCCGTCGTCGCCGAGGCAGGCGAAGCGCGGGGGGGCGGCCACGAGGCCGGCTGCTCGGCGGCGGCCGGCGGCGAGATCAGCACCGCCGCGCGCGGCGTGATGCGGTCGTCGCGCAGCAGCTCGCGCACGATCCATGCCCCCAGCGAGTGGCCGGCCACGATCGGCGGCGGCGGCTCGAGCGCCTCCAACCAGCGCCCGGTGCGCTCCAGCAACTGCGACAGGTCCGGCAGCCCCGCGCCCTCGTCGTGGCTGCGTCCGTGCCCGGGCAGGTCGGGCAGCCAGACCTCGAACGAGCTCGACAGCGGGAGCGCCAGCGGCAGCATCACGTGATGGTCGAGCCCGGGCCCGCCGTGCAGCAGCAGCAGTCGCGGACCGCTCCCCAGCCGCCGCACGTATAGCGTCTGCCCCCCCGAACGGACGCTCGTGGGGACCGGAAGCTCGGTCACGGCCCGGGCTCTGCGGCTTGTCGTACCCACGCCGGCACCTCCGGCTCGCCGGCAAGCGTCGAGCGATCCACGTCGCGCGTCAGCGCCCAGCGGTGGAGCCACGTGATCCCGCCGGAGCCGGTGTAGCGGTCCGCGCTGCGGTACGCCGGGTCCTCGAGCGCCTCGTCCAGGGACACGAAGCGATAGCCGCGGCGTTCCAGCATCCCCAGCAGGCCGTCCAGCCGGTCCGCGTTCAGCGCGTAGGCGTGGATCAACAGCACCTGCGGGATCTCGCGGTCGAACAGCCGGCGCGACTGGTCCTCGTAGTACGCGACCACCGCCTCCATGTAGACCAGGTAGGCGTCGCCGAGCCGTCGCATCGCCTCCCGGTCGCCGGCCTCGTAGGCGCGGGCGTAGGCCCCGCCGAAAACCCACTCCGAGTTGTCCACGGTCACCGGCGCCACGCGGTAGCCCCGTTCGGCGAGAAACGCCTCCACGGCCCGGCGCGTTTCCGGATCCCGGCCGGTGTGGAGGAACGGGTGGCGGAAGTAGCGCGGCGCCAGTCCGCGGGCGGCCAGCAGCGGACGGGTCACGCGCTCCCCGCGCCCCACATCGCGGAGGAACTCCGCAAGTGGCACGCGGTGCAGGTCCGGGTGCGAGTAGGTGTGGTTGCCCAGCTCGAGCCCCGCCTCG
This sequence comes from Candidatus Polarisedimenticolaceae bacterium, assembly GCA_041629655.1. Classification (GTDB taxonomy): domain Bacteria; phylum Acidobacteriota; class Polarisedimenticolia; order Polarisedimenticolales; family Polarisedimenticolaceae; genus JBFKMV01. The sequence continues at coordinate 15,885 of JBFKMV010000009.1, forward strand.
AGCCACTGCTCGAGCAACGCCACGCGCCGGGGGTCGAGCGTGCCGTCCCGCTCCAGCCGGTTCTCGTTGACGAACCCGATCGCCGGGACGCCGTGCCCGGCCAGGGCGGCGAGCAGGCCGGCCGTGATCCGGCGCTGGGCCTCGATGCCGTGACGGTTCGGCGGCGCCACCGGCAGGTCGTCGATCGTGACCGCGATCCGGCGCACGGGCCCGGGTTCCGGCGGGCCCTCGCCGCCGGCGGCGCATGCCGGGAGCAGCAACACCGCGGCCAGACAGGCGCCGCGGCGCGTTTTCGACCTCTTCCGCATGGGTCCGCCCTTCTCAGGCGGATTATACGAGCGCCGGGCATCCGCGCGGCGTACCTTCCGGTTTCGGACACCGGGAAAACGCACAAAGGGGGTCAGAGATGCGATCGCTTCACCGCACCGCCGTGCTGGGCGCCGTCTTGCTGCTGGCCGTCGCGCCGGCCGCGGCCGAGACCGTGACGCTGGAACCCGTCCACGACGCGACGTTGATCGAGGATCCCGACGGCGCGCGGGCCAACGGCGCGGGCTGGTTCTTCTTCATCGGGCGCACCAGCCAGCAGCAGAACAGCCTGCGCCGGGCCTTGCTGCGCTTCGACGTCGCCGGCGCGGTTCCGCGCCAGGCGATCATCGAGCAGGTCTCGCTGACGCTGTTCATGTCCACGGCCAACGTCGCCCCGCACGAGGCGCGGCTGCACCGCGTGATGGGAGACTGGAACGAGGGACCGTCGTTCGCCGCCGGTGGCGGTGGCGCCCCGTCGCAAACCGGCGACGTGACGTGGCTGCACACGTTCTACGACGTGGAGTTCTGGCAGCACGCGGGAGGCTGGTTCATCGGGCGGACCAGCGCGCGGCTGGAGATCGTCGACGACGGTTTCTACACCTTCGACAGCAACCCGCACCTGGTCCAGGACGTACGGCTGTGGAAGATGGCCCCGCAGCGCAACTTCGGCTGGATCCTGATCGGCGACGAGACGACGCGACAGTCGGCGAAATCGTTCGTGAGCCGCGAGTTTCCGGATGCGACGCTGCGGCCGCAGCTCGAGATCACCTACCGCATGCCGGGCGAGCGGCCCTCGCGCGCGCGGATCGCACGCTGACGTGAAGAGGCCGCCCCGCGGGGCGGCCTCCTCGCTCGCGTTTTCCGCTACGGCGTGCAGCCGTTGCCCGAAGCCTCGATCTCGGCGTTGCGGACACCGATCTGCGAGGGCTCACCCGTGTCGTAGCTGCCGGCCGAATCGCGCGAGAGGTACCAGTACCCCTCGCCCGGCAGCGGGTCGGCGGCATCGACGAAGAACGTCTCGGGCTGGTCGTTGGCCAGGCACGTCCGGGTGACCAGCGTGTCGGAGAAATCGCCCGCGGTCGAACGCAGCTCGCCGAGGTCGCCGCGCACCAGGTCGTAGCTCGCGGCGCTGCCGACGCTGCTCCACCAGACCCGCGTACGCTGCACGGTCAGCTCGAGCACCTCGGTCATTCCGGAGTCGGTGATCGTGACGTCGGTGACGTCGCCGTTGGTCACCACGCGGCCGCCCTGGGAGGTGGCGGTGATACCCGCCGCGCTCAGCGTGGGGTCCGCGTTGATCGCGGCGGCGAGCGCCGCGGCCACGTCGGCCGCGGTGTCGCTGGCGCCCGGGTTCACGGTCACCGTCACACCCTCGATCGTGACCGACACGCTCCCGTCGCCGGCCGCCGTACCGCGCAGCTCGACGAACTCCTCGGCCTCGCAGGCCAGGTTGCAGCCGTCGTCGCCGGCGTTGCCGTCGTCGCACTCCTCGGTCGTGTCGAGCACGGCGTCGCCGCACAGCACGGTCTCGAACTGCCGCATCATCTCGTGGTCCTCGTGCTCGAGGATGTGGCAGTGGTAGGCGTACTTGCCCTTGTAGTCCTCGAACCGCGCGATCACCCGCAGGATCTCGTTCGGCCCGACCATCGCGGTGTCCTTCCAGCCGTTCTCCTCGGCCGGCGGCGGCTGCGGGTTGCCGTCGGGAATGATCTCGCCCCCGCCGCCCGTGGTGAAGCCATCGCGATCCAGGACCTGGAAGAACACCAGGTGCAGGTGCATCGGGTGCGATACGCCGGAGTCGTTGATGAAGCGCCAGATCTCGGTCGTCCCCAGCTCGGGGTACTCCGTGATGTCGTCCCAGTGCAGGCCGTTGATCTCCCAGTACGACCGCCCGCAGGCGTCGAGACCCGAGCGTCGCAGCTCGAAGTCGCGGGTGATCACGGCGTCGACCGGGTCGAGCCGCTCGATGGCGCGCAGGTTGTCGGGAACGGCGTCGGTGTCCCCGATCAGGTTGTTGACGTCGAATCGCATCACCTGCGTGATGTCCACGCTGCCGTTGGGGAACGGCGCCCCGGCGCTGTTTTCGAGGAAGATCTGGTCCCCGTCGTTGTAGCTGGCGAAATCGACCACGACGTCGTAGCGCTCGCCGGGTCCGAGCGTCAGCTCGCTCACGCCCCGGGCCGGCCCCTCGAGCAGGCCGCCCTCGGTGCCGATCACGGTGAACGTCAGCAGGCCGCTCGGCGGGTTGAGCGACAGCGTGTAGACCCGCGAGCCGGAGCCGTTGAGCAGCCGGAAGCGGTACTTGCCCTGCCGCACCTCGAGCTTCGGCCAGACCTTGCCGTTGACCATGATCTTGTCGCCGAAGAACATGTCCTGCCAGGAGCCCGGGTAGTTCAGCGACCCGTCGGGATTGAACTTGCGGTCCTGGATCACCAGCGGGATCTCGTACTGGCCGGTGGGCAGGTTGATCGCGTCCTCGACGTCGTCGCGCATCAGGTACAGTCCGGCCAGTCCCATGTAGACGTTGAGCCGCGTGATCCCCAGCGCGTGGTCGTGGAACCACAGGTAGCCGGCCTGCTGGCCGTTGGGATAGGCGTAGGTGTCGTCGAAGCCGGGCGGGAACGTGCTCTCGGGATAGCCGTCCACGGCCGCCGGCACGTGCCCGCCGTGCAGGTGCACCACGGTCTTGGCGGCGTTGGCCGCGCCGTGGATGCAGGACAGGTCGTCGGGACTCTGCTGCAGGTAGTGGTCGGTGCGCAGCACGCCGCTGCCGGACTCGCGCAGGTCGTTGATCCAGTTGACCGTGACCGGCTGGTTCGAACGGGCCTCGATCACGGGTCCGGGGGTCCCGGTGTTGCCGAAGCCGTCGTCGAAGGCCCAGACGGTCGTCGGGGGCAGCTCGGCGTGGAGCTGCTGCTGCTGCTCCCGCATGTACATGTCGTAGGTCGCCGTGCCTCCGGACTGGCCGCTGGTCGGCGTCGCGGGCCCCGGAACCGGCAGGTCATCGAGGTACGGCGTCAACACGACCGGACACTCCACGGCGGCGCAGGTCGTGCCGTCGCCCTGGAACGTGCCGGCCGCGGCGGTGCAGTCGGGCTCCGTCTCCTCGGTGCACGTCCCGTCGTCGGCGCAACAGGCCCCGAACGCCACCACGCACGGGTTCGGCGAGCAGGTCGTGCCGTCGCCCTGGTAGGTGCCGCCGAGGGTCGTGCAGTTCGCGGGGGTCTCGATGCTGCACGTGTCGCCCTGGCAGCAGGCTCCGGTGATGACCGTGCTGGTGTAGTTCACGATCAGCTTGGGCTTGTCCAGCCCGCCGTTCTTGGTGTTCTCGCGGGTGGCGAACTTCTTGGCGGTCTCGATCTGCGACTCGTCGCCGATCACGATCCAGCCGAAGTTGTCGGCCGGCGTATCCAGCCACGTCTGGACGTCGTCGACCATGCCCGACGTCGAGCCCCAGGTGTAGGCCCCGGTCCCGCCGACGTTCCGGGTCGCGCTGGCGCCGGCGACGTAGTCGCCCCCGTGCACCGGCCAGAACTGGTCGGGGTAGAAGGTGTGCCGCCAGGTGGCGTCCCCGGCCGTCGCCGGCTCGCCGCGGCCCTGCTGCGGGTTCCCGGTGTTGGACGTGCCCTCGCCCCAGTCCCGGAGCAGCCGGTGCAGCCGGACGGGGAAGCTGTTGGTCTGCTTGACCTTGGTCGCCACCAGCCGCAACTGCACGCTGTCGATCGTGGCCCCGGCGGGGATGTTGCCGGCGATGTCGAAGGCCAGCACCGCGCGACGCACGGCGATGCCGCCCGACGCCGTCAGCGCGTCCTTGGTCTTGCCGGCGAACATGCTCTCGCCGGCGCCGTTGCTGACGTCCGCGAAGCCGTCCTGGGAGACCGGCTGGTAGAGCGTGTTGTCCTTGATCGGCGGCAGCTCCACGGTCTCGGCCAGCGTCGGAGCCGGGACGAGCAATGCGAGTCCGGCGAGCAAAAGCAGGGTCCGGGTGAGCGATCGGGTCGTGTTCACGATGTCTCCTTCAATCGAGCCGAGCCGCCGAGGTCGCGAAGAGTCAACTCATCGAAGCTCCGCTCGAGCCGCGGCCGCAGCCGGGACCACGTCGGGTGGACCGGGCAGCCCAGGCTTGCCGAGCACCGGCCGAGTCCGAGCAGACAGCGCTCGAACGACGGGGCGTCGCCGGCGGCGGCGAGGATCTCCGAGAGCGAGATCTCCTCGGGCCGCCGCGCCAGCCGGAACCCGCCGCCGTAGCCCCGCCGCGCCTTCACGAACCCCCGTTCGGCCAAAACGCGCAGCAGCTTGACAAGGTACGGACGGGGGATCCCCGTGGCCGCGGCAATGCTGCGGGAGGAACGAAGCCCGCCGTCGCCGCGCGCCAGGCAAGCCAGGGCCCGGATCACGTAGGCCGCAGTCGTCGATGAGCCGAGCAATTCGGCGCCCCTTGTTGCTGGTGAATGGTCCCATTCGAGGGGAAGCCGACCGCCGTATCAACTTACCGTCGGGATCACTTTTGTCCGCATCTTCCGGGGGAGCCATGACCGCAGGCGCGATCGTCGCCGCGCTGCGCCGGCCGCGGCCCGGGACGGACTAGGATCTCGGCGACCCGCCGAGCGAAGTGTGGAGACCGTAGGCGACCAGCAGCACGACCGCGAGGATCGCCGTGATGGTGCTGCCGGCGTACCACGCGGAGAGATCGGCGGTCAGCACCGCGTTGGGCAGGAACCGCAGGTACACGACCCCGACGGTCAGCGCCAGCAGTCCGTAACGGACCAGCACCGAGGCCATGATCAGGACGGCGATGCTTCCGAACGCCATGCGGATCCACGGGTAGTCGGCACCCTGGCTCACCACGGGCGTGAACAACAGCACGAACGCCGCCACGGCCAGCCACTGCTTCCTGAGCACGATGCGGAGCACGACGATCAGGAACAGCCCCTGCATGGCCTGGATCACCGCGTGCACGGGCGCGTCGAGCAGATCGGCCAGGTACCACCGCGCGCCGAACAGGTCCTGGAAGTTACCGCCCAGCGGCCGCGCCGGGGGATGACCGAGCCAGCCCGGTGCGAGCTCTCCGAGAACGATCAGCAGGAACCCCGCGGAACCGGCGACGCTCCCGATCAAGAAGTCGCGCCCCACCAACGGGTCGCGGAAGCGGCCGGCCAGCAGCCGGCTCCACGAGACCAGGGCGTCCGGCCAGCGTCGCCGTACCAGCGGCTCCAGTGCCAGGTAGCAGACCCAGACCGTGGCCGCGAGGAACATCGAGTACCCCGTGTCCATCGTGATCATGTTCCACTCGGTTCCGAGGGACAGCGTGTGGTCGACCCACAACGCCCACACGATCACGTGGACCACGAGAAACACCAGCGCGAGCTTGGTCGCTCCGGCGCGGTCGCCCCGGCCGAGCTTGAGATTGCGTCGCGCCAGGAGCGCCGCGCCGACGGCCACGCCGATCAGGATCAACAACCCCAAAGCCTGGCTGAGCCGCGCCAGCAGCGGCTGCGCCGGGGCCTCCGTCGAGGGTGGAGGGTCCCACGGACCGAGCAGCCGGAAGTAGACCGGGCGACCGCGATAGGCCGCCGCCTCGACGCGGAACGTCGTTCCCGGTGCCTCGGGCAGCGTGGCCTCCCAGGCCGCGCGCGCGTCGGTCGTCATCCGCGGGTTCCAGCGCGGCGAGGACGGCGTCAGCAACTGCGGCTCCAGGCCCGCGGCATCGAGCAGCGCGCCCCAGTCGGGCGCGTCGGCCGCCGGCCCGGACTCGTCGAACGCCGGCGGTGCCGCGTCCAGCGCCAGCAGGCGTCCCTGGAAGTCCAGCACGACGCGGGTCATCCCGGCCAGCTCGAGCGGCGGGTCGTCGTACTGGACCACCGAGAAACCGGGGCTGGGAAGCATCAGGCGCGGACTCTGGCGGTGCCAGTAGCGCAGCACGGCCGGACGGCCCGAGCGAAGCCGCTGCCAGCGATCCGCCGTACGATCGTTGTCCCGGATCCAGCTCAACACCGCGTTGTCGATGTCGATGCCGGCGGCGGTGTCGACCACGGGCGGCTCGTGCCCGAGCGTCCTGAGCACCTCGCGCGCGCGATCTTCGAGCACCGGGGGCGAGCGATCCAGCGGCACGTGGGCGCTGAGCAGGTTGTCCTTTCCGACGATCAACGCCAGCGCGAACAACCCCAGGCCCGCCGCCGCCAGGGTCCAACCGATCCGGCGCTCCAGCACGCCCCGCTCGCCGGCCGCGGCCACCAGCTCCGGGGACGGCGTCTCCCCCGCGGCCAATGCGGCCGCCAGCGGGTCGCCGCCGGGCAGCGCCGCGGACACCGCCAGCGCCGACGCCGGACGCAGCGCCGGGTCCCGCTCCAGGCAACGCAGGATCACCCGCTCCACGGCGGGGTCCAGCCCGCCGACGATGTCCGACGGCGTCGCGGGCGTGGAGTCCCGCGAGTCGCGGTGGCGCCGTTCGACGGCGCCCGAATCGAAGGCGTGACGCCCCGTGAACAGCTCGTACAGCACGAGCCCCAGCGAGTAGACGTCGCTCCTGACCGTGACTTCCTTGCCGGCGCGCTGCTCCGGCGCCATGTAGGCCGGCGTGCCCGCGCGGACCTCGGCGCCCTCGAACGCCTCGGCCAGGCCGGCCAGGCCGAAGTCGGTGATGCGCACGCGGCCGCGCCCGTCGATCATCACGTTGGCCGGCTTGAGGTCGCGGTGCAGGATTCCCTGCTCGTGCGCCGCCGCCACGCCCGCGCAGAGCTGACGGGCAACCTCGAGCGCCTTGTCCTCCGGCAGGCGGCCGATGCGCCGCAGCAGCGTCGCCAGGTCCTCGCCGTCCACGTACTCCATCGACAGGTAGTGCTGCCCGTCGACCTCGCCGATGTCGTGCACGCGGCACACGTTGGGGTGGGTGACCCGCAGCGCCACCCGCACCTCGTTGAGGAAACGCTGGAGCCGATTCTCGTCCCGCTCCAGCCCCTCGGGCAGGAACTTCAGCGCCACGGGGCTGCCCAGCTTGAGGTCGTCGGCGCGGTAGACCTCGCCCATGCCGCCGCGGCCGAGCAGGCCGACGATGCGGTAACGCCCGGCCAGCATCGCCCCGGGCAGGAAGCGCGCCGGGGCGGTGTCGGAGCGGACGGCGCTCGTGACCGCGTGGGTGCGGGTCGGGGTCGCCGACGCGGAGGCCTCCAGGGGAGCCGCGCAGGAGGGGCAGAAGCGGGACCCCGCCGGCGCTTCGCTGTGACAGGAGTTGCAGCGCATCACGACGGGCTCAGTCCCCGTCGTGCCGGGGCGCCGGCTTCCTCAACCGGATCGCCGCCGGGTCGATCTCGCTGACGCTGAGACCGGAGGGGCGCCGCACGTTCGACTCGCCGATCTGCACCTCGCGCTGCGTGGCCGGAACGTCACGCAGGTCGAGCGAGATCACCACCGAGGCGGGATCCAGCAGATCGAACACCCGCGCCGATCCCGACAGCGTGACGCTGGCGCGGGTCGGCAGCGGCTCGCCGACCACCCAGTCCGCGGCCACGTTGCGGTACTCGATCGGCACCTCCAGCGTGCGCTGCACGGTCTCGACGCGGAACGCGAACAGCAACCACAGCACGCTGGCGAGGACCACCGCGGTGGTCTTGAGGCCGAGGTTTCCGCCGAGCCAGCGGACGGCGGGACGCTCCCCTTCCGGGTGCAGCTTGCGGTAGAACTCCTCGATCCTGGCGTGCAGCCGGCTGCGGTCGATCAGCTGCAGCTCGCCGTGCTCGGCGACGCTGACGGTGCCGCGCTCCTCGGAGACCACGATCACCAGCGAGTCGCAGCACTCGGAGAGCCCCAGCGCCGCGGCGTGCCGCGTGCCCGCGCCTCCCGCCGCGTCCGGGTTGCGGGACAACGGCAGGTGCACGCCGAGGAACCGGATCACGTCGCCGTCGATGACCACCGCGCCGTCGTGACCCGGAGAAGCGGGGTGGAAGATGCTGTGCAACAGCGGCAGGCTGGGCCGGCCACCGACCGAGACGCCCCCGCGGGTGTGCCGCTCCAGCGGCTCCTTGCCCTTGAGCACGATCAGCGCGCCGATCTTGCGGCTGGCCAGCTGCGACACCGACTCGACGACGGTCTCGATGGTGCCGCGGTCGGGAAGCTGGCGCGGCCGGGGGTTGGGGACGCCCCAGGCCGCCAGCCGGTCGAACATCCGGCGCAGGTCGTCCTGGAACACCAGCACCAACGCCACCAGCAGCGCGGTCAGACCGGCCTGGAACAGGAGCGACGTCATCAGCATCTCGAGCCGGCGCGCCAGGAAGTACAGCAGCGACAGCGCGGCGATCCCGACGATCACGGGCCGCGAGGTCTTGCGCCGGGCCCAGGTCAGCCCGAAGTAGATCAGCACCGCGATGACGAAGATGTCGATCACGTCCGCGACGCGGACGTTGGCGCGAAGGTCTTCGAGCAGGGAGAACAGCCAGCTCATGCGGGCCTCATGATAGTACGGCGGCCGCAGGGTCGTCCCTGGGCCATAATCATCGCCGAACCGAGGTTGCGCCGTGCCGATCTACCTGCAGTACTACTTCTGGCTCGTGATCGTCTCGCTGGGGTGTTTCCTGCTCGAGCGCGTCGCGCCCTGGCGGCCGCAGCAGAAGACGTTCCGGCGCGGCTTCGTCCAGGACCTGTTCTGGCTGGTGTTCAACGGCCACTACCTGGGGTTGCTGCTGGCGCTGGTCACGGGGCACGTCGTCACGGCCTTCAACGCGCTGCTCTACCGGGCCGGACTGCCGGTTCCGGAGTCGCTGGCGCTGGTCGCGGGCTGGCCCCCCTGGGCACAGTTCGTGGTGTTTTTGGTGCTGAAGGACTTCGTCGAGTGGAACATCCACCGCCTGCTGCACAACGTGCCCTGGCTGTGGGAGTTCCACAAGCTGCACCATTCGATCCGCGAGCTGGACTGGATCGGCAACTTCCGCTTCCACTGGGGCGAGATCGTCGTCTACAAGACGCTGTCCTACCTGCCGCTGGTGGTGCTGGGCGTGGACGGCCGGGTGCTGCTGGCGATCGCGGTGGTGTGGACCGTGATGCTCGACCTGAACCACGCCAACGTCCCGGTGTCGTGGGGCCCGCTGCGCTACCTGCTCAACTCGCCCAAGATGCATGTCTGGCATCACGACGTGGAGCTGCACGGCAAGGGCGGCCAGAACTTCGGGCAGGTGCTGAGCGTCTGGGACTGGCTGTTCGGCACCGCGTACTGGCCCGCGGACCGCGAACAGCCCGAGCGGCTCGGCTTCGCGGGTATGGAGTCCTACCCGGAGAGCGTGCCGGGGCGGTTCGTCTACCCGCTCTGGCGCGGCCGGAAGCGCCCCGGTTAGCTTAACCGCCGTAGCACCGCCTTGACGGTCGTGCTGAGCCCGTCGGCGTCGAGCGCCCGCTCGAGCAGGCGGCTGTCGTACTGCAGCCGGAACACCGCCTCCCGGCCGTCCGGCGTGAGGTCGCACCACGCCGGCGACGGCTGGATGCGCCCGGTCGCCGCATCGCGCTCGCGGTACGCCGTCGCCGCGGCCTCGATCAAGCTCTCGTCGTTCATCGCGGGATCTCCGGGAGGCGGATCCCGCGCCCGGCCAGGCACTCGGCGAGCAGCCGGCGGGCGCGGGTGATGTTCTGGAAGAACGTGTTGAGACGCATGCGCAGCGAAGCCGCGATCTCGCGGTCCGGCGACTCGTGACCCATCAACAGGCGTTGCCGGAGGGCGGACCGCGGGCGCGACGGCAACCGCTCGATGCAGGCCAGGATCGCCCGGCGCAGCCCGCGGTCGGACGGAGGCTCGGGATCGACCTCGACCTGCTCCAGGTCGGCCGGATCGACGAGATCCTCGTGGCCGAGCTTGCGGATCTCCTCGTGCGCCACGTTGCGGGCCACGCCGATCGCGAACCGCAGCGAGGCGTTGTCGCCCGTGAGCTCACGCTCCGGGTCGCGGGCGACGATCAGCATCCGCAGCAGCGTCTCCTGCACCACCGCCTCCACGTCCACCACCCGGGCGAAGCGGGCCAGGCTGCGCCGCAGGGGCAGCTCGACGAGGCGGAGCCACTCGGTGAACCCCGCCTCGTCGTTCCTGCGTGCGCGGGCGAATGCGCGGTCGATCGCGGTCACGCCGTGGCCTACTTGCGCTTCATGCGGACGTTGAGGAACACCTCGCCCTCGTCGGTCTCCCAGTGCACGACGAGCACCGGGACGCTGCCGGGGTCACCGTCCGAGAGGCGCAGCGCCAGCCGCACCGTCAGACCGGCCGCGTGCGGCCCGGGCTCGCTGCTGAGCTTCGAATCGATCTGCGCGAAACATTCCCCGGCCATCAGAGGCTGGACGGTCACCGTGGTTCCGGGACCGGGCAGCCTGAACCCGTCCTCGGCGACCTCGAACTCGATCACCAGCAGGTCGTCGCGACGCTCGATCAGCCGGGCGACAATCCGGGACGGCGGCGGCTCGCTGTCCGCGGAGTACTCCACCGTGGGCTCCCTCAACAGGACCCTGGTCACTCCGAGGTGCATGGTCTTGCGGAGCATGGGCGCCGCAAAGCCCGTCAGCCCGACGCCTTCCGCCGAGACCTCGGCCGGCAGCTCCACCGGCAACCGCTCGCGGCGACGCGGCTTCCGCGGATCGACCGAGGGCTCCTCGGCGACGGCGACCAGGCTGGTGCGGCGGCTGGCGATGCGGTGGCGCATGGCCACGGCCTCGATCTCGCTCTCGATCGCCTCGCTCTTGCCGGATCCCGCGTCCGCGACGAGACGCAGCTCGATGTCCTCGATCGTCTCGCGGCCGTAGAGCGCGCCGGCGGGGAGCGCGGCGTCCGACTCACCCTGGGTCGACGGGACCTCCACGACCTGCACCCACGGCTCGTCGCTTCCCGCAAGCCGGCCGCGGACCTCGACCGTGCCGCCTGCGGGCTCCAGCTCCAGCGCCAGCAGGCGCGGCTCGCCGGCGAACACGTCGCCGGGACGCTCCGGCGCCACGCCGGCCACCGCGCTGCCGCGGACCTCGAGCTCGGTCAGCACGGGCCGCACCGTGGCGCGCAGCAGGCGGCCGGCCGCCTCGTCGATGCCGTCGTCGTCGCCGACCAGCACCTCGACGCCGCGTCCGGCGCGCGCCAGGGCGCGGGTCAGCGTGCGGCCCGGCGCCGAGCCGATGCCGACCGTGTGTACGCGCGCTCCCGGCCGGAGCCGCTGCAGCGCACTCTGGATGACCTCGCCCTCGAACCCGACGTAGCCGTCGGTCAACAGCACCACCTGGCGCTGCGAGTCGGGGCGCAGCGGCCGGAGCGCCTCGGTGATGGCGGAGGCCATCTCGGTGCCGCCCCCGGCCCGCAGGCCGCGCAGCCGCCGCACGGCCAGCTCGATCGTCTCGGGCGTGGCCTCCAGCGTGCCGTCGACGAGCCGGCGCGGCTCGCTGGCGAAGGCCAGGATCTCGAAGCGGTCGCCCGGCTCCAGACTGCGAACCAGACGTTCCGAGATCTCGCGCGCGCGGCGGATCGGCTGGCCGTCCATCGAGCCGCTGGCGTCGATCAACAGCGTCAGGTCCCGCGGCAACGCCTGCGCGACCCCACGCGGGGGCGTCACGCTGAGCAGCGCGTAGCGCCCGTCGTCGCCGTCGAGCCCCGGGCCCTCGACGAGCCGCACGCCGACCTCGTCGCGCGCCGCGGTCCAGCGGATCACCAGGTCGCGGTCGAGGCGCGCCGCCTCGCGCAGGGTCACCCGGGTGCCGTGCGGCTCCTCGGCGAGCTCGACGTCGTGGTGCGGGGCGTGGGGAGCCGGTTCCGGCATTCCGTCGCCGGCGATCAGCAGCGTCGCGTCGAGCCGCAGCGGCGTCCCGCCACCGTCCGCGCGGTCGGGGTCGAGCCGTTCGGCGTCGGGCACGCGGCCCGGGGCGCCCTGGTAGCGCACGCCGACCACGGTCGGGAAGCGATACTCCCAGCGCGGCGGCCGTTCGTCGGCGGCGGGCAGGAACCCGAGCGGCTGGAGCGTCTCGATCTCCACCGCGACCTCCAGGCCCGCCGGCAGGCTGCCGAGCTTCTGGGTGAAGGTGTCCGCGCGGTCCTGCTCCAGCAGGCCGGCGGTGCGGCCCTCGATCAGCGCGCGCTCGTACTCCTGGCGCGCCTCCTCGCGCGGGCGCACCTCGCCGCGGATCACGCGCTCGCCGATGGTGATCGTGTAACCGGTGACCGAGCCGTCGGCGGGCAGCGGCAAGGTGTAAAGCACCTCCAGCGGCTCCGCGTACGGGTTCTGGTAGTGCTGTCGCAGCACCGTGGCGGCGACGCCCCCGTCGGCGCGGGCCTCGAGGGCCGCCGAGCGCAGCGGGAAGGCGCGTCCGTCCACGGTGACGAGGCCGGCCGCGCGGTGGCGGGCCGGGTGGGGCAGGGTGTCGGGGAAGCTGGGCATCGTCGGGACCTCCTTGATTGTCGCCCGGTTTGTCCCGGTTTGCGCCGCTTTTCGAGGAAGGCGCCGCCGGCCGGATCTTCGGGCTTCAACAGGTCATGTCGCGGGACGGGATCCAGTGACAGTCTCTCCGGGGGGGACTCCCCGAAGGATCGGGCCCCGAAGGACGCTCTAACCTCGTGACGAGTGCGGCGCAGCCCTCGGGATCCTGGACCCCCGAAGGGCAAAGCCATATAGTTTCAACAGGTTAGAGGGCCATGCACGTGCCGGGGTCAACGCGTTGAACTTCCGCGACAAGAGCCTCACCCGCCGGATGCTCGCCGGTGACGAGGGTGCGTTCGACGAGTTCTTCGCCGAGTACTTCCCGGGGCTCTACCGCTTCGCCATGACGCGCATGAACCACGACGCCGACGCGTCCGAGGAGGTCGTCCAGTCGACCCTGTGCAAGGCGATCACGAAGCTCGACACGTACCGCGGCGAGGCCGCGCTGTTCACCTGGCTGTGCACGTTCTGCCGTCACGAGATCTCGGCGTTCTACCGCCGCGCCAACCGGCAGCCCAGCACGGTCGACCTCGTCGAGGACGACACGGCGATCGCGGCGGCGCTGGAATCGCTGTGGGTGCTGGGCGGCGAGGGGCCGGAGACCGAGCTGCGACGCAAGGAGGTGGCGCGGCTGGTCCACGTGGCGCTGGACCGCTTGCCGACGCGCTACGCCGATTCGCTGGAGTGGAAATACATCGACGGTCTGCCGGTCAAGGAGATCGCCGAACGGCTCGGGTTGGGACCCAAGGCGGCGGAGTCGCTGTTGACCCGCGCCCGGGCGGCGTTCCGGGACGCGTTCTCGGCGCTGACGGGCGGCAACGCCGGCCCCGGGCCGGTGCTGCCGTGAGATTCTCGATGCAGGTGGGATCATGAGCGACCTCGAATCGAAACGCGACGCGACGCCTCCCGACGACCGGGGAGATCCGATCGAGGCCCTGCTCCGCCTCACCGGCCCGCGACCGCGCGTGCCGGCCGAGCGGGCCGAGCGGGTCAAGGACGCGGTGCGCGCGCACTGGCGCAGCGGGATCGAGGGATCGCGGAAGCGTAACCGGCGCCGGGTGGCCGCGGCGCTCGCGGTCGCGGCGACGATCGTGGTCGCGATCGGGGTCGGTGTGTTGCGGCGGGGCGACGTGGCGCTACCGGTGCAGTCCGCGGGACACGTCGAGCGGGTCGCCGGGGCGGCGTTGCTGTTGCCGTCGGCGACGCTGGCCGCCGGGGACGAGATCGCGGAAGGGTCCGAATTGAGCACCGACGCGGGCGGCCTGGTCGCGATGCGCCTCGCTTCGGGGCACTCGGTGCGGCTCGACGCGGGCACGCGGCTGCGGGTGCTGCCCGGCGGCGCGCTGGCGCTCGACCGGGGAGCGGTCTACGTGGACTCCCGCGGCCCGGACGGCGCCGCGGCGGGTGCCCTCGAGATCCGCACCCCGCTGGGCAGCGTGAGCAACGTCGGCACGCAGTACGAGGTCCGGCTGGGCGAGGCGTCCGTGCGCATCCGCGTCCGCGAGGGCGCGGTGTCGCTGGCCGGGGCGGGCGCGACGCATCGGGTCGACGCGGGCGAGGAGCTCGAGCTGGACGACGCCGGACGCACGGTACGGCGCGAGCTGACCGGCTACGGCGAGGGGTGGAGCTGGGTCGACGGGATCACGCCGATGCTGGATCTCGAGGGCCGCTCGCTGCGCGAGTTCCTGGACTGGGTCGTCCGCGAGCGCGGCCAGCGACTGCGCTTCGCGGTCGGCGAGCTGGAGGACGCCGCGTCGACCACGACGCTCAGCGGATCGATTCAGGGCATGACGCTCGACCAGGCGCTGGAATCGGTGCTGCCGACCTGCGGGATGCGTCATCGAACCGACGGTGACGTGCTGCGGATCGAGTCGCTGCGCGGAGACCCGGAAACGTCGTCCTAGCGCGGCGATCGCTGCGGTCCGAACCGATTCCCCGATTCGCACTTGAACGGCGGGCCCCGGCGGCCGAAAATGTCGTTATCATGCACGGGCTGCGGCCGCCGACTCGCTTCTTTCGCACGCTGACCTGTGGATTGCTGTCGCTGCTGCTCGGCCTGTCCTCGTTCGCGGTCCGGGCCGAATCGAAGGGGCGACCGCTGCTGGACGTGCTGCGCGAGCTGCGGCAAGCCGGCCTGAACCTGATCTTCAGCAACGCGGTGGTGGGCGAGAAGCTCGTCGTCACCGTCGAGCCGGCCTCCGGCGAGCCGCGGGCGCTGCTGGACGAGATCCTCGCGCCGTTGGGGCTCGAGGCCCGCGACGGTCCCGGCGGCGCGGTGCTGATCGTGCGCGCCGCCGCTTCCGCCGAGGGAGCGCTGCGGGGCCGCGTGCTGTCGGCGGAGCGCGGCAAGCCCGTCGTGCGCGCCACGGTCGGACTGAGCGGAACCGAGCTGCGGGCGTCCACGCGACCCGACGGCACGTTCGCGCTCGCGCGCATCCCGGCCGGCAGCTACGACGTGATCGTCGGCGCACCGGGTTTCTCCGGGGCGACCGTCGGGGGCGTGCGGATCCCGCCCGACACCACGGTCGAGCTGGTCGTCACGGTGGAGGCGGAGCCGAGCTACGTCGAGGAGATGATCGTCACGCCGAGCCGGCACGCGCTGCTGCGGGAGGACCAGACCCGCCGCCTCAACCTGGGCAGCGAGGACGCGGTGCTGGTGCCGACCCTCGGCGGCGACGTCAGCCGAGTCGTGGAGCTGCTGCCCGGCGTCGCCGCGGCCGACAACTCCGCCGCGTTCAACGTGCGCGGCAGCGCGGCGCGCGACGTGTCGATGGTGCTGGACGGTCTGGAGCTCTACGAACCGTTCCACCTGCGCAACTTCCAGAGCCCGTTCAGCCTGATCGACGCGAAGATCGTGGACTCGATCGACTTTCTCGGCGGCGGGTTCACGGCGGACCTCGGCGACCGCCACGGCGGCTTCGTCGAGCTGACCACCGCTTTGCCGGAGAGCGACAACCGCGGGGCGCTCGAGCTGGGCAGCGTGAACGCCCGGGTCGCCTACGGGCTCCCGACGGCCAGCGGCTCGTTCCTGGCGTCGGCCCGCGCGTGGTACCCCGAGGCGATCCTGGGCGCCATCGAGCTGGGCGAGGAAGGGCTGAAACCGCGCTTCGAGGACCTCTACCTCAAGTACTCGCGTCACGTCTCGCCGCGCATGGTGCTGTCGGCCCACGGGCTGGTGGCGTTCGACCGGCTCGATTACGTCGAGCCGGACGGGGCCGAGATCGTCGACTCGAACAACAGCAGCAGCTACCTGTGGCTGCGTGCCCTGCGGTCGTGGTCGCCGGCCGTGTTCTCGGTGAGCGTGCTCTCCGTGGGCCGGCTGCGTCGCTCGCGGCTGGGCATCTCCGAGCCCGAGGACGACGCGCTGATCGTGAAGGACGAGCGGTCGGTGGAGTTTCTGGGGCTCAAGCACGACCTGTCGTGGCAGCTGTCCGACTCGCACCTGATCCGCACCGGCTTCGACGTGCGCCCGCTGCGATCCGATTACCGGTACACGATCGGGTTTCGCGACGATCCCGCCTCGGTGACGACGATCCGGCCCAGGCCCTCGGGAACCTCGTCCGCGGCCTACATCGCCCATCGCGCCGCCGTCCTGCCCGGTCTGGCGACCGAACTCGGCGTGCGCTGGGACACCCAGTCCTACACCGACGACGAGCAGTTCAGCCCGCGCTTCAACGCCGTGTGGCGCGCCGGCGAGCGGACGGACCTGCGGCTGGGGGTCGGGCAATTCTACCAGTCGCAACGGATCCACGAGCTGCTCGTCGAAGACGGCGAGACGACGTTCCGCCGCGCGGAGCTGTCACGGCAGGCCGAGCTGACGGTCCAGCACCGGTTCCGGCGGGGACCGCGCCTGCGCGTCGACGCCTACTACCGCAAGCTGTCCCGCGTGCACCCGCGGTACGAGAACCTGTTCAAGCCGCTGGAGCTGTTTCCCGAGACGGAGGCGGACCGCGAGCTGGTCTCGCCGGCGAGAGCGCGCCTGCGCGGGGTCGAGCTGCTGCTGCGCGGCGATCCCGAGCGGCCGCTCTACTGGTGGACCAGCTACGCCTGGTCCGCCGCGGAGGATGCGGTCGACGGTCGCGACGTGCCGCGGAACTGGGACCAGACCCACGCCGGAAAGTTCCTGCTCGGGTACCGCTGGGGCGAGCGCTGGTCGCTGTCGCTGAGCGGCTCCGTGCACACCGGCTGGCCGACCACGCCGGTCTCGGGGATGGTGGTGGTGCAGCCGGACGGATCGACCGTGATCGAGCCGGTCGTGGGACCGCGTAACACGATCCGTTACTCCGACTACGCACGTCTCGACGCCAAGGCCAGCCGGCGCTTCGCCCTCGCGCGCGGCCGGCTGCGCGTCGATATCGAGATCGTCAACCTGACCGATCGACGCAACGTCTGCTGCACCGACGACTTCACGTTCGAGGAGCTGCCCGACGGCAGCGTCGTCACCACGCCCGACCTCGACTACTGGCTCGGCATCACGCCCTCGTTCAACGTGCTGTGGGAGTTCTGAACCCGCTGCCCTTCGCGCCGCCCGCCGGCGAGGAACAGCGCCGTTCCCAGCAGCCCGCCCACCAGGTGGGCCAGCGGCACGGGGACGTAGCCTGCCGATTCGGCGAACAGCGTCGCTCCGGTGAGCGTCTCGAACAGCACCTTGACCAGGAAGCCGGCCAGCAGCAGCAGCACGATCAACGTCGGACCGCGGCGCCGCTCCGCGAGCTCGCGTCGTACGGTGGCCAGCGCCACGTAAACGAACAGCGCGGAGTCGAGGCCGGACAGGCCGCGGTACAGCTCGAGACCGGGTAACGCGACCCAGACCGCGGCCGGGATGAACACCGCGGCCAGGCCCACGATGCTCAGCGTGTGCGCGGGGCTGGCGCGCCACGCCAAGAGAATCAGCACGGCGAACGCCGCGAGGTCCCAGGCCAGGTGATCGGTCGACCAGTGCGTCCAGTGACAGGTCACGACGCGCCACAGCTCGCCGGCGGCGATCGAGGCCCGGTCGTACTGCAGCGCCTCCGGTGCTCCCGGCGACAACGCCGCCAGGAGCGCCGGAAGCGCAAGCAGGACCACGCTCGCGATGCCGCGCGCGCTCATTCCGAGCCTACGAGCGGCGCCGCAGCGCGCTCCACGCGAAGCCGCCGAGCGCGGCCACGAGCGCCGCGGTAAGGGGATCGATGGCACCGCCGCCCCCGCCGCCGCGCGGCGAGAGATCCCAGCCCCGCGACGAGCCCGGGCCCGACGACGTGGCCGGCTGCCGCTGGGGAGCCTGGCGCGACACCGCCGGCGTAGCGCCGGCCGGCGCCTCGTCGGCACGCGTCACCGGTCCCAGGTCCGCCGACTGCGCGCGCAGCGCAGCCAGCTTGTCGCGGACCCGTTGCTGGCTGCGCCGGTCACGCTCGATGCGCAGCGCGTTCCTGCGCTCGATCTTCCACCGTTTGTATTCGGCGTCGTTTTCGAGCACCAGGAACGACGTGTACTCGGTGACGATCGAGAACGCCTCGCCGAGCCGGACGATCTCCTCGACCACGTTCTCCCGTCCGCCGGTGCGGTCGGCCTCCTTCTGCATCCGCTGCACGCGGTGCCAGGCCCACATCCGTTCGATCTCGGGGTTGTCGGCCTCCTCACCCGGCATGTCGATGAACAGCGTGCGCTCGAAGACCTGGCCACCCAGGTCGCCGCGCACGTTCAGCTTGACCTTGCCCGGCTCGCGGTAACGGCCGTACATCCGCACCGGCGCGCCGTGGTACAGGTTCGGCAGCGTGCGCGGCTCGACGTCGTAGAGCCCGCCGCCCTCGGCCGTGATGGCGAGGTTCGTCGCCGCGGGACGCAGCAGCTTGCGCCGGAACGCACGCGCCTGCCGCTCGAAGTCGTCGCCACGCGACACGAACGCCGCCAGCCCGCCGGCGGCGCCGGCGATCTGCTCCAGCAGCGGGCGATTGACCTCGTTGCCGACGCCGATCGCGAACACCCGCGTCGCGCCGGGGCGCTCGCCGATCAGCCGCAGCAGCGTCTGCCGCTCGCGCTGCTCGGTCATGCCGTCGCTGAGCACGACGACGTTCAGCGCCCGGTCGGCGTCCTTGTAACGGTAGGCCAGCCGGATCGCCGGCTCGAGGAACGTGCCGCCGCGCGCGCGCTGGTCGCCGAGGAACGCCACCGCGGCGTCCTTGGCCCCGGCGTCGGCGGCGCGCAGCTCCTGGAACAGGCTGTTCGCGGCGACGTTGAAGGTCACGATCTCGAAGCGGTCGTCGGCGCCCAAGGCCCGGATGAACGCGTCGAGCGAGCTGCGCGACAGGCCGAGCTTGCCGTCGTTGTTCATGCTGCCGGAGATGTCCAGCACGAACACGTAGTCCATGCCCAGGTCCTCGGCCTTGCCCAGCTCCTCGCCTGCGGTCAGCGTGATCAGGAAGTAGCCGTCCTCCCCAGGCTCCATCGAAGCCACCAGGTCGAGCCCGGTCCTGGGCCGGCTGAGCCGGTAGGCCAGCACCAGGTCGCGGTTCAGGTCGCCGCCGGTGGTCTCGAGGCTTGCCCGCACGTGGTGCGGCGTGTGCGTCGCCATCGCGAAGTCCCCGCCGTGGCTCGGACTCTCGATCTGCGCGATCGGCACCTCGGAGGCCACCTCGAGCGTCAGCGCGAACCGGCCCTGGGTGCGGCTGTCGATCGCCTCCCGCGTCGTGGTTGCCAGGGGATACACGTAGGTCGCCCAGTCGTTGTCGAAGTCGAGCTCCTGGTAGTAGCTGATCTGCACGCGCTGCTCCGCGCGCGGTCCGATCGGGAAGATGCGCATCTCGAAGGTCTTGTAGTCGGTCTGCTCGAGCAGACCCGGGTCGCGCCGCGTCTGTTTGTAGCTTTCGTAGATCTGCCGCGCGCGCTTCTTCTCGACCACCTCGCCGACCATCTCGCGGCCCTCGATCCACATGCTGAAGTTGGCCACCGAGGCGCCCTTGGGCACCGGGAAGGTGTAGAGCGCCTCGACCTGCCGGTTCTCCAGGTTGCGGAACACCTGGTTCACGGTGGTGACGGCGACGCCGTTGTTGATCGTGACCTCGACCGTCTGCTCCTCGATCTCCAGCCGGCCGCCGAAGCCGCCGTCCGCGATCAACAGGCCGGCGGCGTGGGTGTCGGGGGTCGCGAGGCCGGCCAGCGCGAGCGCCAGCAGCGCCGTGGCCAGGATCCTGAACGTACGGGTGGGGTGTCTCATCACGCCCTCCTTTCGCGATCTCTCGATCGCTTGTCCGGCGGGACGTAAGGGCGAGGGGCGTGCCAGGTTCGGAGACGAACCTCAAGCTGTTGAAAACAAGCAGGTTAGTTGCCTGGGCGGCCCGATCCCGGAATAACGGAAGAACTCGCGTTGACACTGGACGTACAGGAGGAGTACATCCAATGATCATGCCGGGATTATTTCGATCGACGCGCGAGCGCGAGACCGCCGAGGCCATCGCGCGGCTGACCTACTGCAACCCGTTCCTCGGCGAGCGGGTCGAGATCGAGCGGCGCGTCCTGGGCGACGCGTTCAAGCCGTTCTTTCTGGTCTGGCACCCGCGCGCGGACCTCCTCGACGACAACCCCAACGTGCTGCACATCTTCGCCGAGGCCGAGAAGCTCGTGCACGACCTGCGCGAGCGCCTGGCTGCGGGCGCGCGACCCGACGAGGCCGAGAGGAAGGCGTACCAGGACGCGTGCCTCTACGCGCTGTACTACCGCTACCACACGCGGTTCTTCGAGATGGCCACCCGGCCCGAGGACAGCCGCGGCGGCCGGGACGCCCCGTTCTGGACCGACTTCCGGCGCGACTTCGAGCACCTGTTCGGTCCCGAGCCGGTGCGGCTCCCCGACCCGATGACGCCGGTGCACGCGTTCGCGTGCTTCTTCCAGGTCCGCCGCGCGTTCCATTTCATCTTCCGCTCGATCGGCGGCGGCTCGATGCCCGCGGCGGGCCTGCGCGCCCAGGTCTGGCAGTCGATCTTCACTCACGACCTGCACCGCTACCAGCGACTGCTGTACGACCGCATGGGAGACGTGACGACGCTGATCACGGGACCTTCCGGCGCGGGCAAGGAGCTCGTGGCCCGGGCGGTGGGCCTGGCGCGCTACATCCCGTTCGATGCGCGTTCGAAGTCGTTCCGCGAGAGCTTCGAGGAGTCGTTCTTCCCGCTGAACCTCTCGGCGCTGTCGCCGACGCTGATCGAGTCCGAGCTGTTCGGCCACCGCCGCGGCTCGTTCACCGGCGCGGTGGCCGACCGCCAGGGCTGGCTCGAGGTCTGTCCGCCGCTGGGCACGGTGTTCCTCGACGAGATCGGCGAGATCGACGTGGGCATCCAGGTCAAGCTGCTGCGGGTCCTGGAGACGCGCCGGTTCCAGCCGCTTGGAAGCAGCGACGAGCGGACGTTCCAGGGCAAGGTCGTGGCGTCGACCAACCGCGACCTCGGGCGCGAGATGCGGGAGGGGCGTTTCCGCGAGGACCTGTACTACCGCCTGTGCGCCGACACGGTCGTGGCCCCCTCGCTGCGCGAACGGATCGCGGACTCGCCCGAGGAGCTGCCGACGCTGGTGATCTTCCTGGCCCAGCGCTTGGTCGGCGAGGAGGAAGCGCCCACGCTGGCGCGCGAAGCACTGGAGTGGATCGAGACCCACCTCGGCCGGGACTACCCGTGGCCGGGCAACGTCCGCGAGCTGTCGCAGTGCGTCAGCAACATCATGATCCACCGCGACTATCGGCCCGCGATCCGGCGCGGCGACGCGGGCTGGCAGGGCCGGCTGTCGCAGGAGTTCCTGCGCGGCGAGCTGCCGGCCGAGGAGCTGCTGCGCCGCTACTGCACGGTGGTCTACGCCCGCACCGGCAGCTATGCCGAGGCGGCGCGGATGCTGGGGCTCGACCGGAGAACGGTCAAGGCACGGATCGACCCGGAGCTGCTCGGCGAGATCCGGGGCTGAAAAAAAACGGCCCGCCGTGGCGGGCCGGTCGGTGGAACATCGAACCCGAAAGCCGGGCTCAGTTGAGCTTGTCGGCCTTCCAGTACTTGGTGCCCGCGATCTCGGCCTGCGCCATCAGCCCCTTGTCGGAGAACTGGTAGATCGCGATCCCGTGGTTGAACGTCGAGGCCACGCCCGCGCCGGACGTGCCGGCGGTGGCGCTGGCCGAGGTGTCGGCCTGCCAGCCCTTGTTGACGAAGTTGTCGAAGGTCTGCTGGTTCTCGAACAGGAACACCACGCGGTACTTCTTGCCGCCGAGGCCGAGCCCCACGCCGACGGTACCCATCTTCATGTAGGTCCGCTCGTCGCTGTCGCGGTTGACGGCCACGCCGGAGCCACCGCCGCCCGAGACGCCGAGGGCGAACTTCATGTTGCTGAAGACCGCGTAGCCGTAGGCCTTCTTGTACATCTCCTTGGTCTGCGGAGCCTCGGAGAACAGCATCTCCAGCGTCTCGCCGGCGATGGCGTCGAGCTTGGCGCGCTTGCCCTCGGCCTTCTCGGGGTCCTGGGCCAGGGCGCCCAGCGGAACCAGCGCGACGACGAGTATCAGAACGAGCAGTCGGTTCATGGTGGTCTCCTTTCGGTATGTGACACCGTGGGGTGACCGTTCGGATCGCGCCCCCCGGCGTGTGGTCCCTTCAGCCGGTCACAAGACCGGGACAGACTCATCGCAAGGCGCGTGCCGCGGGCTTCCGCGACGCTCGAAAAGCGTAAAACGTTCGTTTTCAGGTATTTGTCAACTGCGACGTCGTTAAGGCGGCGGCTCCGGAACAGGACATTCTGACCCGATTCGGCGCCGGCGCCCCGATCCACCGGGTCAGTTCTGCGGACCGCGACCGGTCCCGGGAGGGCAGTTGCCCCGGACCGGCCGGGCCTGCATGCTGTCCCGGGAGGGTCGTGGCGTGCGTTCAGCGATCGTGCTGCTCTGGGTCGCAGGCTCCGTCGCCGTGGCGGCGCCCGCCGGTAGCGTGCTGTGGGATTTCGACACCGGCGGCTGAGTGTACGTCCAGCCCGCGGTCGCGGGCGACACGGTCTACGCCGGATCCTGCTCGGGCACCTACTACGCGCTGAACACGCAGACCGGCGAGGTGCGGTGGAGCTTCGACACCTCGGTCGACGGCCAGCCGGCGACGTTCCACACCAACCCGCTGATCCACGGTGAGCTCGTGGTGACCGCCACCGACGGCGCCGCCGACGGATACATCTATGCCTTCGACCGCAAGACCGGTGCGGTGCGCTGGAAGAAGCTGCTGATGCACGGACAGGTGGTCGCCGACCTGGTGCAAGCCGGCGCGGCGGTGTTCGCCCTGGCGTACGAGGGTCACCTCGTCGCCCTCGCCGTCGAGGACGGCCGGGAGCTGTGGACGTTTCCGCCCGTCGCGGCACCGGACGAGCTCGGCGGCTACGCGATCACGGCCGGCGAGGTGGTCTACCTCGCGGGACGGGACCGGCACGTGCACGCGCTCCGCGCCGAGGACGGCCAGGTGCTGTGGCAGCGGAGCCTCGGCGCCTCCGTCAACACCACCCTGGCGATGCGCGGCGAGCAGCTCTACGTCGGCTGCACCGACGACCGGCTGTACCGGCTCGACGCGAAGAGCGGCGAGATCACCGCCCGCTTCGAGACCGAGGAGAGCCCGGGCGGCAAGCTGGTCGCGCTGCCGGGAGCGATCGTGTACCTGGGCCAGGAGCCGAGCACGCTGATCGCCGCGGTGGATCCCGATTTGAGCAAGCTGCTGTGGAAGGCGGAGTCGCGCTCGTGGACCACGGTGCGACCGCTGCTGTGGCAGGACCACCTGGTGGCCGGCGACCGCGGCGGCACGCTGGTCGGGCTCGACCCGGCCGACGGCACGATCGCGTGGTCCGGCGAGCTGGGCGGGCAACTCCGCGGCCTGGGCGCCCGCGACGACACGCTGTTCGTCGGCACCATCGAGGGCAAGCTCTACGCCTACTGGATGGTTGCGGAGTCGGAATCGGGCGCGGCTAGCGTGAACCCGCCGCCGACTCGATCATCCACACGTCGCCCTCGGTGACCGTCTCGGCGAAGGTGATGCGACGGTTGTCCGCCGAGGGATCGGGGAGCACGCCCTGCGGCAACAGCGGCGAGATCTTGCCCGTGGCGGGGTCGAGGATGCCGATGCCTTGCGGGGCGGCCTGCACCAGCAGGCGGCCGTCGGTAAGCCAGCGCGCCAGTGTGCCGGTGTCGTTCCAGGCCCGGTAGGTGCCCGTCTCGAACGCGTAGACCACGATGTCGGCGCTGAAGATGCCGTCGGTGCGGATGACCGGCCCGGCGAGACGGCGACCGTCGGCGGACCACGAGTGCGGGATCATCACCCGGTTCTCGTCGACCGGCGGCAGCTTCTCCAGGGCCTCTGGCCCGCGCGGGCGGCCGAGGTCGACGATGTAGGCGTGATCGCCGTCGGTCACCGCGATGCGCTTGCCGTCCGGTGACCAGATCGGAAACCACAACCCCGACCCGCCGTGCTCGGTAAGCTGTTCCAGCCCGCTGCCGTCGGGCCGGATCGACCACAGCTCGTAACGGCCGCTGCGGTTGCAGTAGAACCCGATCCGCTCGCCGTCGGGAGACCACTTGGCGCCCCGGTCGCGATACGGATCGTCGGTGAGCTGGCGGAACCCGGTGCCGTCGGCATTGACCAGAAACAGGTCTTCCTGCACGCCGCCGGTGTTGAACACGATCCGCTCGCCGTCGGGAGAGACGTCCTGCCCACGAATCGTCAGCGAGCCGCGCAGCACGGCCTCCGGGCTTCCGGTCACGCGGCGCGCGGCGGGGTCGAAGGCGACCTTGTACAGCGTCGAGCGCTGGTCCTGGGTCGCGTAGGCGAGACGGCTGCCGTCACGCGAGATGCTGATGTTGCCGATCCACGGCGCCGGGGTGACGAGCGGCTCGAACGCGCCGCCCGGCTGTCCGGTCCGCTCGTCGATCGGGACGCGCCACAGGTTCATCGTGCCGCCGCGGTCGCTGGCGAAGTAGAGGTGGCGGCCGTCGGGGGACCAGGTCGGGCTCCAGTCGAACTGGTTGTCCTCGGTCACCGTGACGGCGGCGGCCTCGACCTCCGAGCCGTCGGCGGCGACGGTCCACACGTCGCGCTGCCCGCCGTCGCCGCGCAGGCCCCAGAACGCGATCCTGTGCCCGCCGGGTGACCACGACGGCTGGACCGCGTCCATCCCGCGCAGGATCCGGCGCCGCTCGCCGGTCGCCGGCGCCACGGCCCACAGCTCCCCGACGCCCGAGCGGCCCGTGGGGTTGTTGTAGCCGATGGTCGAGACGACGATCTCGCGACCGTCGGGCGACCAGCTCGGGTGGTGGCCGAAGTCGGTCAGCCGCTTGACCGACTCGCCGGTCGAGCCCATCACGAAGATGCCGCCGCCGCCGCGCTCGGAGCGGAACGCGATCCGCTCGCCGTCGCGCGAGTAGGCGGGCTGCTGGTCGTCAGCGGAGGAATCGGCGGTCAGGTTGATCGGATTGCCGCCGCCGACGCGCTGCACGTAGATGTCGAGGTTGCCCTCGGCGCTGCCGACGAACACCAACGATTTGCCGTCGGGCGAGAGCATCGGGTCGCCCTCGACGCCCGGGAGCCGGGTGAGCTGCGTGAACTGGACGGTCGCCGAGGTCGCAGCGGTCGCCGGAGCTCCGCCGCCGCCCAGCCGCCGGCCGGCCTCGAACCCGGCCAGCACGGCGAGTACCGCGGCCGCGAGGGCGATCCAGCGCCCCCCCGATCGCCGCGGAGCCGCGGCCGCCGCCGTGGCGACGCGCCGGGGGCCCGCGCCGCTCGAAGTCAGCGTGCCGGAGACGGTCTGGAGCGCGAACGCGAGGTCGGTCGCGTTGTGGAACCGCTCGTCGGGCTGCTTCTCCAGACAGCGCCGGACGATCGACTCGAGCGCCGGCGTGAGCCCCTCGAGCGAGGTGTCGAGCGCGGGCGGGTCCTCGTTCAGGATCGCCGTCATCGTCTCGACCTGGGTCTCGTGCCGGAACGGGCGCTGCCCCGAGAGCAGCTCGTACAGCACCACGCCGAACGAGAAGATGTCCGAGCGCGCGTCGGCGGGCTCGCCGCGCACCTGCTCGGGAGACATGTAGCCCGCGGTGCCCATCACGGTCCCCGGCGAGGTCAGGCTGGTCCGCGTCGGCGACTGCGTGGCGTCTGCGCCCTGCTTCCGGGCCAGCGGCCGGGCCAGCCCGAAGTCGAGCAGCTTGACGCGGCCGTCGCGGGTCACGAACACGTTCTCGGGCTTGAGGTCGCGGTGCACGATCCCTTTTTCGTGCGCCGCGCCGAGCCCGCGCGCGATCTGGCGCCCCAGCTCGATCGCCTTGCGTGGCGGAACGGCGCCCTGGTCGATGCGGTCGCGCAGCGTGGTGCCGTCGAGCAGCTCCATCACCGCGTAGGCCGTCTGCTCGTGCCGTCCGAAATCGTGGATCGCCAGGATGTTGGGGTGTGACAGCGCGGCGACCGCCTTGGCCTCGCGCTCGAAGCGCGCCAGCGCGTCGCTGTCCCCGGCGACGGCGCGGGGCAGCACCTTGATCGCCACCTCGCGGTCGAGCCGCGTGTCGCGGGCGCGGTAGACCTCGCCCATCCCGCCCGCGCCGAGCGGGGCGAGGATCTCGTACTGGCCGAGACGCGTTCCGGCTTCCAGGCTCATCGCCGGAAGAATCTACACGAAAACCGGACCGCTCCGGTAGAATCCGGCCGCGTCGATGGAACACGGAACGAACCTGCTGTTCTTGTTTTCTGGCCTGGTGCTGCTGGTTTTCGGCGGCGAGGGGCTGGTCCGCGGCAGCGCGGCGCTGGCGCGGCGGCTGCGCGTGTCCTCGCTGGTGGTCGGGCTGACCGTGGTCGCGTTCGGCACCAGCGCGCCGGAGATGGTGGTCAGCGTCGGCGCGGCGCTGCGCGACAGCGGTGACATCGCCCTCGGCAACGTCGTCGGCTCCAACATCGCCAACGTGCTGCTGATCCTGGGGCTGGCCGCGCTGATCCGGCCACTGGCGATCCAGGCCCAGGTGCTGCGCGTCGACATCCCGATCCTGATCGGCGTGTCGGTTGCCGTCGTGCCCTTGCTGTGGAACGGCCGGGTCGGCCGCGCCGAGGGTGCGCTGCTGTTCGCCGGCATCGTCGCCTACACGGTGCTGAGCGTGGTGCTGGCGCGGCGCGAGTCGGCGCGCGCCGTGCTGGAGGAATACGACAAGGGCGTCCCGGCGACGCCGGGCAACCTGGCCGTGCAGCTCGTGCTGATCGCGGGCGGACTCGCGCTGCTGGTCGGCGGCGCGAACCTGTTCGTCGGCGCGGCGCGGCGGCTGGCGCAGTCCCTGGGCGTTTCCGAGGCGCTGATCGGGCTGACCATCGTCGCCGTCGGGACCAGCCTGCCCGAGCTGATGACCTCGCTGATCGCCGCGGTGCGCCGCGAGAACGACATCGCGGTGGGCAACGTCGTCGGCTCCAACATCTTCAACCTGCTGGGCATTCTTGGCGCCAGTGCCTGTGTCAAGCCGCTGCGCGCCGAGGGGATCGACGCAGCGGACTACGTGGTGATGCTCCTCGCCGCGCTGGTGCTGCTGCCGCTGGCCTGGAGCGGCCGCCGGCTGGACCGGCGGGAGGCGGTGCTGCTGCTGGCCGGCTACGCCGCGTACGTCGGGCTGCGTGCGACGTACGGCACGGGTTGAGGAACCGCAACCCGGTCCGGGTGCCGCCGCGGGTCCGATGCGGCACAATACGGCGGTCATGACGGCCGCCACCCCCAGCGAGATCCTGCGTCACACCTTCGGCTACGACGCGTTCCGACCCGGCCAGCAGGCGGTGATCGAGCACGTCGTGGCCGGTGGCGACTCGCTGGTACTGATGCCCACCGGCGGCGGCAAGTCGTTGTGCTACCAGATCCCGGCGATGCTGCGGCCGGGCACCGGCATCGTGGTCTCGCCGCTGATCGCGCTGATGCAGGACCAGGTCGACGCGCTGCGGCAGGCCGGCGCGCGCGCCGCGTTTCTCAACTCGACGCTGACGCCCGACGAGGCGCGCCGGATCGAGCGCCAGGTGCTCGACGACGAGCTGGACCTGCTGTACGTGGCGCCCGAGCGGCTGATGACCGAGCGCACGCTGGCGCTGATCGACCGCATCCGCCCCGCGCTGTTCGCGATCGACGAGGCGCACTGCGTCTCGCAGTGGGGCCACGACTTCCGGCCCGAGTATCTGGAGCTGTCGCGGCTCCACGAGCGCTACCCCGAGGTGCCGCGCATCGCGTTGACCGCCACCGCCGACGCCCCGACCCGCCGCGAGATCGTCGAGCGGCTGGCGCTCCAGGAGGCGCGGGTCCACATCAGCGGCTTCGACCGCCCCAACATCCGCTACCGCGTGACCGAGAAGAGCAACGGCCGCGAGCAGCTCCAGCGGTTCCTGGACGGCGAGCACCGGGGCGACTCCGGCATCGTCTACTGCCTGTCGCGGCGCAAGGTCGAGCAGACCGCCGAGTGGCTGGCCGCGCGCGGCCACACGGCGCTTCCATACCACGCCGGCATGCCGAAGCGGGACCGCGAGCGGCACCAGCGCCGGTTCGTCAAGGAGGAGGGCGTGATCGTGGTCGCCACGATCGCGTTCGGGATGGGCATCGACAAGCCCGACGTGCGCTTCGTGGCCCACCTCGATCTGCCGAAGAGCCTCGAGGCCTACTACCAGGAGACCGGCCGCGCCGGCCGCGACGGCCTGCCCGCCGACGCCTGGATGGCCTACGGCCTGCAGGACGTGATCCTGCTGCGCCGGATGCTGGAATCCTCCGAGGCCGACGACGCGCACAAGCGCGTCGAGCGGCAGAAGCTCGAGGCGATGCTGGGCTACTGCGAGGTGGCGAGCTGCCGGCGGCAGGTGCTGCTGTCGTACTTCGGCGACGACCTGCCCGAGCCGTGCGGGAACTGCGACACCTGCCTCGACCCGCCGGAGACCTGGGACGGCAGCGAGGCGGCGCAGAAGGCGCTGAGCTGCGTCTACCGCACCGGGCAGCGCTTCGGCGTCAACTACCTGATCGACGTGCTGCGCGGCCGGGACGACGAGCGGATCCGCCGCTTCGGCCACGACCGGGTCAGCACGTTCGGCGTCGGCGCCGACACGGACGCCGCGCAGTGGCGCTCGGTGTACCGCCAGCTCGTGGCGCGCGGCCTGCTGGCGGTGGACGTCGAGGGCTTCGGCGGGCTGCGGCTGACCGATGCGGCGCGGCCGGTGCTGGCCGGCGAGGAGCCCTGCGAGCTGCGCCGCGACCGCCGGCGCGAGCGCGCCGGGACGAAGCCGCGGCGCAAGGGACTGCTCGAGATCCCGGAGGTCGATCGCGAGTCGCCGCTGTGGGAGGCGCTGCGCGCCCTGCGCAAGCGGCTGGCCGAGGAGCAGGGCGTCCCGCCCTACGTGATCTTTCACGACTCGACGCTGGCGCACATGGTGCAGCGGCGGCCGGCGACGCGCGAGGAGTTCGCCGGGCTGTCCGGCGTGGGCGAGCGCAAGCTGGAGCGCTACGCCGACGCGTTCCTGGAAGTCGTGCGCGAGCACGCCGGCGCCGACGCCGCGGGAACGTGATCCGCTCCGCCGCGCGGTTCTACGCCGGGTCGTACCGCGGCCTCCCGGGACCGGTGTGGCGCCTGGCCCTGGTGTTCCTGGCCAACCGCGCCGGCACGATGGTGCTGCCGTTCCTCAGCCTGTACGTGGCGCGGGAGCTCGAGCTGGGCACGGCGGCCGCGGCGACGGTGATGCTGGCCTTCGGCACCGGCTCGCTGGTCGGCTCCTGGGCCGGCGGCTGGCTGTCGTCACGCTACGGCGCGATCCGGGTCTGCGAGTGGGTGCTGCTGCTGTCGGGCTTCGCGTTCCTGGCGCTGATCCCGCTGCGCACGCTCACGTCGATCACGGCCGGCGTGTTCGTGGCCAGCACGATCAGCGAGGCGTTCCGGCCGGCCGCGCTGACCGCGATGGCGGAGCTGAGCCCGCGCGAGCTCCAGGTGCGCTCGTTCGCGCTGATCCGCCTGGCGGCCAACGCCGGGATGGCGATCGGCCCCGCGCTCGGCGGGATCCTGGCCGAGCACGGGTACGCGTGGCTGTTCGCCGGCGACGCCGTGACCTGTTGGACGGCCGCGGTGCTGCTCTACTTCTGGCTTCACGGTCGCGACCTCGACCACGACGCCACGCCGGAGGACGCGGCGGTGCCCGACCGGCGGGCCTGGCGCGACGGACCGTTCCTGGCGGTGTGCGGGGTGGTGTTCGTGTTCGCGCTGGTGCTGTTCCAGGCCTTCACGACGCTGCCCGTCTACTGGTCCGACGTCTACGGCCTGACCGAGCGCAGGATCGGCCTGGTGTTCGGGTTCAACGGCCTGTTGATCGTCGCCCTCGAGATGCCGCTGGTGCGCCTGTTCGAGCGGCGCGAGGCGCTCGGGATGGTGGCGCTGGGGAGCGTGCTGCTCGGTGCCGGGTTCGCGCTCCAGCCGCTCGGCACCGGCCTGGCCTTCGCGCTGCTGTCGGTCACGGTGTGGACCGCCGGCGAGATGCTCGGCCTGCCGTTCGCCAACACCGTTCCGATGCAGCGCGCCGGCCGGCGCCGCAGCGGCGAGTACATGGGGCTGTACACGGCGACCTACGCCGCGGCGTTCATCGTCGCCGGTCCGGTGGGGTTCGCGGTCTACGGGCGGTTCGGCGGGGCGGTGCTGTGGGCGGCCGCCGGCGTCGCCGGGCTGCTGCTCGCCGGAGCCTGCCTGGCCCTGGCGCCGGCGATCCGGGACCGGCAGACGGCTGCCTGACGACGCGGCGCCTGGCGCGAGAGTTGCTTTGAAGGTCGGGTGTGTTCGCCATGCGGCCCTGCGGCCGCGCGGGTTGTTCCATGTTCCAGATCTTCAAGGACCCCGACTTCGACTTCATGCGTGTGCGGCGGCCCTTCGTCGCGCTTTCGCTGGTCTTGATGGCCGCCTCGGCGGTGATCGTGGCCGCCCGCGGCATCAACTGGGGCATCGAGTTCACCGGCGGAACCGAGCTGCGCCTGCGTTACGCCGCCGACCCCGACCTGGCGGCGATCCGGGGGGCGCTCCAGGGCGCCGGCCTGGGCGCCGTGAGCGTCACGACGATCGGCTCGCCGGAGGAGCGCGAGGTCTACCTGCGCGTCGGCGGCACCCCGGGCGGCGCGGAGGACGACGAGACGGCGACGCGGGTCGTGCGCGCCCTGGCCCCGACCGGCTCGTTCGAGCTGCGCAACCAGTCCTACCTCGGGCCGGTGATCGGGCAGGAGCTGGTGCGCAAGGCCGTGCTGGCGATCGTCGGGTCGCTGGCCGGCATGCTGGTCTACATCGCCGTGCGGTTCGAGTTCCGGATGGGCGTGGCCGCCGTGGCGGCGCTGGTCCACGACACGCTGGTCACGCTGGGGCTGGTCGCGCTGTTCCAGAAGGAGCTGAGCCTGCCCGTGGTGGCCGCGTTTCTGACCCTGATCGGCTACTCGGTCAACGATACGGTGGTGATCTTCGACCGGGTACGGGAGAACCGGCGCCTGCGGGCCCACCGCGACATCGACGAGCTGATCGACGCCTCGCTGAACCAGACGTTGAGCCGCACCGTGCTGACGTCGTTTCTGACCTGGGTGATGGTGCTGGCGCTGTTCCTGTTCGGCGGGGAAGCGTTGAACCCGTTCAGCTTCGTGCTGGTGGTGGGGATCGTGCTGGGCACCTACTCGACGGTGTTCATCGCCTGTCCCGTGCTGGCGTTCTGGGAGACGCGCTTCCCGTCGCGGCGCCGGGAGGAGCATGACGCGGGGAAGGGCGACAAGCCCCGTTCCGGGCACCCTCAGCCGGCGATGCCCCGGACCAGGAGACGGGTGTCGGGCGGCATCGCGCGGTAGAGCCGTGACGCGTCTTCCCCGGCCAGCGTGATGCGGATCCGCGGAGCGGCGCGCAGGAACCCCGGCACCGCGGCGGCGAGGTCGGCGGCGCGGGCCCGCAACCCGCGAGCCGGGCTCCACTCGCCGTCGCCCTCGGGCCGGATCTCGAGCGCCAGACCTCCTGCGAAGCGCACGAAGTAGCGGTAGGGCCGGGGGTACAGCTCCTCCGGGGTCGCCGGGATCTGCGGCTCTTGCTCCTCCGCATCGGCTTCGATCTCCTCGGCGTTGATCACCAGCCGGTCGCGCTCGCGCTCGGGAACCAGGCGCCCGGCGTCGTGGATGCGGCCGGCCCACCCGGCCGGGAGCCCGCGCTCGAGGAACCCGAGGCGCGGCGCGCCGACCTCGATGCGCGAGACCGCGTACTCCTGGAGCGTCACTCCGGCCAGCATCAGGCGCAGCGTGCGCGACTCGGCGTCCAGCAGCAGGTAGAACGTCTCGCTGCCGGCCAGCCGCAGCTCCTCGCGCAGGCTCTCGTTGGCCGCCGCCAGGCGGCGGGCCTCCGCGGCGGGGTCGCCGGTGTCCACCGATGCGACACCCGTCACGCCGACCGCGGCGAGCAGCAGTAGCGCGAGGCCCGCGCGCCGGCGCTCAGAAGATGTAGATCGGCGTCCCAAGACGCGTCTCCCGCCACACGGTACGCAGGTCGTCCCGGCCCAGGCGAATGCAGCCGTGACTGACGCTGCGCCCGAGCAACCGCTCGTACAGCGTTCCGTGGATCAGGTAACCGTCGCCGAAGTGGAGCGCATACTCGCCCAGCACCCCGTACTCGATGCGCTCGGCCGGGTCCTTCGGAATCGGCTTGCCCTCCTCGACGAAGGCCCAGTCGGGCTTCCGCCAGGCCGGGCTGGTCTTCCGCTGCAGCACGCGGAACTCGCCGCGCGGGGTGTCGAAGACCCAGGTGCGGCCGTTTTCGCCCTCGTGCAGCACCATCCCGGAGCCCGACGAGCACGGCGCCTCGAGCAGCGTCTCGTCGCCGCGCTTCAGCAGCAGCCGGTTGTTGGTCTGGTCGATCACGATGTAGCTTCCCCGGGGCCGTTTGCGGTCGAGCTTGCGCTGAAGCTCGCGCTGCTCGGCGCGCAGGGAGCGCAGGTCGGCGGACGCCGCCGCGACATCCTGCCGGGGCGGCGGGGAAGACGACCCCGGCGCCTCGACCGGCCGGTAGCGGAAGCCCGACCCGGCGCCGAGCAGGGCCAGCGCCAGCAGCCCGCCGATCACGTAGACGCGCCGCGTGTTCCACGGCCGCACCCGCACGCGGACCTGCACGCCGACCGGCCACCCGCGCCGCTGGGGCGGCATCGGCGTCGTGCTCACTGCGCGCCCTCCGCGGCGTCGGCACCGGGCGCGGTCGCGAGGCTGCCCAGCAACCCGGTGAAGCGCCCGTCCTGGCCGTCGCCGCCGACGATCGTCACCGGCGTGCCGACCGGCGCCTGTGCGAACAGCTCGTCCATGTCCCGGTTGGCCAGGGCCACGCAACCCTCGGTCCAGTCCTCGCCGCGCCCGCCCTCGCCGTGGATCTCGATCAGGCCGCCCGGGCGCGCTCCGGCCGGCAGGCGTCCGGCCCGGCGCGCCTCCTCGAAGCGGCGGCGGTCCTCGGCGTTGGGGTAGTCGAGCAGCAGCGCCTTGTAGTACTTGCTCTGCCCGCGGTCCTTGCGCGCGATCACCTTGTAGCGTCCCTCGGGCGTCGCCTCGTCGCCCTGGCTCAGCTTGCGCTCGACGTTGTTCAGCGCCATGTCCGCCGGAAAGCTCTTCACCAACCGACCGCTACGGTACAGCACCAGCCGGTTCTTCTCCTTCAGCACCACGATCGCCGCCCGGCCCTCGCGCCGCGACCAGGCGATCGTCTCGTCCACCCAGCGCCGCCACGTCGCCACGCGTTGCCCGTCGGCGAAGCGCGAGGCGCGCGTGCCGGCCTGGTCGACCACGTCCACCGCGTGCTCCTGCGCCTGCCGGGCCAGCTCGCCGGCCAAGGCGTAGTCGGCGCGTTTGAAGCGGGCGCGGGCCTCGTTCAGACGGTAGCGCGCCTGCTGGAGCGTCGTGCGCGTCGGGGCCGGCAACGCCACGGCCCGGCCGAAGGCGTCCGCGCGGTCGAGCGCCGCCGCGGCCTCGTCGATGGCCTGGGTGGCCTCCACCTGAGCCGAGTCGCGACGCCGCTCGGCCTCCACGATCGAGTCCTGCGCCGCGCGCTCGACCTCGCGCAGCCGTTCGCGGACCGGCCGGAAGTCGCGGAACGAGACGAACCGCGCCTCCTGGCGCCGGTAGTCCAGCAGGCCCGCCCGGAGCGAGTGCTCCGAGGCCTCGAGCAGCTCCGGCGCCCACGCGGCGGCGCCGGAGCTTCGCGCCCGCTCGACGGCCGCCCGCGCCGCGTCGCGGGTGTGCTCGGGGGGCGCGGTGCGGCCGGTCAGCACCGGCAGCACCAGCACCGCGAATCCGACGCTCAGCGTCGCGATCCCGAGCAGCACCCGCCACAGGCGCGGACGGCGGCGGGCCTTGGCTGGACTCACGAGGCCGATCGCCGGGTCAGCTGCGAGCCGGTTGCTTCGCCTGCTGCTTGAGCTGGATCGCGGCGGCGATGGCTTCCTTCGTCGACAGCGTGGTCTGGTTGGCGGCCTCCGCCTTGGCGATCGCGTCGGTGTACTTGCCGGCGGCGAACGCGGTGTCGATCTCGGCCAGGCCGGTCTCGACGGCGGCCAGGTCGGCCTTCATGGCCACGATGTCGGCCCGGCTGCCCTTGCCGCGGGGCGCGTTGGCCAGCATCGTCTTGACCTCTTCCAGCGTGGCCCGCACCTCGGCGATCAGCGCCGAGGCCTCGTCGCGCGCTTGCTGCTTGCCCAGCGCGGCGTCGCTCACGGCCTGCTCCGAGGCCTGCTTGACCTGCGCGGCCAGCTCGTTGACACGGTCGTAGGACCGGAACATCCGGCTCTTCTCTTCCTGGACCTTCAGCTCGTTGTCGAGCTGGGCCATCAGGTCCTGCGCCTGGCTCATCGAGTCCGCGGCGTAGTCCGTGGCCTCGGCGGCGCGGGCGCTCTCCAGCGCCGCGCGGCTCGCCGCGATCTCCTCGGTCGGCGGCGAGGCGCAGCCCGCCAGTACGGCGAGACCGAATACCAACAGCAGTCCGACGGTGCGGTTCATGTCCCTTGCTCCTCGTGGATCCGGATCAGCATTGTCGGCGCGATTCCCCCCGGAATTGGGAGCGCCCCGTTCAGGCAGGACACGGTCCTGTCTACCGGAGGGAACGCAAGAGCCTTGCCAACGAGCGATCGCGAAAAAGGCGCGAGGATCGCGTTTCGCACGCCGGCCGTCCGGGTGTCACCTGCCGAAACGACGACTTTTTACTTGAAGTCCTCCTTCCGTAAATTGTGGCGGCGCATCAAGGTGTGCAGCGAGCGGGGGTTGATGCCCGCCCGGGCGGCGGCCTCGCCGATGCGCCCCCGGGTTTGCCGCAGCAACCCCGACAGGTAGTCGCGCTCGAAGGCGTTGACGATCTCGCGCCGGGCGGCGCGCAGCGGGCGCCCGAGATCCGCGCGCTCCGCCGGCCCTTTTTCGGGCGCCGCCGTACCCCGCGGCGCGGAACGCGAGTCGATCCGGTGCGGCAGGTCCGCGGCCTCGATCTCGGGCCCGGACGCCAGCAAGACGACCTGCTCCATCACGTTGATGATCTCACGAACGTTGCCGGGCCAGTCGTAGGCGCCGAGCGCTTCCAGCGCCTCCCGGGTGATCCCGGTCAGGCGCCGACCCAGCCGCAAGTTGAAGAAGTCCAGGTAGCTCCGCACCAGGGGCTCGATGTCCTCCCGGCGCTCGCGGACGGGCGGGAGGGTCAGCGTGACCACCGCCAGCCGGAAGTAGAGGTCCTGCCGGAAGCGCTTCGCCGCCACCTCCGCCTCGAGGTCCTTGTTGGTCGCGGCGATGACGCGCACGTTGACGTCGGCCGACCGCTCGCCGCCGACGCGCTGGACCTTGCGGTCCTCGAGCACCCGCAACAGCTTGACCTGGAGGTGCAGCGGCATCTCGCCGACCTCGTCGAGGAAGATCGTCCCGCCGTGCGCCAGCTCGAAATAGCCCCGGCGGGCGCGATCGGCGCCGGTGAACGCCCCGCGCTCGTGGCCGAACAGCTCGCTTTCCAGCAGGCTCTCCGGAATCGCCCCGCAGTTGAGCGGGATGAACGGCCCCTGGGCGCGCGGCCCCTCGGCGTGGATCGCCCGCGCCAGTCGCTCCTTGCCGGTGCCGGTCTCGCCGAGGATCAACAGCGAGCTGTCCGTGGGCACGACGCGCCGCGCGATGGCCAGGAACTTCTGCATCGCCGGGCTGGAGGAGACGAAATCGCTCAGGCCGGCGCGGGTCTCCGGCTCGGGGCCGGCGCGCGCGACCTCCTCCAGGCGGCGCTCGATCAGGGCGCGCAGCGTTTCGCCGAGCACCTCGTCGCCGATCGCGACCCCCAGCACGGCCAGCGCCCCCGCGGCGGTCAGCTCGGCGCGCTCGCGCGGGTCGTCGCGGTCGTCGACCACGATCACCTGCGGCCGCTCGGGAAGCTCGCGGATCCGGGCGATCCGGGCCGCCGGGGGCTCGGGGAGCATCGAGCGGCTGACCACGAGGAGATCCACGTCCTCGCGGTTGAGCGCGTCCCAGAAGCCACCCCGCGCGGGCGCCTCCAGGAGCGCCACGCCCTGCCGCTCCAGCAGGCGGGCCAGACGTTTGCGGTCGCGCGCGGGCTGGACCGCGAGCAGCACCCGGATGAGCACGGCTCACTCCTTCCGATCGGACGTTTTAGCTCCGGTGGAACCGGACGTCAATAGCCGATCAAGAGCGGGGCGAGGGCCTGGGAACAGCGGGACCCACCCGGCCGGAGCCGGGTACGCCTTTTGCTGAGTTGACGGATCGAACCGTCCGAAACCCCACGATGGGAACCAAGGAGCTGCGATGCCCGACAAGATGAAGACGACCCCGAAGCCGGCCCCGAAGCCCGCGAGCGGTCAGAAGACCACCCAGCCCGCCGGAAAGACGATGGCTCCGGCGAAGCCCGGCTCGACCAAGCGCTAGGACTTCAGCGGTCAGACCGGCGGCGGCACCCCCTCGTACCCCCCTCCCCGGGGTCGCCGCCGCCGGTCAATCGGTTCTCCGTTCCCCGGTTCCGAACTCTCCGGCGTCGAGCCGCCGCATGTAGCGGTGGTACTCCCGCATCGCCTGCCGCCCGAAGATCAGCATGATCGGGATGTTGGCGAACAGCATCACGCCGGTCCCCAGCGAAGACAGCGCGTCCAGCTCGGCCTCGGTGCGCACCAGCGGCGACGCGGCGACCAGGATCAACAGGCAGTACACGACCCGGTAGGCCAGCACGCTGCGCGCCCCGAACAGGAAGATCACGCCCTGCTCGCCGTAGTAGCTCCACGAGATCATCGTGGACAGCGCGAACAGCCACGCGGTGGCCGGCACGATGATCGCGCCGAGCCCCTCGAGCGCGTGGTCGAAGGCCTTGGCGGTCAGCGTCGCGCCCTTGTACTCGCGGTAGATCCCCGGCTCGGCGACGCGCGGGCGCTCCGCGCCGGCCAGCGACTCCCACTCGACGCGGGCCCGTCCGTTCTCGCGCCGCACGGTGCCGCCCAGGCGATGGCGGTCGTTGCCGCGGTCGGCGTTGGCGTCGCCCGCCATCACGGCGAACACGGGCTGGCCGGTGCGCCAGCGGTTGCCGGCCCCGGCATCGAGCGGCGTGGCCTCCAAGGTCCAGCGGCCGTCCGCGGTCTGCACCACCGCGGGCGCCGTCCCGCCCGGCCACGCGACGTCCGGCGGGCGCTCCCACACCCCGCTGAGCAGGATCACCAGCGCCGTGATCGTGCACACCACCAGCGTGTCCACGAACGGCTCGAGACCGGCGACGACGCCCTCGCGCACGGGCTCGTCGGTGCGGGCGGCGGAGTGCGCGATCGGCGCCGAGCCCTGCCCGGCCTCGTTGGAGAACAGCGCGCGACGCATCCCGAGCAGGAACACCCAGCCGAAGGTGGCGCCGAGGAACGCGCCCTGCGCCTCGTGCGGCGCGAACGCGTGCACCACGATCGACCGCAGCACGCCGGGGATGCGGCCGGCCTCGGAAAGCAGCACGTAGCCCCCGGCCAGCAGGTAGGCCGCGCACATGAACGGGACGATCTTGCCGGCAACCGTGCCGATGCGCCGGATGCCGCCGAGGATCACGGCGCCGACCAGCAGCATCATGATCAGGCCGCTCAGCGTGAGCGGCATCCCGAAGTACTCCCGGCTGATGTCGGCCACGTTCCAGGCCTGGAACATGTTGCCGCCGGTAAAGGTCGACACCAGCAGCGTCACGCAGAACACGCCGCCCACCACGACGCCCACCCGCCGCAGCGCCGGGTGGAACCGCGGCAGCCCGCGGCCGGCGACCCACATCGCCCCGCCGTGCGGGTTCGCCGGGTCGTCCAGGTTGCGGTACAGCATGGCCTGGGTGACCTCGGTCATCTTGAGCGCCATGCCCACCAACCCGGTGACCCACATCCAGAACACCGCCCCCGGCCCGCCCAGCGACACCGCGATGGCGACGCCGGCGATGTTCCCCAGACCGACCGTTGCCGAGAGTGCCGCCGACAGCGCCTGGAAATGGCTGATCGCGCCGGGGTCGTGCTTGTCGTCGTAGCGGCCGCGGATCACCGCCACCCCGTGGGTCAGCGCGCGGTACTGCCCGAACCCGCTCCACAGCGTGAACAGCACCCCGACGGCCAGCACCGTGTACAGCACCGCGTCGTGCCACAGCACGTTGCTGACCGCCTCGATCCAGGACAGGGCTTGGGGCATGGGAGTCGAGCCTCGGCCGCGTCGACCTCCGGGCGGGGGTCGCGGCGGGAATCGTGTCGGTCGAGGTTGTTGCAAAAGGCGCGCCCCGGGGCACCCTTACGCGGCCCCGAGGTTAGAATCCGGCCATGGTGGTGCGCAGAGTGTGGATCCGCCGGGAGCCCTCTCGCCGGGGCGCGCTCCCTATCCCGATTGTCCGTCGGCGGACGTCCGGCCTCCGCGCGCGGACGGAGTGGGCTTCATCGGAGGCGCCAGGGCGCCGACCACATTCTGCGCACCACCATGGAATCCGGCCGACATGAACGACCTCCGCAGCGGATTCGCCAACCCCGGCGACCGGGTCTGGCTGAACTGCGCGCACCAGGGACCGCTGCCGCTCGCCGC
>JBFKMV010000010.1:0-53645 GCA_041629655.1 Candidatus Polarisedimenticolaceae bacterium
ACCTGCCGCCCACCTGCGTTCCGGACATCGAGCTCAACGCGCCGCTCGACTTCGGCAACGTGTGCATTGGTGATTTCGGCACGAATCAGCTCCGGATCTTCAACACCGGCGTCGGAGACCTGATCGTCAGCGACGTGGCCCACGTCGGCGGCAGCGACGACATCACGGTCGATCCGAATCCGGAGGTCCCGGTATTCGTCGGTCCGGGCTCCCACGTCGATTTCACCGTCCGCTGCACCCCGACGAGTTTCGGCGCCAAGACGGCGACGATCCAGATCGACAGCAACGATCCGGACGAGCCGACGATCCAGCTCGAGTACACCTGTAACGCTCCGTCGGGTGATATCGAGGTCACCGGCTCGACGGAGTTCGGCGACGTCTGCGCCGGGACCCAGGCCGAGAACGAGATCTCGGTCTGCAACACCGGGCTGTGCAACCTCACGATCGACGACGCCTTCCTGTCGGCCGTCGGCAACCCCGGAGCTTCCTGCGACGACTTCGAGACCGTCAACAACCCGTTCCCCGACGTGATCAGCAAGGACTTCTGCATCCCGCTGACCGTGCGCTTCACGCCCACCACCGCGGGCCCGAAGTCCTGCGACCTCAACGTCGAGAGCGACGATCCCGACGAGGACCCGGTGGTGCTGACGCTGACCGCCAACACCCCGTTCAACTCGATCGCCGTGGCCGGCGACCAGACCTTCCCGCCGGAGGTGATCCAGAGCGTCGGCGCCTGCTCGACCGCGCTGCCGTTCCCGGTGGTCAACACCGGGGTCTGCCCGGCCGAGGTGAGCGACGTCAGTATCTCGGTCAACCCCGACGAGTACGGTCTCGGCGGGCTGCCGCCGACCCCGCTGCTGCTGCAACCGGGCGAGCAGGTCGGCGACGGAGCGCTCTCGGTGATCTTCGCGCCGCAGATCCCCGACCGCGACATCCTCGGCCAGGCCGAGGTGACCTGGGTGCTCGACCCGATCACCGGCCAGAGCCAGATGACGACCGCGGAGCTGTGCGGGGAGGGCGTGTTCACCGGCGCCCGGGTGCTGGTCACCGCGGCCGGCGTACCGCTGGACCTCGTCAAGAGCATCAAGCTCCAGCGGATCGGCGCGAACCGCAACAAGAACCGGCTCGACACGCTGGACAACGCGCGTGACGTGCCGTTGACCCAGGTCGTCCCCGAGTCCCCGTGTGGACCGTTCCAGTACCACCGGGAGTACGGGACGGTGAGCAACCCGATCCAGCTCGCCGCCGGCGCCTACCAGGTGTCGGTGCAGGCCAGGGTCAACGGGAGAATGCTCAAGAAGACCGTCGGCTTCGACGTCCAGACCTGCGACTTCAACCCGACCATCGTGGTCGACTTCTGATCGAAGCGCTTGGTGTGGAGCGGAGGGCAGCGCGCCCTCCGCTCCACCTTCCGGGCAACGGCCTTGAGAACCTCACGTCCAGCTGCGACCCGATTCGACCATGTCGCTGGTCGCTTTGCGGTGACGTTGCTCGCCGTGACGCTCGTGACGACGGCCCCACCGGCCGTCGCCGATTCGAGCGAGATCGACTTCGCGGCGCGCGTCGGGGCGCAACGGACCATCGACGCCCTCTACTACCGCCATCAGCAGGGCGCGCGCCGGCCGTTCGACGAGGCGGTGCCGCCTTCCGTCTCCGCAGCCAAGGTGCGTCGTACGCTCCGCCAGACGGAGGCGCTGCGGTCGGTATGGGCCACCGAGATCACCGCCGGGACCCTGCAGCTCGAGCTCGATCGAATCGTAGCCGATACCCGGCTGCCGGGCAGACTCGGGGAGCTGTTCGCCGCGCTGTCCGACGACCCGGTGTTGCTTCGGGAGTGCGTGGCTCGTCCGATCCTGGTCGATCGCCTGGTGCGGAGCTACTTTGCGGGAGACCGCCGGATCCATGCCGCCACCCGCGAGACTGCCGAGACGCTGCACCACGAGGCCGCGGCGGGTCATGTCGACCCGCGGTCGCCCCATCCGCTCCGCACGGTCGTGGAGTGGCGCCGCGCCGGCCCGGCGGACGGCCGGACCGTCGTCGTGCTGGACGAGGCAACGTACCGACGACAACGGATGCGGCTCCCGCAAGACCCCGGACGCCCCGGCCCGCTCCGTGAAGATCCTGACGCCTTCACGTTCGAGGTCGTTCTCGCCGAGGGTCCCGATCGCGTCCGGGTCGCGCTCTTCCGGGTCGTCAAGACGTCCTTCGACGAATGGTGGCAAGAGAACGCGCCGCGTCTCGAAGTAATCGGCTCGCCGTCCCCGGCGTATCCGGCGGCGGGCGCAACCGTGATCTCGCAGTCGCCCGCGGAAACGGACTCGAACGACTCCGCAGCCGCACCCTGCGTGCCCGACGACACCTGGGACAACGGCGTGCTGGACGGGTTCGCCGAGGCGCGCTCCGGTCACACCGCGGTCTGGACGGGTACGCACATGCTCGTCTGGGGCGGCTTCGGCGGCAGCTACCTCCGGACCGGCTCGCGCTACGACCCGGTGCTCGGCACCTGGAGCAGCATCACCCTCGACGGTGCCCCGGAGGCACGTCGGCTTCACAGCGCCGTGTGGACCGGCAACGTGATGGTCGTCTGGGGCGGCTCCGACGACGTGACCTACTTCGACAACGGCGGTCGCTACGATCCCGTGGCCGATACGTGGAGCCCGATCACGACGGCGATGGCGCCCGGCGGGCGTGACGGCCACACCGCCGTCTGGACCGGCAGCGTGATGACCGTCTGGGGCGGCTTCGACGGCGCACCCCTGGGTGACGGTGGCCGCTACGACCCGGTCGCCGACGACTGGTCGCGGCTGTCCTCGATGGCGGCGCCCGATGCCCGGTTCGACCACACGGCGGTGTGGACCGGAACGCGCATGGTGGTCTGGGGCGGCAACGACGGCTCCGGCGTGCTGGCCGACGGCGGTCGCTACGACCCCGTGGGCAACGATTGGTACCCGCTCTCGACCTCGGGCGCGCCCGCGGCGCGCGATCTCCACACCGCGGTGTGGGACGGCAGCCGGATGATCGTCTGGGGTGGGCTGGGAACGAGCAGCGCGTTGGACAGCGGCG
This sequence comes from Candidatus Polarisedimenticolaceae bacterium, assembly GCA_041629655.1. Taxonomy (GTDB): domain Bacteria; phylum Acidobacteriota; class Polarisedimenticolia; order Polarisedimenticolales; family Polarisedimenticolaceae; genus JBFKMV01. Next base: position 3,064 of record JBFKMV010000010.1, read on the forward strand.
GTCGCTACGATCCTGCCGGGGACACCTGGTCGTCGACCACGACGGCGAGCGCCCCGGTCGCCCGCTCGGGCCACAGCGCCGTCTGGACCGGACAGCGCATGATCGTCTGGGGCGGCGACGACGGCTCGATGCTGCGCGACGACGGCGGCGAGTACGACCCCGCCGCGGACGCCTGGAGCCCGGTCTCCTCCGCCAACGCCCCCGTCCCTCGCGAGTCGCACACCGCCGTGTGGACGGGCGGTCGCATGGTCGTGTGGGGCGGACAGGCCGGCTCCTCCGAGGGTCTCGACAGCGGCGGACACTACGATCCCGCGACCGACGCGTGGACGCCCACGCCCACGAGCGGCGCCCCGTCGCGCCGGTTCCACCACACCGCCGTCTGGACCGGAACCCACGCGGTGATCTGGGGCGGCACGAGCGGCGCGGCCACCCTGAACACCGGCGGCCGTTACGATCCGCTGACCGACGCGTGGTCCCCCACGTCCACGGTGCTCGCCCCGACCTCTCGCGCGCACCACACCGCCGTTTGGACGGGCCAGGTCATGGTGGTCTGGGGCGGCTCCGACTTCACGTACCGCAACACCGGCGGGCGCTACGATCCGATCGCCGACAGCTGGAGCTCGACGACCACCGCCGGGGCTCCCGCGGCGAGGGAGGATCACACCGCCGTCTGGACCGGGAGCGAGATGGTCGTGTGGGGTGGAACGGGACTGTCGAGCTTCGACACCGGCGGGCGCTACGACCCGGTCGGGAACACCTGGAGCGCGACGAGCACCTCGGGAGCGCCCGCGGCGAGGTACCTGCACGTCGCGGTGTGGACCGGCAGCCGGATGGTGGTCTGGGGTGGTTTCTCGGGCGGGGCCCTGGCGACCGGCGGCCGGTACGATCCGATCGGGGATACGTGGACGTCGACGACGGCAGCCGGCGCCCCCTCGCCGCGCTACAACCATCGAGCGGTGTGGACCGGAAGCCGGGTGGTGATCTGGGGTGGTTTCTCGGGCACCGATCCGTTGAACACGGGCAGCCGCTACGACCCGGTGGCCGACTCCTGGGCCGCCACCGACACCGCGCTGGCGCCCTCGCCACGGCAGCGTCACACGGCCGTCTGGACGGGTGAGGTGATGGTCGTGTGGGGTGGCCAGGATGCCGACGCCAGCCTCGATACCGGCGGAAGGTACGATCCGGTGGTGGACGGCTGGGATTCGACGTCGCTGACCGGTGCCCCGGACGTACGGGTGCTCCACACCGCCGTCTGGACGGGCGACTACATGATGGTCTGGGGCGGACAGGACGCGGCGGCGCTCGGCAGCGGCGGCCGTTACGCGCTGGGGCAGATCCGGGATCGCGACTCCGACGGCTTCCTGTGCAGCGCCGACTGCGACGACGGGGAGCCGGCGGTCCACCCGGGCGCGTCCCAGGTCTGCGACGGACTGAACAACGATTGCGACGATCCGGCATGGCCGGCGTTGACCGGCACCAACGAGGCCGACGACGACGGCGACCTGCTGTCGGAGTGCGACGGGGACTGTAGCGACCAGGACGCCGGCATCTGGGGCACGCCGGGGGAGGTCCGCGGCCTGGCGCTGACGCACGCGGGTGGACCCGGCGGCACGACGACGCTGGACTGGGTCGCTCCGGACGAGGGCGGAGCGGCGGGCTCGATGCGTTACGACACGCTGCGCTCGGGAGATCCCGCCGACTTCGTGGGGTCCGGCGAGTGCCTGGAGTCGGACGACGGTCCGAACACCACCGCGACCGACGGAGACGACCCGGCGACGGGAAGCGCGGCCTACTACCTGATCCGTGCGGAGAACGACTGCCCCTCCGGCCAGGGATCGCTCGGCGAGGACTCCTCCGGCCAGCCGCGTTTCGGGGTCGCTTGTCCCTGATTGGATCCGCGAGGTTCGGGGCGGTGGATCCGGGTTAGCCGGCCCAGTAGAATCACCGCGCCATGATCGGTAAGCAACTGGGCTACCTGCGAATCACCTCGAAGCTCGGCCAGGGCGGGATGGGGGAGGTCTACCGCGCGGAGGACACGCGCCTCAATCGCGAAGTGGCGGTCAAGGTGCTGCCGGCAGAGATGGCGGACGCTCCGGAGCGGCTCGAGCGCTTCCAGCGCGAGGCCAAGGCGGTCGCGGCGCTCAACCACCCCAACATCGTCACCATCCACTCGGTGGAGCAGGCGACGCTGGTCGAGTCGCAGGGGCCGGGTGACGGCGCCGCAGGCGACACGGTGCACTTCATCGTGATGGAGCTGGTCGAGGGGCGGACCCTGGACCATCTGATCACCGAACGCGGCCTGCCGCTCGATGAGATCTTCGACGTCGCCGTGCCGCTGACCGATGCCCTGACCGCCGCGCACGCCCAGGGGATCACCCATCGCGATCTCAAGCCGGCCAACGTCATGGTGACCGGCGAGGGCCGGGTCAAGGTCCTCGACTTCGGTCTGGCCAAGCTCCAGCAGGAGACCGCCGCGGCCGACGCGACGCAGCTGCCGACCGAGGTCCTGACCCAGGAAGGACTGGCGCTCGGCACCCTGCCCTACATGTCCCCCGAGCAGGCCGAGGGGAAGCCGGTCGACCACCGCTCCGACATCTTCTCGCTCGGGGTCATGCTGTACGAGATGGCGAGCGGGCGGCGGCCGTTCGCGGGCGACACCACCGCGTCGCTGGTCTCGTCCATCCTCAGGGATGCGCCGCCCGCGGTTACCGAGCTCAACCCGGAGCTGCCCCGGCATCTGGGCCGGGTCATCGGACGCTGCCTCGAGAAGCAGCCGGCCGACCGCTACCAGTCGGCGCGCGACGTCTACAACGAGCTGCGGGGGTTGCGGAAGGAGGTCGAGTCCGGGGCGACGCCTATCTCGTCGGCGGCGCTGCCGGCCGCGCCGGCCCCCAAGACGGCGCGTCCGTATCGGCTTTGGGCCGTCGCCGGTCTGGCGGTCCTGGCACTCGCTCTCGTCGCTCTGTGGCTGCTGCCAGGTGGTGACGAAGCGGGGCCGGCGGGCATCGCCGAGCCGCCGTCCGCGGCCGCCGAAGCGCGGCAGATGATCGCCGTCCTGCCCTTCGAGAACCTGGGCCCCCCCGAGGACGAGTACTTCGCCGCCGGCATGGCCGAGGAGATCACCAGCCGGCTGTCGACGGTGCCAGGCCTCGGCGTGATCTCGCGCAAGAGCGCCATGACCTACGCCGGCAGCACCAAGACCACCCAGGAGATCGGTCGCGAGCTGGCGGTCGACTATCTGATCCAGGGCTCGATCCGCTGGGCGCGCAGCGGTGAAGGCGCCGGCCGGGTCAGGATCACGCCGCAGCTGATCCGGGTCTCCGACGACACCCAGGTCTGGTCCGCCGCCTACGACCGCGTCGTCAACGACATCTTCGACGTTCAGTCGGAGATCGCCGCCCAGGTCATCGACGAGCTCGGGATCACCTTGCGGGCGACCGAGCGAGGCGCCCTGGCCGCCGCGCCCACCGACAACGTGGAGGCCTTCGGCGCCTACGTGCGCGGCATCGACTACACCGTGCAGTGGGACGCCGAGAGCCTGAGACAGGCGGTCTCGTTGTTCGAGCGCGCGGTGGAGCTCGATCCGGGCTTCGCCGCCGCCTGGGCGTACCTGGCGCGGGCGCACGCCCAGATCGTGCACTTCGGCTTCGACCGCTCGGAGAGCAGGATCAGCGCCGCGCGCGAGGCGGCGCAGCGTGCGCTCGAGCTGGCCCCGGAGTCGCCGCAGTCCTATCAGGCGCTCGGCATGTACCACTACCACGCGCACAAGGAGTACGGCCTGGCCGAAGAAGCCTTCGCCGCCGCGGATCGGCTGCGGCCCGACCTGCCGGAGGTTCTCGAAGGCTGGGGCCTGGTCCAGCGGCGCCGCGGGAGATGGGAGGAGAGCACTCGCAACATGGAGAAGGCGGTCCGGCTGAGCCCGCGTGACGAGAACCTGCTGATCAATCTCGGCAGCAACTACGTCTACCTGCGACGCTACCCGGAAGCGCTGCAAGTGCTGGACCGCTGCCTCGAGGTGCGCCCCGACGCGTACTGGTGTCAGAACTATCGCTGGGAGGCCTTCGTGGGGTTGGACGGGACGACCTCCCGGGCGCGGAAGGTGGCCGACGCACTCCCCCGGTCGGGGATGGACATCGCCGTCTTCTTGCGTTACCTCCAGGCCGTGCTGGAGCGCGACTACGAGCGCGCCGTGGCCGAGCTCGAGCCGGCGGACGAGATCATCGAGGCCGGCGCGGTGCACCGTCCCACCAGCCTGCTCGCGGCCCTTGCGCTGTCGCTTCAGGGCGACTCCGCCCGCGCCCGTGAAGCCTTCGAGCGCACGCGCCGGGCGCTCGAGCGCGATCTCGAGCAGCGACCGGAACACTTCGAGGTGCGGACCTCGCTCGGCATCGCGTATGCCGGCCTGGGGCGCCGGGAAGCGGCGGTCCGCGAGGGCCTGCGGGCGCTCGAGGCGTATCCCCTCTCCAGGGACGCGACCTGGGGCCCCGACCTCGTGAAGGACATGGCGCAGATCTACACCATGGTCGGCCAACCCGAGGACGCGCTCGGCCAGCTCGATCGGCTGCTCACCATTCCCAGCAATTTCTCGGTGGGCCTGCTCCGACTCGAGCCGTGGTGGGATGCGCTGCGAGATCATCCCGGCTATCGAGAGCTGATCGAGAAGCACGGCTAGCCCGCCTGTCGCCGACACGGTCGTTACCGGATCGGTCTTTTTTTTCGATTGACCCGCCGCGCGGCGATTGCGTAGCCTCGCCTCAGAGTCACGAACTCCAGGCACGGATTTCTCTCGACCCGAGCGGCCGACGTTCCAGGGGTTCACTCGCGAGCTATTGTTCGCAGGAGGGGGAGGCATGCACAGACCATCAACGAAGTGGCACCCCGGCATCCTCGGCGCGGTGTTCGCCGTAATGCTCGTCGCGGGGCCGGCACCCCCGGTGTCGGCGCAGCCCGATCTCGAGGTATCGAACGTCGACACCTCCGGGGTCACCGGCGACTGGCAGGCGCTGACCATCGCCGGCAACGTCTCGGCGGACGTCACGAACTCGGGAGACGCCGACGCGAGCGGCGTGTTCACGATCACGTTCTTCGAGGACACCGACAACTCGGGCGACTTCGACGCCGGGACCGACAACGTGCTGGCCAGCACCACGACCGCCGACCTTGCGGCCGGCGCCTCGGTGACGGTCACCGCTGCCGTCGCCGGGTCCGTGCTGTTCCGCGAGAACCTGATCTATGCCTTCGCGGACAGCGGGGACGTCATCGCCGAATCCGCCGAGGACAACAACCTTTCGAACTCCGGCGTGGACTGCGAGTTCGAGCCGCCGGTCGGCTCGTTCGACCCCGTGCTGGAGTGGTCGTGGTCCAGCTCGATGGTCTTCTCCGGCTGGCTCAACGTGATGATGACCCCGTCGGTGATCGACCTGACCGGGGACGGCATACCCGACGTGGTGTTCGGGGCCACCGCCTCGACGGGCGGCGGGCTGGTCGAGGTCGGCGTGCTGCGGGCGCTGAGCGGCGACGACGGCTCCGAGATCTTCACGGTCGTCGACGGCGCGCTGCGCGTCAACACCGCCTCGTCGGTGGCGACCGGCGATATCGACCTGGACGGGCTGCCCGAGATCCTCGCCTGCGACGACACGGGCCGGCGCCTGATCGTGTTCGAGCACGACGGCACGTTCAAATGGCGCAGCCCGTTCCTCGAATCGATCAACTGGGGCGCGCCGGCGATCGCCGACCTGGACCAGGACGGCACGCCCGAGATCGTGATCGGCCGCCAGGTGCTGGACAACACCGGCGCGATCCTGTGGACCGGCGCCGGCGGGCGCGGGTCCCAGGGCAACGTCGGCCCGCTGGCGGGAGTCGCCGACGTCACGGGCGACGGGGTGCCCGAGGTCATCGCCGGGAACACGGTCTATCAGGCGAACGGGTCGATCCTGTGGAGCGTGAACATCGCGGACGGTCTGATCGGCGTCGGCAACTTCGACGCCGACGCGCTGCCGGAGATCGTGCTGGTCAGCGGGGGCCAGGTGTACCTGCTCGAGGGGTCGGACGGCACGATCCTGTGGGGGCCGGTCGCGATCCCCGCGGGCGGCGCGGGCGGCCCGCCGACGATCGCGGACTACGACAACGACGGACTGCCGGAGATCGGCGTCGCCGGAGCCTCGCGCTACGCCGTGTTCGACACCGACGGCACGCTGATCTGGGCCGCGCCGACCCAGGACCTCAGCTCGAACCGCACCGGCTCGTCGGTGTTCGACTTCGAGGGGGACGGATCCGCCGAGGTGGTCTACAGCGACGAGCTGACGCTCAGGATCTACCGCGGCACCGACGGCTTCGTGCTGTTCAGCGTTCCGCTCAGCTCCTGCACCTGGCACGAGTACCCGCTGGTGGCGGACGTCGACGCCGACGGAAACGCCGAGATCGTCGCCGTGGCCAACAACAACTGCGGCAAGGGACCGCAGCGCGGCATCCGCGTCTACGGCGACGCCAACGACAACTGGGTCGCGACGCGCCGGCTATGGAACCAGCACACCTACCACATCACCAACGTCAACGACGACGGAACGATCCCCGTCGTCGAGAACGACAACTGGCAGTTCCCGGCCGCCGATCCCTACAACAACTACCGGCAGAACGTGTTGACCCAGGACCTGCCCGCCACCGCGGCGCCGGACCTGACCGCCTCGCTGATCGAGTGCGCGGCCAACGACCTGGAATCCTACGTCACGGTGCGGGTCGGTAACGCTGGCGCCGTGGCCGTGGGCGCCGGGCTCCCGGTCTCGTTCTACGACGGCGATCCCGGCGCCGGCGGACTGCTGCTGGGCACGACGACCACGACCGTGAACCTCGAGCCCGGCGAGTTCGAGGACGTGGCGCTGGCGGTCGGCCCGGGCTTCGACTTCAGCCTCGAGATCCACGCGGTCGCCGACGACAGCGGCGGGCTGGTCGGCACCCAGAACGAGTGCGACGAGACGAACAACCGGCACTTCTTCGCCGGCTGCGAGCCCACCGCGGCGCTGGCGGTGGACAAGACGCCCGACCCACCCGAGATCATCGGCCCCGAAGGCCTGGTGACCTACACCGTGACGATCACCAACACCTGGGCCGTCGAGATCACCATCGACTCGGTCTTCGACGACCGGTTCGGCGACGTCGGCGCGAGCTGCGACCAGGCGCTACCGGCGACACTGGCGCCCGGTGAGGTGCTGACCTGCACGTTCGCCGAGCTGGTCAGCGGCTCGGACAGCGAGCCGCACGTCAACGTGGTCACGGCGTCGGGCCTGGACCGCAACGACGTTCCGGTCGAAGGAAACGACGCTGCCACGGTCACGTTCATCGTCTGCATCGATCCCGACCCCGTCACCCAGGGCTACTGGCACCGCCAGTGCCTCGGCGTGCCTGCGAGCGAGGGCGGCATCGATCCCGGCCGCAACGGACGTGGTCCGCAGAGTCCGACCGAGCCCGGGTTCGTCGAGGAGCTGATGCCGTGCGCGGAGCAGCGGCTGGAGCAGCTCGGCTTCTACGGCGAGACGACCTGCGAGGGCATGGACGCCGACCCGGCGAACGATCCGTGCGAGCGGGCCTTGAAGCAACTCACCGCGCTGATCCTCAACGTCTGCTCCGGTCGGCTCAGCGACGGCTGCGAGGTCGACACCGGCGCCGAAGGCTGCTCGTCTACCACGGTCGGGGACCTGATCGACGAGCTGGCCGGCCTGATCCAGGGCGGCACCTGCCAGCAAGCCGCCGATTGCGCCGGCGCGGTCAACGAGGGTGACGCGCTGGTCGGCGACGGCGGCGGCGAGGTGCCGGAGACCGTCGGGACGCGGCCGGATCCGCCGGCGACGCTCGAGCCCGCACCCGGGGACGAGCGGCCGCGCGACCCGGCGCGGCGCAAGCGCGGCGCGCGCAGGCGCTGACCGACCGGACCGATACGAAGTGATGCCCCGGCGGTTTTTCGACGACCGCCGGGGCCTCGCGGCTCCATGGACGGTCCGAGATCTCGTCCAGACGGCACCGGAGTTGTCCGAGCAGCCGGCGACGTCGGGGTAGCCGTCGCCGTTCACCGTGGATTATTCCGGGCGAGACCCCCGGCGGCAACCGGCGCGCGAAAGCGGCCTTAACCCCGTAAGAGGGCGGGTTTCGCCGCTGAAGTGGCCGGAACAGGCTGGTAGTGTGCGAAGGGTGGGCGTCCGCCCGCGAGAGGTGAATCATGCGTACCGATCTGAGGAATCCCCGCCTCCGGCTGCTTGTCGCCACGTTCTTGGGAGCTTCGGTCATGGCGGTCGTGCCCGCGGACGCGCACTGCGACACGGTCGACGGACCGGTGGTCAACGACGCGAGGGAGGCGCTCGCCGCCGGAGACGTGACGCCGGTGCTCAAATGGGTCCGACCGGGAGACGAGAGCGAGATCCGGGCGGCATTCGCCAAGGCCGTGGCGGTGCGTAGCGGCGGGGGCGTCGGCCGCGAAGTTGCCGACACGTGGTTCTTCGAGACGCTGGTCCGGGTCCATCGGGCCGGCGAGGGCGCCCCGTACACCGGGCTCAAGCCCTCCGGCTCGCCGCTGGATCCTGCCGTTCGGCTCGCGGACCGCGCGCTGGAGACCGGCAGCGCGGACGCGCTCGTCGCCGCGTTGACCTCGCATCTGACCGCGGGGCTCCGCGAGCGGTTCGGCAAGACCGCCGAGCTGCGCAGGCATGCCGCAGACAACGTCGAGGCGGGCCGTGCTTACGTGGCAGCCTACGTGGAGCTCGTGCATCACGCAGAGCGGCTTCACCGGGCTCTCGTCAGCATGGCTCACACCCACGGCGAGGAAAACGCGCCCGGAGGGCTGCCGACGGAGCATGACCACTGATCCCTCGCTCGGGCGCGCGCGACCACACCGGGGCCAGGTGTCCGTGTTGACGGGCCTCCCGAGATGCTGAGATGTCGGACCTGAGCCGTCCGGCTGCGCAGTTGCCCCCGTGCCGCCTCGAGGGTAGGCTAGCGGTCCCCCAGGGACCATTGACCGCCTGATGAAATCGCTCGCCGCACAGCTCTCCCACTTCCTGCAGAAGGACACCAGCCGGAAGAACCTGCGGACGCTGGCCCGTCTGCTGCTTGCGCTCGTCGTGATGGTGCTCGTCTACAGCGCGCTGTTCCACCTGCTGATGCTGCGCGAAGGCCGGGATTTCAGCTGGTTCACCGGCATCTACTGGACGCTGACCGTGATGTCGACGCTGGGCTTCGGAGACGTCACCTTCGAGTCCGACCTGGGCCGCGTGTTCTCAGTATTCGTGCTGCTCAGCGGCACGGTGTACATGCTGATCCTGCTGCCGTTCTCGTTCATTCGCTTTTTCTACGCCCCGTGGGTCGAGGCGCAGTCGGAAGCGCGCGCGCTGCGCCAGGTGCCGGCGCAGACGAGCGGGCACGTGCTGCTGACCCATCACGACGCGGTATCCAGCTCGCTGATCCGCAGGCTGGATCAGTACGGCTACCCGTACTACCTGGTGATCCCCGAGCTCGGCGAAGCGCTGCGGCTGCACGATTCCGGTCTCAACGTGGTCGTGGGCGAGCTCGACAACCCGGAGGTGTACCGCAAGCTCCGGGTGCAGCGCGCGGCGCTGGTGGCCACCACGGCCACCGACCCCGTCAACACGCACGTGGCATCGACGGTGCGCGAGCTGACGGCCAGGGTGCCGATCATCGCCACGGCGGACGATCCGGCCTCGGTCGACATCCTGGAGCTGGCGGGCTGCTCGATGGTGTTGCAGATCCCGGACATGCTGGGCCAGGCGCTGGCGCGGCGTCTGCACGTCGGCGACACCCGCGCGCACGTGGTCGGCCGCTACGGCGAGCTGCTGATCGCCGAGACCACCGCGATCGGCACGCCGATGGTCGGCAAGAACCTGCAGCAGATCGGGCTGCGCCGGGACCTCGGGCTCTCCGTGGTCGGCGTCTGGCAACGGGGCGAGTTCCGGACGGCCCGGCCGCAGACCACCGTCAACGAGAAGACGGTCCTGGTGATGGCCGGCCTGCAGGAGCAGCTGGAGCGGTTCGACGAGACCTACCGCAGCTACCGCACGTCGGAGGCGCCGCCGGTGATCATCGGTGGCGGCCGGGTCGGCCGCGCGACCGCTCGTGCGCTGGCCGAGCGGGGGCTGGACTACCGGATCGTGGAACAAAACCCGGAGCGCGTCCGCGAGACGGAGCGACTGGTGCTGGGCAACGCGGCGGAGCTGAGCGTGCTCCAGCGGGCGGGCATCGAGCAGGCGCCGGCCGCGATCATCACCACGCACGACGACGACATGAACGTCTACCTGACGATCTACTGCCGCCGTCTGCGCCCCGACATGCAGATCATCAGCCGGGCCGCGCTGGCGCGGAACATCCCTTCACTGCACCGGGTCGGCGCCGATTTCGTCATGTCCTACGCCTCGATGGGCGCCAACGCCGTGTTGAATTTCCTGGAACGCGGCGACACGCTGATGGTCGCCGAGGGACTCGACGTGTTCAAGATGAAGATGCCCGACTCGCTGGTCGGGAAGACGATCGCCGACTCGGAAATCCGGCGCCGGACGGGATGCACGGTGATCGCCCTCGAGCAGAACGGTTCGACGCAGGTCAGCCCGGACCCCACCCGGCCGCTGCCGGCGGAGGCCGAGATCATCCTGATCGGCAGCGCCGAGAACGAGAACCGTTTCCTGGCGATGTACGTGAAACGCTGAGATCATTTCCTTCCCAGGTGTAGGCCCGAACGGTGAAGCGACGGACGCGCCCCAGCGGATTGCGTGTGGCTTCGAGAAACGTCGCCGGCTCACCGACCGGTGGGCCGAGGCGATCGACGACTGCGGCGTAAGGGCCTGCATCGACCGGCTCGCGGGCGACGAGGATGTCGACCCGGCGACGGTCCAGCGCCTCGGCCAGACGCTGCGCTCGTGCTTCCTCGTCGATCTTCGCCAATGGCATTAACCGCGCCAGGTCGGATGCCAGGAACGGTCTCGGATACAGGGCATGCGCGCGCAGCGTCGAGGCCACGACGGCATCGGGCGGCAGGGTCGCATCCATCCATTGACAGACCGCCGCCCCCGGAGCAGCGCGGGCCATCACCTGCCGCCGCAGGTCGGCGCTCCAGGCCCCCGGAAACAGCGCGATCGCCCCATACCCCGCCAGCACGGCGACCACCGCGGTCTGGGCGGTCAGCGCTGCGAACAGGACCTGCTTGGCGACCCTCCACGCGGTCGGCACGACCGCGGCGGCCGCCCAGAGGTACGGCTCGATGAAGAAGCGCGGCGATAGCTGACCGAACGCCAGCACCAGCACGGCGACGGCGGCGGCGGCCACGAGCAGCGGGCGCCGTGCGGAGCGGTCGCGCCACGCCAGCGCCCCCGCCAGGGTGCCGAGACCGAGGGTCGCCGTGATCCTCGCCGGCGCCAGCGGAACGGTCAACTCCAGCGGTAGCATCGCGTAGCGCCACACGGACCGCGGTGCGATCCCGAAGTTCCGGAGGTACCACGCGAACCCTTCCGCGAGCGGGTCGGCGTCGCTGCGGAAGCGCTCGAAGAACGGCCACAGCGGGTCGCCGTAGAACCGGGCGTTCGCGACATAGGTCGGAGCGGCGAACAACACCAGCGTCGAGCCGATCACCACGGCGGCAACGGCGGCGCGGCCGGAGCGCCACGCGAGCCAGGCCAGCCACGCGAGGACCACGGCGCCCGACAGCAGGAAGCTGGCCTTGCACCCGACGGCGAATGCGACGCATGCCGACACCAGGATCAGGCGGTTCGCGTCAATCGGGGCGCGATTCCTCGCGATCAGCACGACGGCCAGCGTCGTCGCCGCGGCGGGGAGCATCATCGGCTTCGGCGTCGGGACGAGGTTGCCGATCGCGACGCACCCGGCGACGAGGACGACGCCGAACGCGCGATCGCGCCGGCTCGACCCGCACGACGAGACTGCAACGAACGCGGCGACCAGGCCCGCGGCCTGGAATGCGGCGCCGAGGCTGTCCGAGCCGAGTGCCAGGCCGAGCAGGTTGAGGCCGTCGCCGACCCCGACGAACGGCGCGTGCAGCCAGTCCGGCCTCGGATGAGCGGCGCCGTGGCGAAGCCACTCGAGCGGGACGCCGAGGTGATAATCGAGCGCATCGACCTCGGTCGGCGGACCGAGCGCAGTCAGCGTCCAACCTGTGAGACTGACGGTCGAGACCGCGATGGCCCAGCGCGTCAAGCCGGAGAGGTTTGTCAGCTTTCCGTGGAAGCGGGCAACGCCCCGGCGCAGCACCGTGAGCCGCATCGACGCGCCACACCACAGTCCGTAGACGACCACCACGACGCCGAGTCCCCGCAGCGTTGCGATCGAAGCCTGTCCGAGGAGCGCCAGGGTGAAGGCCGCCGAGCCCAGCGCGCCCGAACAGACGACAAACGCGGCCGCGACCTCAACCGCAGAGACCGCGGTCGTGGAACGGCGGAGACGGACCATCGTGTCCCGCGCGATCGCGAGCAACGCCAGCGGGACCAGCACCGCGACCACCGCTGGAAGCGGCGCCGGGAGGAGGAAGTCGTCGAGCGTCGGGAACGGGGTCACGCGTCACTCCGCTGTGCCCGCGACCGGGCCTCGCGGTACGGACCCGCATTATGCACGAGCGCCCGGTGAAGATCTGCGGAGGCGCTCGCCGCGCTCGGCAGCAAGTTCTCGATCCCGGCCCTGATCGACCGCGGCGGGGTGTATCCTCACGCCAGCCGACGCACCAGGACACGCCACCGCTTCAGACCGACCGCATCACCGCCGATCGTCGTGTCGTTGTCGCTGTTGTTGACCGCCTGCCCGACCCCGGACGGACCCACGCCGGACGAGGAGCGTGCCGACGCCTCGAGGGCGAGTTGGACCGGCTTGCGGGAGGCGGAACGTGCGCCGAGTTCTGCCAGCAGAAGAACTGCGGCTCCTCGCGGGATCTACCCTTCGTGGGCGGTGGACCCCCGAGGCGGCGGTTTTCACGGTGGGGCGCGGATTCGTACCAGCGGCGGGGTTCAGCCCCCGGGAGTCGAGGCCACGAGGCGTCGAGCCCTTCCCGATCCGGGTGAGGGGAAATCGGATCCCGACTCGTTTCATCTACACAGGCCGCCTCGCGGCGCCCCGATTCACGAGACGGGAGACGGAGACATGGGCTTCCCACGTACACCCTCACGGCGACGGCCTGCTGCCGGGTTTTCGGCCATCCTGATCCTCGCGGCCGGCCTGCCCGCCGCGGCGACGGACTTCGTCCATCCGCGCGCGCTCGACCTCGATTACTGCGTGACGCGGGATGTGCTGGCGAGTTACGACCCTCGGGCCGGCGATTACACCTACGTCGAGGTCGACGGGACGTGCGTCAGCCGGGTCGGTGAGATCGACGTAGGGGTGCTCGGGGTCGTCGACACGTTCATCGATCCCGGCAACTGCCAGGACGGCAAGCAGAACATCCTCGAGTCGGGGGTGGATTGCGGCGGCGTCTGTGACGCCCAGTGCGTCGACTGCATCGACCCCTGGACGACCACCTACTGGCCGGTCGCCGTTCCTGGCGCTACCCCCGAGCAGATCGGGCCGCGGCTGTTGCAGTTGGCCGACGATCAGCTCCTGGTCCGCGCCTACGACGCGCTGTTCGAGTTCGCCGACGAGGAGGAGCGGCCGGTCGCCGAGCTGGACACCAGCGACGAGATCTTCGCCGCCATCGCCTGGTACGTGGACGACCACATGACCTGGCGCGCCGACGGGAGCGGCGGCACCAACGAGACCTGCATCAACGTCGCCAACGGGCTCGGCTACAGCCCCGGCTGGGACTTTCCGATCCCGGCCAGCTACACCGTGAACTACACGGGCCTGCCGGCGTGCGACAACTGCCCCGCGGACTTCTGCGGCGACTGCGAGGACCACGCGATCCTGCGCCAGGCGCTGGCCAAGCGCATCGGGATCAGCAGCAAATGCGTGTGGAATGCGCTCGACCTCAATCTCCCGGGGGCGCACGAGTACAACGTGGTGCTGTACCGCAGCAAGTACCGGCTGATGGACTACGGGGAGATCGACCGCTGGCTGGCGACGCACGACTGGAGCGCCCACGAGACGGAGAGCAACTGGAACTATATCCACGGGCCGCGCAAGCCCGATCCGGGCGGCAGTAACCGGGCCGAGGACTTCACCTACAACTACCCGCTCTCGGGTCCCTTGGCCACGCCGGACAAGGTCGATTGCCCGGTGCCGTGGACCTTCCACACCTACTACGAGGACACGTGTCCGTGAAGGGGGTGGCGCCGATGGAACGTAGATCGAGCCGCATCGGCGGGAGGGTCCTCGTGCTCGCGCTCGCGTGCGGGCTCGGCGGGAGCCCGGTGTTCGGAACGCTGCTGCCGTTCTACGAGGGCCCCGTGGTGCTCGACGAGCTGCGAGCCACCATCGACGCGAGCGGCGGCACTCCGGCCACGGTCACTGTCGACTACACGCTGCGCAACACCTCCGGCGCGCGCACCACGGTCGAGATCGATCGTCTGCCCAGCTCGGCGATCGAGGTCGACGGCGTGCCTTACCCTGCGGGCACGGTGGCGGTCGTGATGTTCTCCGCGGGCCAGACCCGTCAGGTCACGCAGCAGTACGTGACCGCGGTCCATTCCAGCGGGCCCGGATTCTCCGGCACCGCGACGCGGGGCATCCGCTTCAATCCGCTGCTGCTGCTGGACGGCGCTCCGAGTGCGGAGCGGATCGGGACTTACGAGATCGTGGCCGATCTGCCGTTCGGGTCCAGCGCGCCGACCCAGGAGAACAAGCGCCACACCGCGACCGGCTCGGGCGTCGCCGGCCGGGTCATCGAGTGGAGCTTCAGCGACGTCTACCACTCGACGCTGTACTTCGAATACTCGGCGTTCAACTTCGTCGTCACGCTGGTCCCGGCCTACGAGGTGCTGGACAACACCTTCCTGCGGATGGATCTCCTGGTGGAGAACCAGGGGCCGGGGCCGTTGTTCGACGTGACGCTGACCAGCGACTTCGAGCCGTTGCTGTTCGATCCGGAGTCGCCCCAGCAGGAATTCACGCTCGAGGGGCTTCCCGGCCCCGGCGAGCCGCCGGACGGCCCGCCCACCGATGACGAACGCTGGGTCTGGCGGCACGTGATCCCGCTCCTGGAACCGCACCTGCCCGAGGTCGTCACGCTCGAGCTGAACGTGGTCGGCCCGATCCCGGACGAGCTGACCCTGTCGCCGTTCGTCGCGCTGGCGGGCGGCTCCGGCCTGGGCGCGACGCCGCCGCCGACGCTGTTCAACAGCCAGTGCGGCAACGGCGTGTGCAACGAGGTGGAGAGCTACCTGACCTGTCCCGAGGATTGCCGCTACTACTCCGACCCCGACGGCGACGGGGTCGAGGACTTCGAGGAGCCGGACGACGACCGGGACGGCGATCCCGATGCCACCGACTGCGCTCCGCTCGACCCCCGGATCCACAACGGCGCCGCGGAGACCTGCGACGGCGTCGACAACGACTGCGACGGCGTGGTGGACGACTACGTGCGGCGGACGGGATCGGACGTCGGCGAGTGCCGGAGCGGCCTGGCCCGTTGCGGGCAGGCCGCGTGGGACGACCCGCCCCAGCCGGGCGTGGGTCCCACGCCGGAAGTGCTCGACGGTCTGGACAACGACTGCGACGGGGCCGTGGACGACGACCCCGACGACGTCGACCAGGACGGCCACCCCGACGCCGAGGACAACTGTTTCTCGACGCCGAACGATCAGAGCGACGCCGATCAGGACGGCGTCGGCGACGCCTGCGACAACTGCCTCACCCGGGCCAACCCGGACCAGTGGGACTCGGACGGCGACACCCTCGGCGACGCCTGCGACAACTGCCCCCGCGACTACAACCCGGAGCAGGACCCGGCCGCCTGCGCGCCGCCCGGTCCCGACGGTGACGGCGACTTCTATCCCGACGCGTTCGACAACTGTCCGTCGGTGAACAACCCGGAGCAGGAGGACGACGATCTGGACGGGGTCGGCTCGGCTTGCGACAACTGCCCGCAGCACCCCAATCCCGACCAGGATGCGCTGCCGTTCCCCCATCCGGTCCGCGCGCTGGACAAGGGGACCCTGGGCTGGAGCCAGCCCGAGGACATCGAGTTCGTCCGCGGCAGGCTGGACGGCCTTCCGGACTACTCGTTCTTCGATAACGGGTCGTTGCCGGCCGCGGTCACCCTCGACATCTCCGGCGACTCGCCCGGGGCGGGAAGCGGGGTCTACTACCTGGTCAAGCTGCCGACCCCGTGCGGCACCTGGCAGACGAAGCTCGGAGCGGAGCCCGGACGGGACGCGTTGCTTCCGTAGGTCGAGACACGGTCCCGGGCACGCTCCGGGCAACGGCCGCGCGTACCGAGCAGCGGGGCTAGCGCGGAGGCGCTCCGACCTGCTTCAGCGCCCGCTCCGTCTCCTCCAGCATCGCCTGCGGACCGACCGGCGCACCGGTCGCCACCCGCATCCACATGTCCGGCGTGACCCTGCCGGTGCGGCAGACCCGCTCGAACTCCGGGCCGATCTTGCCCGCCTTGTGCATCGCCTGCTCGATCTGCGCCGCGATCATGTGTCCGATCGGGTAGTCGGGCAGGTACAGGAACGAGTGGATCATGTGCGAGTAGATGCCGAGCAGCACGACGTCCTTCTTGCCGAAGACCGGCGCGTAGTACTTGTTCCAGACGTCCTTGGAGATCTGGATCGTCGCCTTCCGCAGCTCGGCCGGCGTGGCGTCCGGGTGGTCGTACATCCAGTGCCAGACCGCCATGTCGACCAGCGCGACGGCCGCGATCTCGGCCGTGCCCCAGTAGGCGTCGAGCGCCTTCATCGCCTGCTGTCGCGGGTCCGGCCGGGCCACGCCCAGCAGGTCGAGGTCGCGGGCCTGGAACACGAACGCCAGCGCCTCGGTGAACGCCGTGTTCGGCACACCGTTGAGCAGCGTGTGGTCGATGTCGTTGAGCGACAGGGTCTGCTCGACGTTGTGGCCCATCTCGTGGACCGCGATGTTGAAGCCCTTGTAGTCCATCCCGTCGGCCCCGACGCGGGTGCGCAGCCGCGCCTTGGCGCCGCGCATCTGGGCGCCCCAGGCGTGGCCCGAGCCGCGCGCGGGCTCGACGACGATGTTCCCCGCCAGGTACTCCGCGCGGTCCCTGGGGAAGTCGAGGCCGACGAGCAGGTTCACCATGTCGCGCTCGTAGGCCGCCGGGGTCGGGTAGCGTTTCTTCGTGATCGCGTCGAGCTCGGCCTGGCTCAACCCGGAACCGACCCGGAAGCCGTTGTACCAGATGTCGAACGGCTCGAGCGGCCGGCCCAGTCGCTGCTCGATCAGCGCGGCGACACGGGGCAACAGCGGCGAGGACAGCACAGACTCGAACATCGCGCGCACGCGCCGTTCGGGGATCTCGCGATCCTCGTCGAAGCGGCGGGCGATCAGCGTCGGCGCCGTCGGCGAGTAGGGATCCTCGAGGCTCGCGGCCTTGAACGTGCCGAGCAGGATCTCGTAGCGCGTGTCCGGCTCGCGCGCGCTCGAGATCTTCATGCCCGCCGGCGGTGCCTCGTCGGCATCGTTCACCGTCGCGGCGCGGACCTCGTTCGTGAACGGGTTCCAGTCCACGTGCGGGTTGTTGACCACGACGTCGGGAATCGTCTGCTCGACGATCGCCTCCATCACCCTCTGCACCATGCGTTGCCGGGGCAGACCCGCTTCGCCGTTGCCGTACTGCGACTTGATCTCGTCCCTGAGATTCCAGTGCGAGAGCAGGCGCAGCTTCGGCGGAAACAGCCGCTCACCGGCATCGTTCACCAGGTGGTGCATCCAGACGTTGTAGTCGGCGATGTACTCGTCGGCGGCGGCGCCGGCCCTGGCGATCGCCAGGTTGACCTCGGCCGGCACGCGGCGCCCGAAGCGCTGCGCCAGCCGGGCCTCGGCCCACTGGCGGCGGGTCCAGGTCGATCCCTCGCCCAGGCGCTGCTCGAGCGTGGTCAGCGGGAAGTTGAGCAGCACGACGAAGGCCAGCTTGTTCTCGAAGAAGTCGGACGCGACATGGGCATACGGCGCGTACCCCGCGAACGTCGAGTCGAAGGGGTAGATCTTGCCGACGGTCAGGTCCGACTGCCGGCGGAACGCCAGCACGATCTCGTTCATGTGCCCGTCGAGCTTCTCGAGCAGCAGCTCGAAGCGGTTGAACATCGCATCGAGGGCCTCGCCCCCGGGGGCAAAATTGTCGAGCACGAAGGCCTCGAAGGTCTCCGCGCCGCCGTCCTCCTCGCGCCAGAAGTCGAGCACCTGGGCGACGCCGCGCGCGATCCGCGGCCTCTCCCCCTCGCCGTGTCGTTCCACGAGCTTTCCGACGACCTTCGGCTCGCTGGCCGCGGCCCAGGCCGGCGCGTCCGCCATGACGGGGACGGTCGAAGGAGCGATGGCGCAAAGGGTGACGATCGAAGCTGCCAGAATCAGCGACCTCATCGGTGGCCTCCCGAGGGTGAATCGGATGCTGGGAATCGAGGATTCTAGCTCTTGCTGGCCCCCTCGCGCCGCAGCTTGCGGACCTGCTGCTCCACCCTCGCGGAGGCCCGCGATTGGCGTTTGCATTGCATATGCATTACAATGCACTGCGGAGGTCCCGGATGGAGGCACAGGTGACGGTCCGCATTTCCGGCGATCTGAAGCGGGCCCTCGACGAGGCGTCGCGCAAGATGCAGCGCAAGCCGTCCGAGATCGTGCGCATGGCCCTTCGCGCGTTCCTCGAGGGCGCGTCCGGTCGTGACACCCGCCCCGCCGAGCAGGTTCGTGGGCTGCTGGGTTCCCTCGAGTCCGGCATGCCCCAACTGGCCGAGCGACACCGCGAGTACATCGTCGAGTCCCTCAAGCATGGCCGGTGAGCTGCTGCTCGATACCGGGGCGCTGGTCTCGCTGCTCGATCGAAGCCAGACGTACCATTCCGAGTTCGCGAAGTTCTTCGAAAGCTGGAACGGGCCGGTCGTCAGCACCGAGGCGGTGCTGACGGAAGCGACGCACCTGCTGGCGAAGGTTCCCGGCGGCCCGCGGGCCTGCTGTGATTTCTTTCTCGAAGGCGGAGCCGTGCTGGTTCCTTCCAGCCCCGCCTCGATACGCCGCTGTCGGGAGCTGATCGACGTCTACCGTGATCTTCCGATGGACTTCGCCGATGCCACGCTGGTCGTCCTCGCCGAGGAGCTCGACACTCCGCTCGTGCTGACCACCGATCGGCGGGACTTCGGGGTGTACCGGATCCGTGGCAGAAGGAAGTTCAAGCTCAGGCCCGAGCTGCCCTGAGCCACTACCGCGCGACGACCTTGAAGCGGGAGTCCAGCAGCGCGGCGCCCGTATCGTCCCGGAGGTGCAGGACTTCGAGCCGGTACTCGCCGGCGCCGAGACGCGCGCCGGGGACGAGCAGCGTCACTACGGCGGTCCTGCGCTCTTCTGGGGAGCCTTCGCCGCCGCCGGCGAGTGGCGGTAGAACGCGTCAGGTGCCTGCTGGCACACTTCCGTGGACCGCGGAGACTCGACGCGTTCGTGTTGATGCCGAGATAAGTGATAAGTGTCTTAGCCGATCGCGACGGCCGACGTCGAGAGCCAGGGAGACCGTGTCGCGGTCCTTGGCGTTCTTCTCAACAAAGACCATCGGCTTTATGTGCATCTGCCCGTCGTCTCGTCGCAGGGAATACGGTATCCTGGCCCCAAATCTCCGAGCAGATGCGGAGGAACTCTCCCTCTGGAAGCTTGTTCCGCACGATGAAAGAGGGTCTGACACTGTCTCGCGCCTCGGCACGCTTGTCGCTACAAGGAAGCGATACGCGAACGTCGTGACTTGCCGGAAATGACTGTCGGATGCAACGCGGGCCGACTCCGGCCTGGAGGAGGAAGCATGCGGAAACGACTGCAACTCGTCTCTCTGTTGATCCTGGCCTGCAGCGCCGCCGTTCCGGCGATCGCAGCGGAGGGCCGCACTCCGGTCTACCTCGACGGGACCGTGATCCTTGCCGACGGCAAGTACGTCATGACGAGGAACATCGTCAGCGCCGCCGGAGTCCCGGTCATCGACATCGTCGCTCCCTACGTGGACCTCGACCTCAACGGGTTCACCATCTTCGGAGGTCCTGGGGCTCCGTGCATCCAGATCAGCGGCAGCCCGACGGAGGTCAGGATCTTCAACGGGACGCTCGTCGACGGCGGCCAGGGCATCGTGCGTCCGCCGGCCCTGGGTCCGGCACAGACGATCATCATCGAGGACATGAAGATCGAGGCCATGAACGGGGTGGCGATCGAGCTCTGGGACGTCGAGACCGCGGTGATCCGCCGCAACCGGATCATCGATCCCGGCGGGCCCGGAATATCGCTGCCGACCCCGGGTCTGTTCACGCACGGCTCGATCACCGACAACACGATCAAGCGGACCCTGGGCGACGGGGTCTTCGTCGATACCGCCGCGGCGATGGAAATCTCCCGGAACCAGCTCGAGGTCGTGGGGAGTGGGCTCGGCGGCAACGGAATCGCCCTGTTCAACTCGGTGGGCTGCCTGGTGGCCGAGAACGTGATCTCGGACCCGGCCGGCGACGGGATTCTCCTCGGCAACTCCGGCGGTAACAAGCTCCGAAACAACGTCATCCGCCACGCGTTCGGACACGGCATTTATGTCGACATCGGGAGCGCTGACAACTTCGTTGTCGACAACGTGGCCACCGACTGCGGCTTCGACTTCGGATTCGGTCACGGCCTGTGGGTCGAGGGACGCCGGAACCACATCGAAGGTAACACGCTCAACGGCAACCAGAGCTGCGGGATGATGCTCGATGCCCCGTCCGGCGCGAACGTCTTCGGGCGCAACATGGCCCGGGGCAACGTCGGCGTGGGTTGTCTTCCGTGCCCGCTGCTGTTCCCGCCGGAGTCCTGCGACAATTCCGGCGCGGGCAACGACACCAACCTGGAGAACATGATCCCGGGGCCTCCTCCTTTCTAGGGCCTCAGCCCGCTTCCGAGGGGAGGATGAGTGATGAGATCGCAACGATACTTACTGGTTCCGTTGTTCGCCGCGGCGGGGTGCATCGCCCTCGCCGCGAATCCCGTCTGGGTCACACCCGACGTGCCGACCGCCGAGGGGCTCGGCGGCACCAACCTGCTGCCCTGGGAGATCTACAGGTACGACGGGGTGAGCTACACCCCGGTGCTGTCGGTCCCCGGCAACCCCGACCTGAACGGGATCCACAAGCTGGATCTCCCGGGAGACTGGCTGTTCTCGGTGGAGGCGCCATCGGATCTCGGGGGCTTTCTGCAGCCGGCCGGGACCATCGCCGAGCCGCGGGACGTGATCCGCTACGACTCGACCGCCAATGTCTACACGATCTGCATGTCCGGCGCCGTGGCCGGGATCCCACCCGGGTCCAACGTGGACGCGGTCTACATGGACGGCGGCGATCAGGGCGACATGATCGTCAGCTTCGACGTGCCGACCGACATCCCGCCGTTCGCGGGCCCGACCGCGTTCGAGCCGGCGGACCTGATCCGCTTCGGTCCCCTGGGACCGGGGATCTGCCCCGGCGCCGGCTTCGCCCTGTTGGCGGCCAACCCTTACTTCGACGCCTCGACCGCCGGACCGGGAGTTCCGCCGTCCAGCATCACGGACGGGGGAGACGGACCGGCGAGCAAGGTCGTCCTGGCCTTCGATGTGCCCACGGACATTCCACCGTTCGTCGGCCCCGCCGCCTTCAGGCCGGGTCAGCTCGTCGAGTGGGACGGCATCCTGTTGACCTACTCGGTCTTCGAGAACCTCATCGGCTGGCCGATCAGCAGCATCGTCGACGGCGTGAGCTGCGGGGGCGCTCCGGGCAGGGTGACCCCCACGACCCTGACCGTGGACAAGGCGGCGGCGCCCCCCGGCGACATCGTCATCAACTGGCCCGGAAGCTGCGCCTCGGGTGCCCAGGACTACGGCATCTACGAGGGCACCATCGGGACCTATTACAGCCACACGCTGTTCACCTGCACCGACACCTTTCCCCTGTTCACCGAGCAGATCACACCCAGCGCCGGCAGCCGCTACTACCTGGTGGTGCCGCATAACATCTGCGGCTCGGTGGAGGGCTCGTACGGAAGGTGCTCGCCGGGCAAGTGCCTGGCGGGGAACGAGCGGAACGTCGGCGCGGCCGTCTGCCAGCCGGTCCAGGTGATCCCCACACCGCCCGCTTGCCCGTAGAGGTTCGGCTCGTTCGATGGTTCGAAGCGCACCGCAGGGTTCCGGCCCTGCGGTGCAGCGGCCCTGCGAAGCGGGTTTCAGGTTATGATCCGCTCAAGCCGCCATGGAAGAGGTCAAGCCGGTCCTCGTCGAGGGACGCATCAAGATCCCGTACCGCTGGCCTGCGGGAAGGGTCGGCGGACGCTTTCTCGAGGTCGTACGCACGGAAGGGCGGTTCGAGGCGCTGCGCTGTCCGAAGTGCGGGAAGGTCAGCGTTCCCCCGCGGCCGCGTTGCTCCACCTGCCGCGTGCTTTCGGAGGACCGGGTCACCGTGGGCCCCGACGGGACGGTCACGACCTGGACGCGGCGACCCCAGGGGATCCTCGCCCTCGTGCGGCTCGATGGAGCGGACACGGCGATGCTTCATCGACTGATCGACGTCGACAGACCCGAGAGCGGCATGCGTGTCACGCCTGTTCTGCAGAACGGACTCGTCGGCTTCAGGCCGGCGGAGCAGCGATGAAACCCGTCGCGATCCTCGGCGCCGCGCAGACGCACCACGCCGCGCGTCGCGATGACGCCAACTACATGGAGCTGACGTTCGAGGTCGTCTCCGAGCTGCTGGAGCAGACCGGCTTTTCCCATGACCGCATCGATACCGTGATCAGCGCCTCCAGCGATTTCTGGGACGGCCGCACGATCTCCGACATCGCCATCCACGACTCCGCGGGTGCGGCGCTCAAATCCGCCTCGAAGGTCTCGATGGACGGCGCCTTTGCGGTGGTCTACGCGATCGCCCGCATCAACTCCGGAAAGTACGGGACCTGCCTGGTCGTCGCGCACGGAAAGGCGTCCGAGGGTGAGCCGCGGACCATTGCCAACGCGGCGTTCGACCCGATCTTCCAGCGGCCGACCGGCGTCGACGATCACGCCGCGCTCGGTCTGCAGGCACGGCGCTTCCTGGACAAACGCCGGCTGGGAGCGGAGGTTCTGGCGGAGGCGGCGTCGCGATCCGCCGCTGCCGCGTCGACAAACCCGAACGCGCACGAGCGAACCGTGGGTCGCGGGCTGGTTGCCGACCCGCTCCACGAGAACGAGATCGCGCCGGACTCCGACGGCGCCTGTGCGCTGCTGCTCGCCCACGCCGACCTCGTGAAGCGCGAGGCGGTCTGGCTCGACGGCTTCGGCCTTGCCACCGATGTTCATGGTCTCGGCGACCGCGACCTCGGCGAAGCCGGAGTCCTTCCGCAAGCCGCAAGGGAGGCCTGCCGCCGCGCCGGCGCCCGACCGGACGAGCTGGACGTGGTCGAGGTTCACGACGCGTCCAGCGCACAGACGCTGCTGTGGCGGGAGGGGCTGGGCGTGGCCGACGATGTCGATTTCAATCCCTCGGGCGGAGCGATGGGCGCACAGCCGGGCTTCGCCACCGGGCTCGTGCGCATCGCGGAGGTGTTTGACAGGGTCAAGGGGGCGGGAATCGCTCACGGCATGACCGGCTTTGTCGGGCAGGCCCACTGTGTGTGGGTGCTGAGGAGAAGATGAACGCGGCGATCATCGGGGCGGGACAGACCGAGCATCGCTCGCGGCGTCTCGACGTCAGCGCGCCGGAGCTGATCGACGAGGCGGTTCAGCGCGCCCTTTCGGACGCGCGTCTCGAGCCCGACGGCATCGATGCGATCGTCGTCGGCAACATGGAGCACTTCGAGGGCATCCATCTGTCCGATCTCTGGGCCGTGGAGGGAACCGGAGGCGTCGGGAAGCCCCAGTTGAAGGTCGCCACCGGGGGCACGACGGGGTCATCACTCGCACAGGCGGCTTACTATCTGGTCGCGGGCGGGCTGTTCCGGACCGTGATGGCCATCGGCTGGGAACGGCTCTCGGATTCGGAGGGCGAGACCACGACCGGCATCGTGACGGCCTTCGATCCGATCTACGAGCGACCCACGCTAGCGGGCGCCGTGAGCGGCCTCGCCATCAGGGCCTGCCAGTATCAGAACCAGTACCGGACGCGCCCCGACGAGGCGGCGGAAGTCGTCGTCCAGGCGCGCGAACATGCCGCGCGCAATCCCCACGCGCATCTACGCCAGCCGGTCACGGTGGAGCAGGTCGGCGAGTCGCCGATGCTCTCGACGCCCATCCGGTACCTCGACATGTGTCCGACCTCCGACGGTGCCTGCGCCGTGATCTTCACCGGCGACCCCGCTGAACGGAAGGCCGCATGGGTCACCGGCCTGTCCTCGCGCCACAACCACACCTACCTCGGCGACGTCGACGAGCAGCACACGCTCGCGCTCGCCGCCGCGGAGGCGTACCGCGAGGCCGGGATCTCCGACCCGCGCAGGCAATTCGACGTCGTCGAGATGTACGAGCCCTGCACCTGGGCCGCACTCGACTGGGCGGAG
This sequence comes from Candidatus Polarisedimenticolaceae bacterium, assembly GCA_041629655.1. Taxonomy (GTDB): domain Bacteria; phylum Acidobacteriota; class Polarisedimenticolia; order Polarisedimenticolales; family Polarisedimenticolaceae; genus JBFKMV01. Next base: position 27,655 of record JBFKMV010000010.1, read on the forward strand.
GCGCTGGGGCTCTGCGGCCCCGGCGAGGCGGCGGCGCTATGGGCCAGCGGCGCCACCCGCCTGGACGGCGACCTCCCGATCAACCCGTCGGGCGGCGTGCTCTGCGCGAACCCGATCGGTGCGACCGGCCTGATCCGCGTCGCCGAGGCGTCGATGCAGGTGCGCGGAACGGCCGGCGAGCGCCAGGTGGACGGCGTCCGCACCGCGCTCACCACGGGGTTCGGCGGGTCGTTTTGGAACGAAGTGATGATCCTGGGTGCGAGATGAGCGAAACGGACGAGCCGATCGTGATCCGGAGCACGCCGGAGCTGCGCTTCCGCTACGCCGCGGGCCGCTACGGCAGCGTCTTTCTCCAGGGTCTGCGCGAGGGGAGGATCCTCGCCAGCCGGTGCTCGAAGTGCGACCGGACGCTCGTCCCGCCGCGCATCGCCTGCACGGGCTGCTTCGGACGGATGACCGAGCTCGTGCAGGTCCCGCCCCGCGGCACGCTCATGTCCTACACGGTCGTGACTTTTCCGTTCATCGATCCGTTCACGGGCGTCCAGCGCCCGATCCCGTACGGCTATGGAATGATCCGGTTCGAAGGCGCGACGAACACCTTCCAGTATTTCCTGTCGGAAAAGGACCCTTCCCGTCTCCGCGTCGGAATGAGCGTCGAGGCGGTCTTCCGCCAGGAGCGGAAGGGAGAGATCGCGGATCTGGTTCACTTCAGGCCGCTGGAGGCGTGATGGACTTTTCACTCACCGAAGAACAGCGGATGATCAAGCAGACCGTCGCCGACGTGCTCGAGCGCTTCGAGCCGCAGCGCGAGCAGATGCAGCGTGAAATCTTCAGCGAGAAGAAGTTCCCTCGCGAGCTGTGGAACGCCATGGCGGAGATCGGCGTGATGGGCTGTCTGGTGCCGGAGGAGTACCAAGGCAGCGACACCGGGCTTCTGCCCATGGCGATCGCCCTCGACGAGATGGGTGCCCGCGGCTTCGGAAACGCGATGATGGTGGTGACCGCGATGGACACCGCCTGCATCGTCCGCAACGCGAACGAGGACGTCAAGCAGCGGTTCCTTCCGGATATCGCTACCGGCAAGAGCCTGTTCTGCTTCGCCATCACCGAGCCGGACGCCGGCTCGAACGCCTTCCGCATCACGACCCGGGCGACACGCGAAGGCTCCGTGTACAAGCTGAACGGCCAAAAGGTCTTCATCACGGGCGCCGACGTCGCCGACTACGTGCTGGTTGTGGCCCGCACCACGCCGTACGAGGAATTGCGGGACAAGGGGCTGTCGAAAGCCCTCGGCATGTCGCTACTCATCGTCGATACCAAGGCGAAGGGGCTCGAGATGCGGACCATTCCCACCCGGGGCATCGAGGGAATGACGCAGTGGCACCTGTTCTTCAACGACGTCGAGGTCCCGGCCGAGAACCTGGTCGGCGAGCCGGACCGGGGCGCGATGGCCCTGTTCAACTCGCTGAACGCGGAGCGGATCCTCGCCGGGGCCACGGCCGTCGGCACCTCGGACTATCTCGTTCGCCGCGCGGTGGAATACGCGAAGGAACGCAAGGTCTTCGAGGACCGGCCGATCGGATCCTATCAGGCGATCTCCCACCCACTGGCCGAGATCAAGGCCCACACCGACGCAGCGCGCCTGATGACCTACCAGGCCGCCCAGGCGTTCGACCGCGACGAGGATCCGGAGGACGTCGGCGCCAAGTCGAACATGGCCAAGTTCCTGGCGGCGGAGATCGCGATTCATGCGGCGGACCAGGCCATCGAGACCCTGGGCGGCTACGGCTTCTCCGAGGAGTACGGCATCATCTACTACTGGGAGAACATGCGCCTGCTCCGCACTGCGCCCGTGACCAAGGAGATGATCCTCAACTTCATCGCGGAACGCGTGCTGGGGCTTCCGCGGTCGTACTGATCCCGCGACGCTGCCTACCTCACGTCCTTCCGTTCAGCCCAGGGGGCGTTCGGCGGTCTGCAGGATGAACTGGACCCGCTCGTGCGCGGCCGGGTCGCTGCTGTTCCGCTGGCTCAGCTTGCCGCGGAAGTCGTCGATGCGGGCAAAGCCGTGGCGCTTCATCCAGTCCTCGACGTCCCCGACGATGGTGGCGAGATACTCGATCGCTCCCTGGCGGTACAGCGCCGAGCAGAGCTGCACCGCGTTGGCGCCCGCGAGAAGCTGCTTGACCACGCCCGCGCCGTCGTGGACCCCGGTGTTCGCGGCGAGATCGCATCCGACCCGGCCGGCCAGGATCGAGATCCAGCGCAGCGGGATGACGCTCTCCGCGGGGTCACTGAAGGCTCCGGCCGGCACCACCCGCATCTCCTCCGGGTCGATGTCGAGGCGGTAGAATCGGTTGAACAGGACCAGGGCGTCCACCAGGCCGCTCAGCTCGACCAGGGTGCGGGCGAGGCCGGAAAAGTACGAGCCGACCTTCAGCGCGACGGGCACCGACACGTTGCGTCGCACCGCCTCGGCGATCCGGAAGTAGACCTCCTCGTAGCTCCGGGGCTCACGCTTCGGGTCGGTCGGCAACACGAAGACGTTGAGCTCGAGCGCGTCCGCGCCCGCCTCCTGCAGCCGGCCGGCGTACTCCGTCCAGCCGGCGGCGGAGACGCAGTGGACGCTGCCGATCACCGGAATCGAGACGGCTTGCTTGGCCCGGCGCAGCAGCTGCAGGTGCGCGGTGAACGCCCCCTCGAGGCTGTAGCGCTCGAGGTACTCCCGTCCCTCGGGAAACTCCGTCGGGAAATGGCTCTGGTCGATGACGCCCCGGACCTCGGCCGAGATCGCCTCCTCGAAGACCGACTTCAGCACCACCGCGCCCGCTCCCGCCTCGGCGCAGCGCACGACCCCATCGACCGATTGGGTGATCCCCGAGCTGGACACGATCACCGGATTACGCAGCGACAGCCCCATGTAGCGTGTGGCGAGGTTCATGACGTGTTCTCCCGCGAACCAGTGTTCGGCAGGGGCGGGTCCTTGTCAAACACCTCCGTCAACCCCGGGAAGCTGCCGGCCGGCGCGAGCGGCTCGACGCGCACCCGGAAGGTCGGGATCTTCTCGGCGAACGGCGGCGGCGACGCGCCGGTCTGCAGCTTGTGCCGCTCAGGGCCGAAAGCCCCACCTGCAGAAGATCGACGACGTCTAATGGACGCATCGTATCCGCTTTGATCCGCCGCCGCGCTTGACGGGGCGGCCGTGAAGGACTCCCATGGAAAGGAAGCAGGGGGCCCTGGGGACACCCATGAAACTCCAGGAACGATCCCGGCCGGCGCCCGCGGACGACTCCCCGACCGTGTCCCTCGCCACCGGCGTCGAGAGGCCCGAGTCCGAAGCCGTTCCCGAGCGACAGTTCCTTCCCGGCACCCGGTTCGGCAAGCGCTATCGCATCGTCGAGCGCCTCGGACGAGGCGGGATGGGCGAGGTCTACCGCGCGGACGACCTGCACCTCGGCCAGCCCGTGGCGCTGAAATTCCTGCCCCAGGAGATGACGGACGATCCCTCGGCCCTCGCGCGGCTGCGCAACGAGGTACGCGTGGCGCGCCAGATCTCGCACGCCAACGTCTGCCGCGTTTACGACATTGGCGAGGAGGACGGACAGTTCTTCCTGTCGATGGAGTACATCGACGGGGAGGACCTGCTGTCGGTGCTGCGCCGGCTGGGCCGGCCGACCCGCGAGAAGTCGACCGAGCTCGCGCGGCAGCTGTGCGCCGGGCTCGCCGCTGCTCACGACGCCGGCGTGCTGCACCGCGACCTCAAGCCCGCCAACATCATGATCGACGGCCGGGGCCGCGTGCGCATCGCGGACTTCGGACTGGCGGGATTCGCTCGCGAGCTGCCGCTCCAGGGCTTCGCGGGCACGCCCGCCTACATGGCGCCCGAGATGTTCACCGGCAGCGGAACGTCGGCGCGCACCGATATCTACGCGCTGGGCGCCGTGCTGTACGAGCTGTTCACCGGAGAGCGAGCCTTCGACTCCGACACGATCTCGGGCGTGCGGCGGATGCAGGAGGCCTCGTCGCTGAAGCCGCCGTCACAGTTCGTTCCCGATCTCGAGCCGGTCGTCGAGGAGATCATCCTGCGCTGCCTCGACGCGGACCCGCTGAAGCGCCCGCTCTCGGCCCTGGCCGTCGCATCGGTGCTGCCGGGCGGCGACCCGGTGGCTGCGGCGCTCGCCGCGGGGCAGACCCCGTCGCCGGAGATGGTCGCCGCTGCGGGAGGCAAGAGCGCGCTGAAACCGACGGTCGCGGTTGTCTGCCTGATCGCCATCGTCGGCGGCATCGCGTCCATCGCCGCGCTCAACCGCCACGTCGCGCTCTACGGACTCGCGCCTCCCGACAAGCCCGCGGTGGTGATCGCCGATCGCGGGCGAGAGATCCTGGACCGCCTCGGTTACCCCGGGCAACCCGCCGACACCGCCTACAACTGGGAGATCTACCACGGCCTCCTCGAACACATCGAGCAGACCGATCCGCGCCCCGACCGCTGGTCCGCGCTGGCCGACCTCAGGCCGCCGGTCTACTGGCTGTGGTATCGGGAGAGTCCGGTCTCGCTCGCCCCCCGCAACACGCAGCATGAGATCCGCTTCTACGACCCTCCGCTGACGGTCCCCGGGATGGCGGGCCTCAAGCTGGACGACCGGGGGCGCCTCGCGGTGCTGGTCGTCGTCCCGCCACAGGTTCACGACGCGGCGGCCACGACCGGGCCGGTCGACTACGGCTGGTTGTTCGAAGCCGCGGGCCTGGACCCCGCGGACTTCACTCCGGTCGAGCCGCGCTGGAACCCGCGCGTGTACGCCGACGAGCGCACCGCGTGGACCGGTCACTACCCCGAGCAACCGGACTGGGGCGTCCGCGTCGAGGCCGCGTCCTACGCCGGCCTGCCGATCTACTTCAACGTCCTGGAGGGCTTCGATGAGCCGTGGACGGGGCCCCCGGTTGACGAGCGGCCGGTGATCGAGCGCTCCGCGGACTGGGTCAACCTGGCGCTGCTCGCGGTCGCCCTGATCATCCCGCCCCTGCTCGGCCGCCGGAACCTGCGGCGCGGCAACGGCGACCGCGCCGGGGCGGTTCGCCTGGGCGTGACCGTGTGGGCGCTGGCGCTGGCGGGCTGGGCGCTCTGGGCGGACCACACCTCGTCGATCAAGTTCGAGGTGGAGATGCTGCTGACCGCGCTCGGAATGTCCCTGCTGCTCGGCGTGTGGAGCGGCCTGGTCTACCTGGCGCTCGAGCCGTACGTCCGGCGGCTGTGGCCCGGAACGATGATCTCCTGGACGCGGCTGTTGATGGGCCGCTTCCGCGACCCGCGGGTCGGCCGTGACGTGCTGCTGGGCGGACTCGCCGGCGTGCTGGTGATCGTGATCCAGCGCGTGGAATGGCTCGTTCCCGGTTGGCTCGGGTCCGCACCCCGGTCGCCCCACGCGAGCCTGAGCGTGGCCCTGCTGGGTGGGCGCAAGGTCTGGGGGACGATTCTCGAGCCGTCCGTGCTTTTGGCTCCGCTGCTGCTGCTGACCCTGACCGTGCTGCTGTTCCTGCTGCGGCGAAACTGGCTGGCCGCTGCGGGCACGCTGGTCGTGTGGGTGATCATGGACGGGCACTGGGCGGGCGGTGGTCCGGCGATCGTCCAGATCGCCGCGCTGGCCGAGACCGTTGTGGTCTGGGCGATCCTGCTGTTCACGCTGATCCGGCTGGGCCTGCTCGCCGTGGTCGCGGCGTTCTTCTTCCTGGAGATGCTGCAGAAGTGGCCGCTGACCCTCGACACGTCGGTCTGGTTCAGCGGAAGCTCGCTGATCGCAGCCCTCGTGCTCGCGGCGATCGCCGTCGTCGCGACGAGAACTTCGCTCGGCCGCGAGCCGACCGTGACGCCTTTCAGTCCCTGAGCCCGGAGACTGCCGGTCACACCCGAATCACCGCACACGGCGGTAGCTCGCGGGGTCGGCGCGCAGCAGCAGCAGGTCTCCGTTCCGCATCACGCGGCCGCTGATCTCGACCGGCTCCGCGACGCGGTCGAGCACCCGCCCGTTGACCGCCTCCCCGCTCTCCGACACCAGCAGGTAGTACGTGGCGTGGCCTTCGGAGTCCCGCACCAGCAGCACCGGCGGGACGCCGCCGCTGATGCAGCGCGCGGCGCAGCTGCGGTGCGGCTTGAGATTGCCCGGCTTCATCACGCCCAGGAAGCACTTGCTGTCCACGATTTCGCCGACCAGCGTGCGCACGCCGAGATCCACCGGTCTCGCGGGCATCACCGCGGTCAATCGCGCGGCGGCAGCCTGGTCCAACGGCTCGACGGAGCCCGCGGCGATCTCGATCATCGTGCGGTCGTCGCGGTAGACCAGCGACCCGCTCAACTTCACTGCCCGGCCGTCCTTCCCCGCGACGAGCGCGCCGGCGCCGCGCTTGCCGAACACGGTCAGGTAGTAAGTCGAGAACGCGGGGGAGTCGCCGACCCGGCCGGGTCGCGGGACCAGCAGCAGCGGGTACGGCTTCTCGCGCACCACGCCCTGGAACTCCGTGACGACGCCGAACTCGAACACCCCGGGACCGAACGGCTGCTGGGCCGAGACCAGCAGCAGGCACAGCGCCAGCGACACGGCGAGAATCAGCACGATCGCGATGCGGGCGCGCGCGGCGATCCCGGACGGCGCTTCCGGGAGGTAGCCGACGTAGAACTCGTCGTCGCGGCGTTCAGACATCACCGTCCTCGATCCGCACCGGCTCGAGCCGCGTTCCCGGCGGGTTCGGTCGCGGGTCGACCCACACGCGGCCCCGCTCGACGCGCACCCGGAAGGTCGGGATCTTTTCGGTGAACGGCGGCGGCGACGCGCCGGTCTCCGGCAGGTACTGGAAGCCGTGCCACGGACAGGTGATGCAGCCGTCCACGATCTTGCCCTCACCCAGCGGTCCGTTCTGGTGCTGGCAGGCGTTGGACACGGCCGAGACCTTGCCGTCGTAGCGGAACACGGCCACGCGCTCGCCGCCGAGACAGGCGATGCGCGCGCGGTTCTCCCTGATCTCGTCGACGCCGCAGACCTCGACGAAGCCGTCGGCTTCGGGCCCGGTCCGCTCCGCATCCGCCGCGCGCTCGCGCCGGCCCGCGACCAGGTGCAACCCGAGCACCCAGAACAGTCCCGCGCCGAGCGTACCCGAGAGCCACGGGCCGCTCTCCGCCTGCAGCACGCCCAGCACCACGTGCGCCACGAGCAGCCCGTAGGCCACGTAGACCAGCATGTGCAGCGACTTCCAGACCGGCGCGCTGAGGTTCGCGAGCCAGAAGTCGTGGCTGGTCGCCGCCATCAGGAACAGGATCAAGAGCGCCGCGAGACCCAGCACCTGGAACGGGAACTGGGCCAGGCTTCCGTACTGCGGGTTGCTGATCAGCACGCTGACCAGCGGGTTCACGTCGCCGAGCGCGTGGAACTGGAACAGCGCGAACAGCCCGTGCGCCGCGCCGAGCAGGAACGTCGCCACGCCGAGGTGCCGGCGGTTGTACAGCAGCGGCAGGAACCGCGAGTCGAGCCGGCACAGCGGTCCGATCGACAGCACGACGTGCAGCATCAGCAGCGCGCCCGTGCCGAAGGCGCGGATCAACAGCGTCTCGATCGTGGCCTCGGGGCGGATTACCGAGCCGGCGCCGATGAACAGCGCGAGGTACAGCACGACACCGGCCGCGATCACGAGGTCGTAGATCCGCTTCTGGCGGTTCCACCCGACCGCCTGGTAGTTGAGGCTCACGGCGCCTCCGCCACGCCCACGACCTCGTGCTTCGCCAGGCTGTAGAGGATCAACCGCCCGCCACCGGCGGTCTCCGCGGGCAGCACCCAGGCGCGGGTCTGCCGGTCGGCGATCGGGCCGAGCAGGGTCGCGTCGTCGGGCAGCACGTTCCCGCCGCCGGCGTCCTCGCTCCAGTAGACCAAAAGGTCGGGCCGTCGCAGGTCCTCGCGCAACTCCAGCGTCACGGCCCGGCGCGGGGGAACGCTGCCGTCCCGCAGCCAGATCGTGCGGACCGCGAGCCCGCCCCACGCGTCGTCGCTCCTCGCGACCTCCGCGAAGTCGGGGGGCAGCAACGGACCGGCCGCCGCCGGCGCGTTCTCGGGCACCGGCTGCCGCGCCAGCAGGCCCCACACTAACAGCACCGGCAGGACCAGCGCCAGCACGGCGATCATCCGCCGGTGCCGGCTGCGCAGCGGCCGGATCATGCGCCCGTGCCCCGGCGCGCCGCCCGGCGGTGGGGGTTGTTCTCCTCGGGCGGCGGCAGGCCGCGCATCCAGCGCAACGCGAGCAGCGGCCACAGCGCGATCACCCCCGGAACGATGATCAGGCGGAAGCCCCAGCGGCTCTCGCGCGCGACGGGATCGATCCGGTTGACGCCGCGGACGGCAAATGGCACGGCGAACAGCACGCCAGCCGCCACGTACAGCCCCAGCAGGGCCACGATCGCGTTGGCGACGCCGACCGGCATCAGATCAGCTCCGGGTCGGACATCACCTCCACCATTGCCGGTCCGTCGTGGGCCAGCGCCTGCTGCAGTGCCTCGTCGAGCTGTTGCTTGTCCGTGACGCGGATGCCGAGCGCCCCGCAGCTCTCGGCGAAAAGCGCGAAGTTCGGGTTGTGCAGCCCGGTCTGCCAGACGTCCCACTGCCCGGCGCGCTGCTCCTTGCTGATCTTGCCCAGCTCGTTGTTGTTCAGCAGCACGTGGGTGATGTTCATGCCGTACTTGACCGCGGTGGTCAGCTCGGCCATGTACTGGCCGAACCCGCCGTCGCCCGTCACGGCGATCGTCGGCCGTTCGGGCGCCGCGGCCCAGGCGCCCAGCGCCGCCGGATAGCCGAAGCCGATCGAACCGAGGTAGCCCGACATCAGCACCGACTGCCGGCGGCACTCGAAGTAGCGGCCGAACGAGTACGTGTTGTTGCCGACGTCCACCGCGATCACCGCGTCCTCGGGGACGTGCCGGTTCATCGCGGCGAAGATCGCCGCCGAGCCGACCCCGCGCCCCCGGTCGTCCCGCTCGCGGCGCTGCTTCTCCTCGCGCCAGATCGCCCAGCGCTCGGCGATCTCCTCGCGCTGGTCGGTCGGGCGCGGCTGGCCCGACAGGCGCTGCTCCAGGATGCCCAGGGTGACCCCGATCTCGCCGTACACCGGCGCGGTGACCGGGTGGAACTTGCCCAGCGCCATCGGGTCGTAGTCGACCTGGATGATCGGCTTCTTGGGCGTGATCCCGGTGTGGTTGGAGAACGACGCCCCGAACACGACCAGCAGGTCGGCCTCGTTCATGAACCAGCTCGCGATCGGCGTGCCGCTGCGCCCCAGCACGCCGCAGCCCAGCGGGTGCTGGTCCGAGATCAGTCCCTTGCCCTTGAACGTCGTGATCACGGGGGCCTGCAGCGTCTCCGCGAACCGCGTGATCGCCGGCATGTCGAACCGGGCGCCGTGGCCGACGATGACCGCGGGCCGCTTCGCCCGCTTCAGCAGCTCCACCGCCTTGTCGACCGATTCCGCCGGCGGCGCGATTCCGAGCGGCGTGATCCGGCCCTCGGGCCCGGACGCCTTCGCGCCCTCCGCGGCGGGCAATACCTGCACCTCGTCGGGGAAGATCAGGTGCGCCACGTCGCGCTTCAGGATCGCGTTCTTGATCGCCAGCGTCATCAGCTCGGCGTGCTTGCTGGTGTGGAGCACCGTCTGGCTGAACGCCGCCACGCCGCGGAACGCCGCGGACAGGTCGACCTCCTGGAACGCTCCGGGGCCGAGCACCTGCGTGTCGACCTGTCCGGTCAGCGCCAGGATCGGCGCGCGGTCGACCTTGGCGTCCCACAGGCCGGTCAAGAGGTTGGTCGCGCCGGGCCCGGCGATGGCCAGGCAGGCCGCGGGGCGGCCGGTCAGCTTGGCGTAGGCCGACGCGGCGAACGCCGCCGCGCCCTCGTGACGGATGCCGATGTAGGTCAGCCGGCCCGCCTGCTCCTGCCGCCGCAACGCGTCGGCCAGGCCGAGGTTGGAGTGGCCGACCATGCCGAAGACGTGGGTCACGCCCCAGTCGACCATCGTCTCGGCCATCACGTCCGAGGTGGTGCGGACGTGCGCCTGCTCCTGTTCCAGGCCGACGTACACGCCGTCGTCACGCACCTCGACGGGGAATGTCGCCACGCCGTCGTCGTGGCCGCCGGGGGAGTCGCCGCTGCAGGGATGGAAGTCCCAGCCGTGCCACGGGCAGCGCAGCCAGCCGTTCTCGATCGAGCCCTCGCCGAGCGGCCCGCCCTGGTGCGGGCAGGCGTTGTCGAGCGCGTTGAGCTTGCCCTCGTAGTGGGTCAGGGCGAGGCTCTTGTGCCCGGCGACGACCGTCTTGACGCGCCCCTCGGGCAGCTCGTCGGCCGCGGCGACGCGGTACCAGCGCAGCTTCGTTGCCATCCGGCGGCCCCCCTGTCGATCGTGGCTAGAGCGGTGTGGCGCCGGCGTAGGCGACGCCGCTGAGGTAGGCCAGCTCGCGGTTCCAGGTCGTGAGGTCGGAAACGCTGAACTGGCTCAGTCTGGTGTGGCCGCAGGCGCGGGCCAGCGTGCTCATCAGGTGCACCGACGCGCGGAAGAACCGGTCGAGGCGCTTGGCCGCCTCGTCCACGATCAACCGCGCCCGCAGATTCTCGCGTTGCGTGGCGATGCCGACGGGGCAGTTGTTGGTGTGGCAGGCCCGCATGCCCAGGCAGCCGATGGCCTGGATCGCGGCGTTGGAGACCGCCACCCCGTCGGCGCCCAGCGCCAGCGCCTTGGCGAAGTCGGCCGGCGTGCGCAGGCCGCCGGTGACGATCAGCGTCACGTCGTCCCGGCCCAGCCCGTCGAGATGCCGTCGCGCCCGCGCCAGCGCCGGGATCGTCGGCACCGAGATGTTGTCCTTGAAGATGTTCGGCGCGGCGCCCGTGCCGCCCCCGCGGCCGTCGAGGATCACGTAGTCCACGCCGATGCGCAGCGCGGCGTCGAGGTCGTCCTCGACGTGCTGCGCCGAGAGCTTGAAGCCGACGGGGATGCCGTCCGTCGCGTCGCGCACCTCGCCGGCGAAGCGGCGGAAGTCGTCCTCGTGCTCCCAGTCGGGGAAGCGCGCCGGCGACACCGCCGGTTGCCCGTCCTTCAAACCGCGCACCTCGGCGATCTTGCCCTTGACCTTGTGGCCGGGCAGGTGCCCGCCGGTGCCGGTCTTGGCGCCCTGGCCGCCCTTGAAATGGAACGCCTGCGCGAGCTTGACCTTGTCCATCGAGTAGCCGAAGCGCGCCGAGGCCAGCTCGTAGAAGTAGCGGCTGTTGGACTGCTGCTCCTCGGGCAGCATGCCGCCCTCACCGGAACAGATCCCGGTGCCGGCCAGCTCGGCGCCCCGCGACAGCGCGAGCTTGGCCTCCTCGGACAGCGCGCCGAAGCTCATGTCGGAGACGAACAGCGGGATCGCCAGCCGCAGCGGCTTGTTCGCCTTGGGCCCGATCACCAGCTCGGTGTCGACCTCGACCTCGTCGAGCTGCGGCAAACGCGCGAGCTGTGCCGTCAGGAACTGCAGGTCGGCCCAGCGCGGCAGCTCGGGCCCCGGCACACCCATCGCCGACACCGGTCCGTGCGCCCCGGTCTTGTCGAGACCGTGCGCCGCCAGCTCCTGGATCAGCTTGACGTGCGGCTCCTGGGACGTGCCGTGCACGTCGGCGTACAGGCCCTGGTACTCGTCGCGCTGGTACGGCTGCGGGTTCTTCTTCTCCCATGCGGCGATCTCGTCGGCGTCGACCCACACACCGCCGTTTTCGACCCACGAGCCGAACTTCGCCAGGCGCTCGTCGTTGTTGTACTCGCTGACCCCGGTGCGGTAGCGGTAGTCCCAGTTGTGCACGCCGCAGATCAGGTTCTCGCCGTCGACGTGGCCGTCGGACAGCAGCGCGCCGCGGTGCAGGCAGCGCCCGTACAGCACCGAGGCCTGCTGCTCGTCCTTCCAGCGGATCACCACCAGATCGACGTTCGAGACCAGCGCGTACGCCGGTTTGAGGGGTTCCAGCTCGTCCCACGCCGCGACCTTGACCTTGTTCATCGGTCAGCGGCTCGCCTTGTCGAACAGCTCCAGATACTCGCCGTACCCTTCCTGCTCCAGGTCTTCCTTGGGGATGAAGCGCAGCGACGCGCTGTTGATGCAGTAGCGCTGGCCGGTCGGCTGCGGGCCGTCGTCGAAGACGTGGCCGAGGTGGCTGTCCGCGTTGCGGCTGCGCACCTCGACGCGGCGCATGAACAGCTTGCGGTCCTCCTTCTCGACGATGTTCGCGGGATCGAGGGGCCGGGTGAAGCTCGGCCAGCCCGTTCCGCTGTCGTACTTGTCCAGCGAGCTGAACAGCGGCTCGCCGCTGACGATGTCGACGTAGATCCCCTGCTGCTTGTTGTTCCAGAACTCGTTGTCGAAGGGGCGTTCCGTACCCTCGTGCTGCGTGACCTTGTACTGCAGCGGGCTCAGCTTCTGCTTCAGTTCCTCGTCGCTCGGTTTCACGTATCTCTCCTTGCCGCTTCCCGCGGCGGGCTGCGGCTTGCCGGGCTTCGCGTCGGCGCCCCAGACCCGCTCCAGATACGGCGTGCGCCCGGAGCCGTAGCGGTAGCGCTTGTACTCGACCGGGTGCTTGATCGCGTAGTCCTGATGGTACTCCTCCGCCGGGTAGAACGGCCCGGCGGGAACGATCTCGGTCACCAGCGGCTTGTCGAAACGGCCACTTCGCGCCAGCTCGGCCTTGGACTGCTCGGCCTGCTCGCGCTGGCTCTCGTCGCGGTAGTAGACGTAGGTCTTGTACTGGCCGCCGCGGTCGGCGAACTGGCCGCCGGGATCGGTCGGATCGATCTGCCGCCAAAAGATGTCCAGCAGCTCACGGTAGCTGATCCGGGCCGGGTCGTAGCGGACCTGGACCACCTCGACGTGACCGGATCTCCCGGACGAGACGTCCTTGTAGGTCGGGTTCTTCGACTTGCCGCCCGAGTAGCCCGACACCGCCTCGACGACACCGTCGACGCCGTCGAAAGCCGATTCGACGCACCAGAAGCAACCGCCGGCGAACAGCGCCGTCTCGAGCGACGCGTCGGCGGGCGCCGGTTTCGCGGCCGCCGCCTGGGGCTCCTGGCCGGAGGCGCAGGCCAGCATCGTACCGGCGGCGAGCAACAGTACGACGAGCTTGATCGAGCGTTTCATGGATCTCTCCGTTACGGTATCGGATCGTGCCGGGGCCTTCCAATCTTTTCTTGCCGGATTTCCCCGCGAGGGATTGGATGCCGCAACCGTGTCCGTTATTTCGCTGATGATCCGAAGGATCTCGCGTTCCGCGAACCAAGTCAACGCCTGCCGGCCGGCCGATATTCCAGCGCCGCTGCGCCGATCGTATACTGCCCGGCGTGATGCGCAACGGCGGCTTCGAATACCGGGAGCGCGTGCGCGCCGACGCCGGGGGCGAGACGGTGCTGGATTATCTCGCCCGGCGTTACCGCCACTCCACGCCGGAGGAATGGGCGGAGCGCATCGGTGCGGGGCGCGTGTTGCTGGACGCAGCGGCGGTGTCGCCCCGGACCCGGCTGAAGCCCGGACAGCTGCTGGTCTGGCGGCGCCCCGCCTGGACGGAGCCCGCGGCCCCCGAGACGTTCGGCGTCCTGTTCGAGGACCGCGACCTGCTGGCGGTGGACAAGCCGGCCGGCCTGCCGACGTTGCCGGGCGGCGGGTTCCTCGAGCGCACGCTGCTCCATCGCGTGCGCGCGGCGGCTCCCGGCGCCACGCCGCTGCACCGGCTGGGCCGCTGGACCTCCGGCGTGGTGCTGTTCGCGCGCACCCCCGAGGCGCGGGCGGAGCTGACGCGGCAGTGGGTCGCGCGGCAGGTCGGCAAGCGCTACCGGGCACTGGCCTGCGGCTCGCCCGCGCGGGACGAGTTCGAGATCACGGCGCCGATCGGCCGCGTGCCGCACGTCTTGCTGGGATCGGTTCACGCCGCCGCACCCGGGGCGAAGTCCGCGAGGACGGACGTCCGGGTGCTCGAACGACGCCGCGACGAGGGCACGTTCCTGTGCGACGTGCACATCGCCACCGGGCGCCCGCACCAGATCCGCATCCACCTCGCGGCGGCCGGGCATCCCCTGGCCGGCGATCCGCTCTACGCACCCGGCGGGGTTCCCGCTCCCGGCTGCCGCGCGCTGCCAGGCGATCGCGGTTACCGGCTGCACGCGGCCGAGCTGACCTTCGCGCATCCGCGGACCGGACGCGCGGTGCGCGTGGAGAGCGCTCCGCCGCCCGGATTGCGGCGACGATCGTAGCGCCGGATTGTCGACCGGGGCTCTCCGTTATCGCGCCGCCGATCCGTCGCCACGGCACCCCGATCTTCCTACCATGGACCTCAACGACCGAAGGAGGTCCGCGTCATGAATCGACACCGCTCGTGTCTGCTCCTCGCGCTCGCCGTCGCCGCCACCCTCGCGTCCGCCCAGGAACCTCCGCTCAGCGAGGCCACGGGGGAGTGCCTGGTCTGTCACGAGATGCTGCATCCCGGGATCGTCGCGGACTGGCGCAGCAGCCTGCACGCCACGGTCACGCCCGGGCGAGCGCTCGCCGTCCAGGGGCTGCGCCGGGTTTCCAGTGAAACCGTACCCGAGAAGCTGCGCGACGTCGTGGTCGGTTGCGCCGAGTGTCACACGCAGCGGCCCGACGCCCACGCGGATACCTTCGACCACGGCGGTCACGCCGTCCACGTGGTCGTCAGCCCGGCCGACTGCGCGACGTGCCACGCCGTCGAGGTCGACCAGTACTCACGCAACCTGATGGCGCACGCCTACGGCAACCTCGAGCGCAACCCGGTGTACCAGGACCTGCAGCGGAACATCCTCGGGCCGCTCGTCCGTGAGGCCGGCACGCTGGAGCACGGCCAACCGGACGCGGACACCAAGGCGGTGGCCTGCCTGTACTGCCACGGCACGGCGCTGCAGGTCACCGGCAAGGAGACGCGCGAGACCGAGCTGGGCGAGATGGAGTTCCCGGTGATCGCCGGCTGGCCGAACCAGGGCGTCGGCCGGGTCAACCTCGACGGGACTCTCGGCTCCTGCTCGGCGTGCCACACCCGGCACCGCTTCTCGATCGCGGAGGCGCGCCAGCCCTACACCTGCAAGGAATGCCACGTGGGACCGGACGTGCCCGCGTTCAAGGTCTACTCGGCGAGCAAGCACGGCACGATCTACCACAGCGAGGGCAAGGACTGGAACTTCGCCGCCGTGCCGTGGACGGTCGAGGACTTCCGGGCGCCGACCTGCGCGGTGTGCCACATCAGCCAGGTCGTCGACGCGAGCGGCGAGGTGGTGGCCGAGCGGACGCACGAGATGATGGACCGCCTGGGCTGGCGGATCTTCGGGCTGGTCTACGCCCACCCGCAGCCGAAGAGTCCGGACACCACGATCATCCGCAACAAGGACGGCCTGCCGCTGCCGACCGACTTCGGCGGCGGCTTCGCCGGCGAGTTCTTGATCGACGAGCGGGAGCGCGCCGCGCGGCGCGAACGGATGAGCCGGATCTGCCGCTCGTGTCACGCCGACTCGTGGGTCCGGGGGCACTTCGCGCGCCACGACCGCGCCATCGCGACCACCAACGCCGCGGTCGCCGCGGGCACGGGCGTGATGGCCGAGATCTGGTCGCGGGGCTTCGCCGCCGGACTGGATCGCGAGAGCAGCCCGTTCGACGAGGCGATCGAGCGCACCTGGACCGACACCTGGCTGTTCCACGCCAACTCGATCCGCTTCGCCACGGCGATGGCCGGGGGCGGCGACTACGCGGTGTTCGCGGACGGCTTCTACACGCTGTCGAAGCAGATCCGCGAGCTGCACGACTGGCTCGGGCTGCGGGAGCTCGTGGAGCCGGCGGCGGCGGAACCCGCAGGCTCAGCGGCCGCCGTCCCACCAGCGCAGGACCCGTAGCACGCGCAGCGTGTTCCAGCGCGACGGGCGGCCGAGCCGCTCGATCTCGAAGAACACCTTGCCGCGGAAGCGGTGCTCGAGGTTCCAGCGGCCGTCGGGGCGGCGCTTGTCCCGCAGCACGGCGATCGCCTCGCCGAGGCGCTTGTCGCGCGGCGCGCCGACGGACCGGAAGTAGTCCAGACCGCGCAGCACGTCGTAGTGCCAGCGCGGCGGAAACGCCAGGCGCAGGAACACCGGCTTGATCACCTCGCCGGTGCGGTGCGAGCGGAACATCCGGTGCACCAGCAGGAACTCGCGCCCGCGGCGCTGGGCCGCGCGCACCGCGCGCAGCTTGCGCTTGCGGTACCGTTCGTAGTCCCGCAACCCCTCCAGCGTCAGGATCGTGGTGTGCACCGAGGCGTGCGTGGCCCCGTAGGGACGCCGGCAGTTCCAGCCGCCGTCGGGCATCTGCCGCTCCAGCAGGTGGTCGGCCATGGTGTCGAGCCGCGCGTCGTCGACCTCGAAAGAGCACAGGATCGACAGCAGCATCCCGGTGATGCAGGTCTCGCCGCGGCTTCCCCAGGCGTCGTAGTTGATGCCGCCGTTGCGGCGCATGCCGCGGTCGAGCAGCAGCAGGCCGGCCGTGCGCGCCTGCCGGTTGCGTGCCGGCAGCCCGAGATCGCGCAGCAGCAGCATCGTGTAGAACGTGGACTTCCACTTCGGCGTGTAGAGCCCCCCGGCCCAGGTGCCCGCGGGGTCCTGGCGCGCCAGCAGCCGCGCGCCCCAACCCTCGCGGGCGACCTTGCGGCGCTCGCGCGCGATCGTGCCCGCGGAGGCGCCCGCGAGGTCGCCGAGCGCCTGCCAGCGGATCGCAGGATCGCCGTTGAGCAGCCAGTCCACGCGAGGCCTCCTCGGGACGATCCTAATCCCGGGTCGGCATCAAAAAAAAGAGCCGGCACCGAAGTGCCGGCTCTGGTGAGAAAAAGCTGCGGCGGGCTAGCGCCGGCGCGGCGTGCGAGCGCGCGGACGGTCCGCGGTCTCCTTGCCCGGGATCCACTCGGGGGCCTCGGTCACCACCGCCGGCGAGATACCCGCCAGCTCCCACAGCGCGTTGCGCGCGGCGGTCAGCCCCTCGTAGGCGAAGAACGGGTTGTGCGCGCCCTTGCTCTTGTCGTTGTGGAACAGCGTGTAGTTCCAGCCGGCCTTCTGCAGGTTGACCGCGCCGAAGATGTAGAGCCTGCCGACCTCGACCCCGGCCGCGTTGCGGACGCGGATGTCGGCGAATCGGGTGACCCTGACCTCGGTGGTATCGGTCAGGGTCAGGCCGAGCCCTTGCCCACCGCGGGTCTCACCGAAGTGCGCCTCGGCGATCTGGGCCACGTCGGTGATCACGACGCCGCCGCCGAAATCGATCCGGTTGCCGGCCTGGATCTGGGTGTCCATCACGTCGACCCACGCATCCTCGAGCAAGTCCTCCACGTCGTGCAGCAGGTCCTCGATGCCGCCCTGGACGTCCTCGGCGTCGAAGTTCTGGTGGCATTGCCCGCAGATCTCGGTGCTGGCGTAGAAGGTGTGGTTGGCGCCGCCCTGGTTGTAGGACAGCACGTCGGGCGGCGCGGTCTGCTGCATGTGGCAGGTCACGCAGGTGTCCTCGAGCGTCGAGTGGCTGCCCGGCCTGGGCACCGAGATCAGGTAGGCGTTCTGGCCCATCAGCACGTCGCCCTGCGCTCCGCCGTGGGAGGCGCGCACGGCCTCCGAGGTCCCGGCGTAGTCGCCGAACACGCTGTCGTTACGCAGCCCGCGCCGCGAGTTGTGGCAGGTGATGCACATCGCGCCGCGGCCGACGTCCAGGGCCTGGAAGCCCGCGATCAGCGGCGGCGTGTCGTCACTGACGCGGATGTTGACGTTGGTGTTGTTGCCGCTGGTCGTCCCGATGTTGTGGGGATCGTGGCAGACCACGCAGGTCTGGGGATGCGAATCGTCCTCGGTCCACGTCACCTCGACGTCGTCCAGCGGATCGGTCGCCGGGTCGTCGTCCAGCAACACCGGCAGCCAGGCCAAAAAGCCGTTGGCGCTGTGGCAGCGCGAGCAGTTGCCGCTCTCGCTTCTGTCGAAGGCCAGCTCGTAGTTGGCGTGGCCGCTGAGCTGCCACTGCTGGAACCGCGCGTGCCGCAGCGGCTCGCCGTGACACACCGCGCAGACTTCGGCCGAGAGGTCCACGCGCGGCTCGCCCTGGGGCGCGTTCCAGCCGTGGGCCCGGTTGTCGCGACCGGGGGCGGCGCTCTGCGGACCGTGGCAGTTCTCGCACTGGATGTTTGAGAGCCGGGCAGAGTCCGGATAGTCCGCGAGCATTTGCGTCCAGTTGTCGCCGGGATTCCGTAGCAGCCCGCCGTTCAGGAACGCGTTCCAGTCGGGCGCGTCGTCGACGCCGCTGTTCGCCGCTCCGGGATCGTAGCCCACGGTGTGACAGGGGAAGCAGCTCGAGCCGTAACGGCTGTTGGTGTCCAGCATGTTCGTGAAGATCTCGGCGTGCCCGGTCTGGGTCCACGGGGTGAACTTGTCGGGAGCGAATCCGCCGTGGCACACCATGCAGCCGGGGTCCGGGACCGGCCGGTTGTTGATGTCCTGGCCGACCACCACGCCGCGCCAGTTGCCGGCGAAGACCTGGAGCGTCAGCGGCGCGTCGCCCGCGGCGGCGAGGTCCGTGACGGTGATGTCGTAGCGACCCGGGACGTCGGGCGTGAACTCGGGATTCCGCGCCGTGGCGTCCGTCAGGGTCGCGATGGAGCCTGCCGGCGGCGTCAGCGCCCAGTCGTAGGCCGCCTGCTCCTTGCCGTACAGCAGCACCGGCGCGTTCACCGGGACGTTGCGGATCCCGCCGGCGACCTTCCAGGGCAGCGCGGTGTGGATCTCGACCTCCTCGGTGAACACGCCGCTCGGCGTGGTGATCTCGGCCTCGAGGACCACCAGCCCGGTCTCCTCGAGCGAGAACGGGTTCACGCCGACGACCTGGAACCGCGGCTGCAGCCCGCCCACGAACTCGCCGGTCGGGAACGGGACGTTCGGCGGCAGCTCGTCGGGTCCGACCGGAGGCTCCCGCAGGATGTCGAACAGCTCGGCCTTGTAGTCGGCCCGCGAGCCCAGCGTGACCGTCGGGGTCTCGGTTCCCGCTCCCGCGATCAAGGCCGGCACGCCGCCGACCTGGGTCCAGGTCACCGAGGTAATCGTCGTGCCCACGACGTCGATGTTACCGGTCAGCACGCCGCCGGGGACCGCGTCACCGCTGAAGCCGGCCGAGATGTCGAACGGCATGAACGGGACCATCGGGATGTTGAGCTGCGTGGCGGCGCCGGTCACGTCGACCATCTGGCCGAAGGCATCGTAGTCCGGCACGTTCACGGTGACCATGTAATTGCCCGCCGGAAGCGAACCCGAGTAGGCTCCCGAGGCGTTGGTGATCAGGATGAACGGTCCGACCGTGACGGTGACGCCCGGCAGCCCGGCCGAGGTCACGCTGTCGGTGACCGTGCCGGACAAGGTGACCATCTGGGTCCCCGAGGGCACCCTTCCGGTCACGCTGCCGGTGAACTGCCCCGCGCCGGCCGTCCCGCCGATCGTGGCGGTGTAGTTCCCGTCGCTGGGCACGGTGAAGTAGTGGAAGGTGTGGGCCACCGGGAGCCACGAGATCCGCGAGGTCTGGCCCCCGGACAGCACCGCGCCGTTCGGGTCCTTGACCGTGATCGACGGTTGCAGGTTCGAGCCCCGCATCGCCTTGGCGGCGATCTTGATCGTCGTGCCTGCGGCGGCGTTGAACCGCGCGTCGACCGTGTCGACGCCGGCCGTGATGTCGCCGTTGAAGCTGTCGCCGACCTGGATGTGCAGCACCGTCGTGGCGGCCTGGGCCGCCAAGCCGACGGTCAGCACCAAGGTGGACAGGAAAATCACCCGCAACCAATCCGTGGATCTGCTCATTCCTGCCTCCTCCCCTGGAATGGTCGGTCCTCGTGGAAGACACCCCCGGGGCGATGGACGTACTCCTTTGGAAAGGGGATTCTGGTACCTTGACACGCGTCCGTACAGGTTGCAAGGGGATCGGATCGGTCGCAATTGGACCGTCCGGCAGCGGCGCGCGAGTGGCCTCGGCGTGTATGTTGACCCGGGCAACGGATTCGTCCCGTGACTCAAGGAGGACTGCCCGATGAGAACGACCGGGCTCGTAGCGACCGCGTTGATGCTGCTTCTCTTGGTAACTCCCGCCTGGGCCGCGGACGGCGAGAAACGGGTGCAGTTCGGCGCCCTGTACGCCATGCCGACGGACGACCTGACCGAGGGCGGCACGAAGACCGAGGCCGACGCCGCGCTGGGCTTCCAGGCCAGCTTCGAGATCATGGTCAACGACAAGATCGGGATCGAGCCCGGCATCCAGGTCGCCAACCACGACGTGGACTTCGAGGACGCGCTCGGTGAGACCGATCTCGGCGACATCGACTTCACGGCCGTGATGGCCACGGTCAACTTCCACGTCCTGCAACGGGACAAGCTCGACCTGTACGTCGGCCCCACGGTCGGCTACGTGTTCTGGGGCGACCTGACCACCGACGTGTTCGGCCCGCCGGAGACCTTCTCGGCCGACGACGAGGTGGCCTACGGAGCCAGCGTGGGGCTGGACATCCCGTTCGGCGAGGGCAGCTGGGAGTTCTCGGCCGGATTGACGTACCTGTTCGTGGAGGTGACGCTGGAAGGCGGCGGGACCGCGCTGGGCGTCGACCCGATCCAGGGCCGGGCCGGGGTGTCCTACAAGTTCTAGCAAGCGGAGGGGATCCGGGCAGCGCCGCCGTCTAGTCGCCGATCAGGGCCTGCAGCTCCCGGGTCGGCGTGTGGCGGCGCAGCTTGGACAGCGCGTTCGACTCGATCTGGCGGATCCGCTCCCGCGTCAGCGTGAACGCGCGGCCCACCTCGTCCAGGGTGTGCCGCTTGCCGCCGCCGACCCCGAACCGCATCCGGATGATCTTGGCCTCGCGCTCGGACAGGCATTTGAGGGCCGACTTGGTGCGCCGCTCGAGGTCGGCCCTGAGGGCCCGGTCGAACGGCGAGACGCCGTTCGAATCCTCGATCAGGTCCATCACCACCGTGCCCTTCTCCGCACCCACGGGCCGTTCGAGCGAGATCGCCGAGAGCCCGACGCGCAGGCCCTGGCGCACCTTGGCGATCGGCATCCTCAGCTCGCGGGCGATCTCCTCGGCCGTCGGCTCGCGTCCGAGCTCCTGCACCAGGTCGGCCTGAACCCGCGCGACCTTGTTGATCACCTCGTTCATGTGGACCGGCACGCGGATCGTGCGCGACTGGTCGGCGATGGCCCGGCTGACCGCCTGGCGGATCCACCACGTGGCGTAGGTCGAGAACTTGTAGCCGCGGCGGTACTCGAATTTCTCGACCGCGCGCATCAGCCCGATGTTGCCCTCCTGGATCAGGTCCAGGAAGTGCACGCCGCGGTTGGCGCACTTCTTGGCGATCGAGACGACCAGCCGCAGGTTGCTGCGGATCAGCTCGTGCTTGGCCTCGCCGATCTCGCGCAGCCCGCGGCGGATCCGCGCGGCCCACGGGGACGGATCCGCGGCATCCTCCAGGACGAGCCGCACCAACCGGTTGACGCGCTCCGGATTGAGGCCCAGGGCGGACAGCTCGCGGGCCGTCCGGACCCGGCGCCGCGCCAGGGTCCAGCGCGTCCGGCGGTGCGCGGCCCCGCCCGGCTTGAGCCGCCGCAGCCGGCGCTCGATGGAGCGGATCTCGGCCTGCCCGGACTCGAGCCGGGTCGTCCCGCGCAACCGGGCAGCCAGACGCGAGCCGGTCGGCGCGCCCTCGAACCAGGCCTCCGGCAGCAGCCTGCGGTTCCGGATCTCGCGCGCCACGAACTTCAGCTCGGCGGCCACCGCGGGGCACTGCGCGAGGCTGCTGCGCACCCGGCGCTCGCCCCGCTCGATCTTCCGCGCCAGGCGAATCTCGTCCTGCCGCGTCAGCAGCGGCACCGACCCCATCTCGCGCAGGTAGACGCGCAGGTTGTCGCCGCTGCTGTCCGGCTGAAGCGAACCGACGCGTCGTCGATCGACGGTCATCCGTTCTCCGGGGCGGTTGGCCGGGTGTGCGTCCCGGGCGTTGACGATTCTCGGCGTTGGGCCGGGACGATGCGGTGCGCGGCGCCCGGGCCCTACTTTACCGGGTTCCGCGCAACGTCGCCAGTAACTTCGGATGTCGGCGGATGTCGGCCTCAGGAGGCCCTGCGGAAACGCGGCCGGCCCGACCGGCTGCGGCGGCGGCTCTTTGCCGCGGGACGCCCCGGCTTCGTCACGGCGGGCCGTGAGCGACCCGCGGCGGCGTCGGCCGGGAACGGGATGCTCTCGATGCCGTCCACCGTGCGTCGGACGATCGGGACGCCGAGACGGCGCTCCACCGCCCGTACCAGGTCGCGGTCCGCCTCGGTCACGAACGTGTAGGCCCGGCCCTCGCGCTCGGCGCGGCCGGTCCGCCCGATCCGGTGCGTGTAGGCGTCGGTCGTGTTGGGCATGTCGAAGTTGACCACGTGCGAGACCTGCGCGACGTCGATGCCCCGGGCCGCGATGTCGGTCGCCACCAGCACGTCGTAGCGGCGCTCGCGGAAGCCGTTCATCGCCCGCTCGCGCTGGTTCTGCGACATGTTGCCCTGGAGCGCCACGGCGCGGTGTCCGGCGCGGTCGAGCTTCTGCGCCAGCCGCCGGGCGCGGTGCTTGGTGCGCGTGAACACGATCGCCGAGACGAATCCGGGCTCGGCCAGGACGCGCTCCAGCAGGTCGATCTTCTTCTTGTCGTGGACCGGGTAGAGCGCGTGCTCGATCGTCTCCAGCGGTGTCGAGTGGGCCACGTCGACGACCAGCGGCTCGTGCAGCACGCGGTTGGCGAGCCGGCGGATCTCCGGCGGCATCGTGGCCGAGAACATCAGGTTTTGCCGCTTCTCGGGCAGCGCCTCGAGGATGCGGCGGATGTCGGGCAGGAAACCCATGTCGAACATGTGGTCCGCCTCGTCCAGCACCAGGGTCTCGATGCGGTCGAGCCGGACGACGCCCTGCCGCACCAGATCGAGCAGCCGGCCCGGGCAGGCGACCAGGATCTCGGGCTGCTGCCGCAGCGCCGCCCGCTGCGGGTTCGCCGAGACACCGCCGAAGATCGTGGCGGTCTTGATCGGGGTGAAGCGGGCCAGCGAACGGATCTCGGCGTCGATCTGGATCGCCAGCTCGCGGGTCGGCGCCACGATCAGCGCGCGCGGTCCGGGCCGGCGGGCGGCGAGCAGGCGCTCCAGCAGCGGCAGCGCGAACGCGGCCGTCTTGCCGGTACCGGTCTGGGCCAGGCCGAGGATGTCGCGGCCCTCGAGGGCCGCGGGGATCGCCTCGACCTGGATCGGTCGCGGGTCGACGAACCCGGCTGCGGCGATGCCGCGCCGGATCGCGGGACCCAGGTTGAAGTTCAGAAAACCGTTGGACATATCGATTCGTCTCCGGCGGCCGGGTGCCCGCTTCGGGACACAGCTCGACCGTCGCTTTCCTTCCCACACAACAGCAGCAGGTCGGGGTGTTTCGTGCGGCGCGATCGTGGCAGGCGATCCTGTTGTGCGCCGCGGGCCGAGGGAGCCTCGGCCGATTGAACGTAGGCCTCAGACGGTAACAGGTCCAGGAGATTCCCGCCATCGGGTTAGAATCCGGGGTTCGCGGCTCCCAATCCTCCGTCCCGGAAGAGGTCGACCGATGCTACGAAACCGATCCGCCACGCTCGGCCTGGTCCTGCTGGGCTGCCTCGCCCTGCCCGCCCTGTCCGGCGAGGCCACCCCCGGACCGCTGCTCGGCTTCCATCCCGACCGCGTCGCGGCCCAGCGCGAGCTGGAGGCCCGCTTCGACGCCACGCTCGACGCGGCCAACCTGGAGACCTGGATGCGGCGGCTCGCCGCCCGGCCGCACCCGGTCGGCTCGCCGTGGGGCAAGGCCAACGCCGAGTTCATGCTCGAGCGCTTCCGCTCGTGGGGCTACGAGGCCAGGATCGAGACGTTCCAGGTGCTGTTCCCGACGCCCCAGCTGCGCCGGGTCGAGCTGCTCGAGCCGACGCGCTTCAAGGCCTCGCTCGCGGAGCCCGCGCTGCCCGAGGACGCAACCTCGAGCCAGACCAGGGAGCAACTGCCGATCTACAACGCCTACTCGGTGGACGGCGACGTCACGGGCGAGCTGGTCTACGTCAACTACGGCGTGCCCGAGGACTACGCCGTGCTGGACCGTCACGGGATCGACGTGGCGGGCAAGATCGTGCTGGCGCGCTACGGCCGGGCGTGGCGCGGGATCAAGCCCAAGGTCGCGGCGGAGCACGGGGCGATCGGCTGCATCATCTACTCCGACCCCGCCGAGGACGGCTACTTCGCCGGAGACGTCTACCCGAAGGGCGGCTTCCGCAACGCGCGGGGCGCGCAGCGCGGCTCGGTCGCCGACATGCCGACCTATCCCGGCGACCCGCTGACCCCGGGCCGCGGCGCGGTCGCCGGGGCCGAGCGGCTGGCGATCGAGGACGCGCCGACCCTGACGAAGATTCCGGTGCTGCCGATCTCCTACGCCGATGCGCAGCCGCTGCTGGAAGCCCTCGGCGGACCGGTGGCGCCGCCCGAGTGGCGCGGCGCGCTGCCGCTGACCTACCACCTCGGTCCCGGACCGGCGAAGGTGCGGCTCGCGGTCGCGTTCGACTGGAAGCTGGCCGAGGCGCACGACGTGATCGCGGTGCTGCGCGGGCGGGAGTCTCCCGACCAGTGGGTGATCCGCGGCAACCACCACGACGCCTGGGTCAACGGCGCCACCGACCCGGTCAGCGGCATGGTGGCGTTGATGGAGGAGGCCCGCGCCGTGGCCGCGCTGACGAAGAGCGGCTGGCGGCCGAAGCGCACCATCGTCTACGCCGCCTGGGACGCCGAGGAGCCGGGGCTGCTCGGCTCGGTGGAGTGGGCCGAGGCGCACGCCGACGAGCTGCGCGCCAAGGCCGTGGCGTACATCAACAGCGACTCCAACGGCCGCGGCTTCCTGGGGCTCGCGGGCTCGCACTCGCTGCAACCGTTCCTCAACGGCGTCGCCCGCGACGTGGCCGACCCGGTGCAGGGCATGCCCGTGCTGGAGCGGCTGCGCTCGCGGATCAAGGTGCACGGCGACGAGGAGGAGCGGAAGCGCGCCGCAACGGGCGGCGACCTGCCGCTGTCCGCGCTGGGCTCGGGGTCCGACTACACGCCGTTCCTCCAGCACCTCGGGATCGCCTCGCTCAACCTCGGCTTCGGCGGCGAGGGCGACTACGGCCAGTACCACTCGGCCTACGACTCGATCGACCACTACGTGCGGTTCATGGACCCCGG
Source organism: Candidatus Polarisedimenticolaceae bacterium (assembly GCA_041629655.1). Classification (GTDB taxonomy): domain Bacteria; phylum Acidobacteriota; class Polarisedimenticolia; order Polarisedimenticolales; family Polarisedimenticolaceae; genus JBFKMV01. Next base: position 52,970 of record JBFKMV010000010.1, read on the forward strand.
CTTCGTCTACGGCATCGCGCTGGCCCAGGTCGCCGGCCGCACCGCGCTGCGGCTGGCCGAGGCCGACGTGCTGCCGTTCGACCCCGCGACGCTGGTCGACACGCTGGGCTCCTACGTCGACGAGCTCGAGGAGCTGGCCGACACGATGCGCGAGTCGACGGCGGAGACGAACCGCCGCATCGACGCCGGCGACTACGCCGCCGCGGCGGACCCGAAGGAGAATCTGCGACCGCCGAAGCGTGAGGCCGCGGTGCCACACCTCAACTTCGCGCCGCTCGAGAACGCCATGGAGCGCCTGCGCGGCCGCGTCGCGGCGTACGACAAAGCGCTGACGGCGGCGCGCGCTGAAGACGGCGCGCTCCCGGCGGACAAGGCCGCCGCGCTGAACGCGGTGCTCAAGGACCTGGAACGCGCCATGGGCCGCCCGGAGGGGCTCCCCGGCCGCACCTGGTACACGCACCTCGTCTACGCCCCGGGCTTCTACACCGGCTACGGCGTCAAGACGCTGCCCGCGGTGCGCGAGACGATCGAGGCGCGGCGCTGGTCCGAGGCCGACGCGTCGATCGGGCTGACCGCCGAGGTGCTGGACCGGCTGGGCGAGCAGATCGAGCGGGCGACGAAGGCCGTCGGCTCCGCTCAGGGCGCCACGGCGCCGTAGAGCGCCAGCGTCCCCAGG